>JAETOX010000083.1 GCA_021771575.1 Bacteroides sp. | reverse complement strand
AATATTAAACTCCGCAAGGAATCGGCATACACCACCATACCTCCATAGGTATTCATGTGTATCAGCACATAATCGGCATTTTTCTTTTCGGCTTCATCAAAAGATTTACGCACCAACCGCCACACTTTCGGACCTATTTCGTCTTGTATATCTACTTTCCATACAATTTTTTCACTTTCAGCAGCAAACAAAGCAGAAAGAAAGAAAACACCGAAAATAAACAAAGCGATCTTTTTCAACATGTCCGTACATTTTAGTTATAAAACGTCATTCGTTCTATCAAACAAATATAGACTTTTTTAATTTATCCTGCCCCTTCTGCCAATTTTTTTGAAAAATGATCCACACAAACGACATACTCAACATCCTTGTCAGGCTTTTCTCCAATTTTTGATCAGACTATGCCCCGTACCGAAACCCTTGACTGACATAACTCGGTTTCCTTTGTCAAAGCGAGTTCGGCAGGTTCCGCCCCCTCTTTTTCGCATTTCTGATTCCTTTCTTGTTCCCGCAGTTTGCGGCGTTCTATCAGTTCGGGGAAATGCCGTTTGATAAATTGTCCCAGTGAACAGTCGTTCAGTCCGAAACGGTGGGCAATAGATTTCAAGGATTCCGAGGTGGTTTCATACAGGTGTATGGCTTCCTTGTATTTCTCCATGCTTTGGGGCGATACCATTTTGCCGCTCTCCGTCTTTTTCATTCCCAAACGGGCATGCAGTTCCGGTTCATGTTCCTTCAAGTATTGTCTGAAGCAATCAGGGGGCAGGCCAAACTCTGCCGCGACCTTTGCCGTAGTCAGTCCGCCCTCTTTCAACCGGGCTATGGCGTCAGCATATTTGGCTGCAGTGGCTGGGTTATATCTCCGCACAGACGACCAGTCCACAGGCTTGCCTTCCTCGTAAGGGATGCCCTTTCGTCCGCAAACCAAGTCCTTGTGCCAGGTTTGCAGGTATTCATAAAAACCCTTTATAGATACCCCCGTCTGCCTGGCTATTTTTCGGGCGGACATTGGCGTGGTGCGGTACAGATGCAGGGCTTCCGCGTATTTCCCGATTGTTTCAGGTGAAGGAGCATGAAGCGTTCCGCGTCCTGTTATCTTACCTTTACGTCGCTGTCTGACAGCCTGTTCGCGTATTTTGATGCGATTCCCGAACGCTCAGCGGCATCCTGTACCGTAACGTAACGATCGGCACACAACAGTTCCACCGCCTCGGCATACTGTTCCTTGCACCACGGACGTGTACCGCGCGGCAGGTTATCATCCAGACTCAACCGCCGCCGTACCTGCTCCCGAGATTCCAGTACTTCGGGAAAATCAGTCAGTGTTTGCTTTCCACCCAATACACCTTCTACTGTTACGCCTTCCACAGCGGACACACTCTCTTCATTGGCAAAGAGGAATATCTTCTTCTTTTCGTGGGGTTTTACTTTAAGCAGGATGTATTTCTGTGCTTGCGCCCCATCCAACGAATAATGCCGGTTATGTTCCACCGTTCCATCAGCATGCAGGACTATGACGCGCACACTTTTCATCTTCTCGTTGTCGGGCAATTCTGCTTGTACCGACTTTGTCAGTCCAATCGGCTCGATGTTCAAATACAGGGCAACTTCCGTAACGTTTTCTGGCAAGAATTCTTTCCGACTGCTGCACGCCACCATAAAAGGCAGTGCAAACGCCGCCAGACAGACTACAATGCTATGTATCATGTTCGGTTTCATCAGTCCAATCCTTCTTCCTGATTATTCAACTTCAACGTTACTCGTTACCACCCTCCAAGAGTGAATCAGTATGTAGCTGCTTATCCACCGGTGGTCCTCATCAAGAAAGAATGTCAACACATAGTCGTCCTCACGGTCCAGGAAGTCCTGGTCGGTCATTGTGCGATTGTACTCCTCCTCGTAATAGTCCTTCGCCAGCAGCGCGTAGTCAATCACAGGGATGCGGCCAACAGTCCCGCCCTCCCGGTTGGTGATGGCAAGGAACATTGAGATGGCGTTAGGAATATCACTATGTTTTTCTGTATCCCACTTTTTTGTAGTAATTTTGTCTCCTCTAAACACAGAATATATTTACAGCAGCTTGGAAAAACAAACCAAATATGAAAAGTTGTTTTTGCAACAACTAGCAGAGGGAGATGAAACAGCTTATAAACATTTGTTTGATTCATATTATTCCTCTTTGGTGATGTTTGCAACAAAGTATCTGAAGGATCAGGAATTAGCAGAAGATTTAGTGCAGGACGTTATTTACGATTTATGGAAACAACGACAAAATCTTCCGGAGCTTTCTTCGCTAAAAAGCTGGTTGTTCGTATCGGTCCGGAATCGTTGTATCAATCATCTCGAACACGAAAAGGTTGAACAAAAATATTTTCAACTGAACGATGAAACGAAAACTGATTTTTTTCTGCAGCAATTGATCGAAGAAGAAGTTTATATCGCTTTGAAAAAAGCGATCGATGATTTACCATCTAAAATCCGTCAGGTCTATTACGGTGTACTCAACGGACAAACAAATGCTGAAATAGCTTCTGTCCTGGGAATAAGCGAAGAGGCGGTAAAAGCCTATCGCAAGAGAGGAAAAAAAATATTAAGATTTTATTTAAATGATCTTTTGAGTCTTTTTTTATTATTTTTTTAATTTTTTGCCCCTTTTTTTAATTCTTCCTGTCTTTATATAAAAAGCAGGAAAATAATGAAATCAGAAACTCACCAAGCTTACCGGATCGCCGATTTGATTTTCCGTTACCGGGGAAATAGGCTTTCTCCCGATGAAGCGGAAGAATTGGAAAAGTGGCTGGCAGAATCGCCAACACACAAACACCAATTGGAGCAATTGAATGATCAGCAATTTTTGCAACAGAAATATCGGCAGGAATTATCCATTGATACAATGTCTGCTTATTGCGCTTTCTCCAAAAGAATCGCAGCAGAACGCCCCCGCAGGATGGGTAACTGGTACGTCCGTAGCTTGGTTGCAGCCTTGTGTGTAATAGCTTTAGGTGTTTATTGGTGCTGGCCGGAAACAGTAAGCCCGGAACTTTCAGTACAAAATCGGGTTATTCCGGCAGGAAGTCACGAAGCTGTACTTACGCTGGCTAATGGCGAGCAAGTTCGTTTGCAAGGCATGACGACAACTTCCATCAGACAGGATGACGGTAGTGTGGCCGACATATCGGCGGCATCATTAGAATATAAAGCCGATTCTTCTCTGAATACAGTTCCTTATTATAATTCACTGTATGTTCCCCGCAAAGGGGAGTTCGCCCTTGTCCTTTCCGATGGCACCCGGCTTTGGTTGAATTCCGAAAGTAGAGTAGAATATCCGACAAATTTCCTCCCAGGAAAACGGAAAATTCGTTTGCAGGGAGAAGCCTATTTCCAGGTAAGCCCGGACCCGGCATCCCCTTTCATCATCGAAACAGGAAATGTACAAATCCAGGTATTGGGAACTTCTTTCAATCTCCGGGCTTACGCAGACGAAAAGATTGTGCAGACCACTCTGGTGGAAGGAAAAGTATGTATGTCCACCGATAAAAGTCAGATGGTATTGACTCCCAATGAACAAGGGTGTGTAGACCGGGAAAACCGCAATATGATAAAAAAAGTAGTAGATGCCCGGGTATACACCAGCTGGAAAGAAGGACGTTTCGTTTTTGAACGTCAGGCTTTAGCAGAAATCATGCAAACATTAGCCCGTTGGTATGATGTAAATATTGTATTCCAATCCGATAAAGTAAGGAATATTGAGTTTACCGGTAATCTGAAACGTTACGATGATTTCGGCCAGATTATATCTATGTTGGAATTGGCATGCCCTGCAAAGTTTATTATTTCGGGTACAACAATTTATATTTCAGAATAATGAATATCTGTGCAAATAAAACAGGTAACCGACGTGGGGACATCGGTCGCCTGTCTGATGTTAAATAAACATGATTTAAGTCTAACAAAATTATGAAAAAAAAGAAGATCAGAAAGTTTCCCGGTTCTTTTTTGGCGGGAAGAATGGTACGAATTATGAAACTGGCGTTTCTATTAGTCGTATTGCAAACTTTACAATTGAATGCAAAAGGGTATTCCCAAGAGACGATTACGTTGAAATTACATGATGCCACCTTTGAAGAAGTGGTGAAAGAGATCGAACGACAGTCGCAAGTGACTTTTTTGTATAATCATGACTATGTGCGGAAACTGGTTCATTTGAATCCCGATTATACAAATCTTGGGCTTCCGGAGGTATTGAACCACCTTTTAGAAGGAACTTCCCTGGAATATAAATTGATAGATAACACCGTTGTGATTACGGCCAAAAACAGTCAGGTACAACGTCAAAGTGAAGTTCGGGAAATTAAAGGAAAAATAGTGGACAAGGAAGGCTTTCCCTTGCCTGGAGTGACAGTTATGATAAAAGGGACAAACATAGGAGTCGCTACAGATACAGATGGAAAATTCACCCTACAGACACTTGCCGGCGAAGCGGTTGTACTGGAATGTACCTTTGTCGGAATGCGCAGCAAAGAAGTAAAGGTAGTGAATGGACAACCATTAAACATTGTGATGGAAGAGGCTGCCGAAGAAATGGAGGAAGTTGTAGTGACCGGCTACTTTTCTAAATCTAAAGAGAGTTTCACCGGTTCGGAAGTAACTATAGCTACCGAAGAATTGAAAAAAGTAGGTGCGTTGAATATTCTCCAGGCGTTGAATGCTTTCGACCCTTCAATCCGTTTGTCCGAAAGCCTGACCAATGGATCGAACCCGAATGTGATTCCGGATATTACCATCCGGGGAGAAAACGGGTTCGATTTACGCGCCAATGCCGATGACGCATTGAGTAATCCTAACGCCCCCCTTTATATTCTGGATGGCGTAGAAGTATCGGCCGACCGGATTTATGATATGGACCTGAACCGCATCGAATCGACGACTATCCTGAAGGATGCCAGTGCTACAGCTTTGTATGGTTCCCGAGGCGCTAATGGTGTCATTGTTATTACGACCATCCGTCCGAAATCAGGAAAAATCCGGATTAACCTGAATGCAAATTATAATGTTTCAATTCCGGATTTACGGGATTATAATTTGATGAATGCCAGAGAAAAACTGGAATTCGAGCGTTTGAGCGAAAAAGTCTATGTGGATAAAAACAATTATACCGAACAACTCCGTTTGGAAGAACTGTACAATTCTCGTTTAGAAGAAGTAGAGAGAGGAGTAAATACATATTGGTTATCGCAGCCCCTGACCACTTCACTGAATCAGCGTTACTCGCTGAATTTTGAGGGAGGAGACAAATATTTCCGCTATGGTGTCGATCTGCGTTACGATACCGATAAAGGTGTGATGAAAAAATCCGGCCGGGATCGTCTGGGTATTAATGTGACGTTTAATTATAATATCGGTACCAATTTTTATATCCGGAATGATTTATCAGTAGATAATGTAAAATCCCAAAACTCCCCTTACGGAAATTTTTCAACTTATGCCAACCAGAATCCTTATGACCGGATTTATGACAAGGACGGAAAATATGTAGAGAAACTTTCTTCGGGAGACTGGAATCCTTTGTATAATGCCCATTTACAGGGACGTAATACCAGTACTTATACATCCATTCAGGATAATTTCAACATAGATTGGCGGATTCTCCCGGAATTACGCTTACAGGGAAGGTTCAGTTATTCGCGACGGTTTAACCGTAGTGATCTTTTCAAGTCTCCGGAAGATTTGAGCTATTCCACCGAGACCAATCCGAAAAAGAAAGGAGAATATTATCTGAACAAGGGCCAGAACGATCGGTTCGACGGCAATTTTACCCTGTCTTTCAATAAAATCATAGAAAGACACATGTTAAACATCGGTATCGGTAGCAACCTCACGCAATCGGAATCGGAAGAAGAATCTTTTCGTGGTGTCGGTTTTGTGAATCCGGAAATTGTTTTTGTCGGAGCAGCAAATGCCTTTAAGGAAGAAACTATTCCAAACGGAATTTATGATAAGTCACGTCTGGTAGGATTTTTTACCAACCTGAATTATGGGTACGACAACCGTTATTTCTTAGATTTTTCTTTCCGAACAGACGGTTCCAGTAAATTTGGCCGGAACTCCCGTTTTGCTCCTTTCTGGTCGTTAGGCTTAGCCTGGAATGTACACAAAGAACATTTCTGGACGACCGATGAGAAAAATTCATTGAAACTGAGGGCTTCCATAGGAAGTGTCGGGACGACCAATTTTTCGTCTACACAGGCTTTGACAACCTATAAATACGATTTTGACCGGGAATACAACGGAGCTTTCGGAGTTGAATTAGCTGGTTATGGAAATCCTGATTTAAAATGGCAGATTACCCATTCTTACAATATCGGACTGGATTTTACTTTCCTGCACGGCCGGATTACTTTTAACGGTGATTTTTATATAAAGAATACACAGAACCTTCTTTTGCCGCTTTCCATAGCACCGTCTACCGGTTTCGACGATTATGTGGAAAACATCGGACGATTGAGAAATACCGGTATTGAAGGACGTTTACGTTTTAACCTGATTCAGAATCCCGCCAAAGATCTGAGATGGAACGTAACGCTGGCAGCTTTCCACAATAAGAGTAAAATTGTCCGTTTGTCCAATCAGTTGGAAGAAATCAATCGTCAGGCCGACGCAGAACATCATAACAAAGGTACAGTAGTTTACCGTAAATATGAAGTCGGACGTTCCCAAACAGCATTGATGGTTGTTCGTTCCGGCGGTATCGACCCTGCTACAGGAGATGAGATTTACATTAAACGTAACGGCGAAATGAGTTTCGAATACGACACCAATGACAAGGTAGATGTAGGAGATATGAAACCCCAAATAGAGGGAAATATAAATACTAACCTAAGCTGGAAAGGATTTAATCTTTATTTGTTGTTCAGATATCAGTTGGGTGGTAAGACTTACAATTCAACGCTGGCTTCCAGGGTAGAAGGGGCTAATCTTTATAAAAATGTTGATAAGAGAGCTTTATACGATCGCTGGAAAAATCCGGGTGATCACGCTACATTCCGGCGGATCAGCGATACTTCGACTCCTTATCAGACGAGCCGGCTCGTATTCGATAACCATTTATTTGCTTTACAAAGTGTTTCTTTATCCTATGAACTGCCCCGGAATATTTCTCAGAAGTTATATATGGAACGTTTAAAGGTATTGTTCAGTACCAGCGATTTGTTCCGTTTGTCGTCAGTGAAACAGGAAAGAGGTACCAATTATCCGTTTGCCCGTACATTTAATGTCGGTTTGAATGTCACTTTTTAGTCGTTAACAGATTAATGATAGAATTTATGAAATCAAGAAATAGCATTTGGAATTTATGGTGGGCATTGGTTTTATGCTCTTGTAATTCCTGGTTGGATGTCAAATTGATAGATCAAAGCGGAGAAGAGGAACTGTTCAGTTCCGAGCGAGGATTTACCGAAGCGCTGGCAGGGGTATATTATGATATGTCGACTAATGATTTGTACGGTCAAAACCTTTCATTCGGAATGCTCGAAGTGATGGCGAGAACATACGATTATTCTATGATTCCCAATGATATGAAGATATTCCGGGATTATGATTATGAAAATTCGGACATGGAAGCCTATATTTATCAGATATGGCGTACGCTGTATGCTAATATCGCTGCAATCAACAATATCCTGGAATGGAGTGACAAAAATGCTTCGGTATTGAGCGAAACCCGGCGTAATCAAGTGAAAGGAGAAGCTTTTGCCCTCCGGGCTATGCATCATTACGAGGTTTACCGATTATTTGCACCCGATGTAAAACGTGACAAAAATGCCCGGATCTTACCCTGGCAGGATAAATTCGGCGTCCAGGCTCCTCCCATCTATTCTACAGAAGATTACCTGGAACTGGTGATAAAAGATTTGACTGAAGCCGTACGCTTACTGGAAAATGATCCGATACGTTCTGTGGTTCCGTATGAATGGGGAAACGGCGAGAAAGAGAATAAAGACCAGTCCGACATGTATGTTGCCCGGATGAATTATTATGCGGCTAAGGCTTTGTTGGCCCGGGTATACCTCGATATGGGCGGAGAGTACAGAAAAGAAGCTCGCAAATTGGCCGAAGAAGTGATTGAGAGTGAAAAATTTGCCCTGCTGGATTATGAAAAGAGTTTGAAAGTAGAAAAGGTTGCCGATAAAGATTTGCTTTTTTCAGATGAGCATATTTTTTCGTTACGAAACAAAAAGATCAAAGAACAAGCAAAGGAACTACATAAACAAGCTCCTGATGAAGGAGGAAATTTACAAATGTCGTCCGGTTTCCAAATGGGAATATATGGGGCAGACCTGGAGGATTATCGGCTAGAGTGGTTTAAGAATGGTGAAAATTATATTTGCAAATTTAATTCAGATAACAGCGAACGTTTTTTCCCGAAAGTTCCTTTGATCCGTCTGTCTGAAATGTATCTGATTGCCGCAGAAGGATGGATGGAAGACGATCCGGAACACGCTTCCGAATTGTTACAAACGTTCAAACAGTCCCGCACCCCACAAGAGGTACACCCTCAAACTGTAACAGAAGAGTTGATTTTGCAAGAAATACGTAAGGAATTTGTTGGCGAAGGAATCCTCTTTTTCACTTATAAGCGTCTGCATCATACCATTCTGGGCAATAATGCCGACCAACAGGTTGCTGCTAGTGATCGGATTTTTGTATTCCCATTGCCGGAAGTTGAATATGAATATGGAAACAGTATAAAAAAATAATAGTATGAGAAAAATTATCTACCTGATATGCTTGCTCGTCTTTTGTTTGCAGGGATGTGAAAAAGAAGCAGAATATCAGTATGACGACGTTAACCGTCTTTATTTTGAATTTGTTGATTCTGTCCGGTTCTCATTTGGGAAACTACCGGAAGAAATAACTACGGATACAGCTAAAATCGTTGTCCGGTTGTTGGGCAATTCATCTACTCAACCCCGTACCTACCGCGTAAAAGTGCTCGCCAAAGGGAATCGCCTGCAAGGAACTACCGATATGGTGCCCGGAGAAGATTATGAACCTCTGACAGAAAAACAAGTGTTCGGGCCCAACCGTTTTCAGGATACGCTCCGGATCGTGTTGCATCGCGACCATTTGAGTTCGAGTTTCCGGAATCCGGTTTATAAAACCTTGATACTGGCGTTGGAATCGGGAGATGATTTTGAGGTAGCACTCGACCAGGGAAGAGAAATGAAATTATCGGTAAATAATTTTTTGTCAGCTCCGGTATGGTGGGAAGAATATTCTGCAAGCTTTGGCTGGTATCATCCCCAAAAATGGTTGATGCTGATAGAATTGGACCCGGCTTTTGCCGACGAAAATTCATACGATGGGACCGCCGCCTCAGTTCAGATAAAAGCAGCGGTTATGGAAGACTGGTTAAATAAAAATGTGATTATCGATGAGGAGACCGGTATGCGAATAACCAAGTCCGGACTGGAAGAAATTGATGAAAAAAATTAATGAAACTCGTTATGAAAAAAATAATTTTTCTTTTATATGCGATGATTTTTGCCTGGGCCTGTTATGAGGATAAAGGCGATTACGATTATAGAGAAATCAATCAAATTACCATTCAAGGTATCGATACTTTGATTCGCTGTGATCAGATGGATTTATTGTCTATACCAGTTACTTTGGAGGGAACACAGTATTCGGATACCAACCGTTTCACTTATCTCTGGGAGATTAACCGCAAAGCAGTAGCAAAAACCAAGGATCTGAATATTTATGCTAATTTTCCGTTGGGAGAAAATACGGCCCGTTTTATTGTAACAGATAAAGAATTAGGCATCAAAGCTTTTCGGAATTTCAGAATCAATATCTCAAGTTCTACTGCCGGAAATGGAATTCTTGTTTTGAGCAAATACCAAGGACATGCCGAATTATCTTTCAAACGTTTGGATAAAGAAGGTTGTGTTTTTACTCCCAATTATTATGAAGCGCTTACAAGCCATCGCTTGGGAATTGAACCCCGGAAAATCCATCGGAATTATGTACCAGAAGAAAATAATAATAATAATTCGGGACTTCAAATCGAGATCGATCATCGTTTAAAAAGTTTAAATGAGACAACTTTAGCCGAAACAGGAGAAAATCAATATATAGAAGAATACCTTTTTACTTCGAGCTCAATGGAGTGGTTGCCAGACATAACAGGGAATTTCAGTATACAGACTTGTTTCCATGTATCTGCAAAAATGATGGGCCGTTGTCCTATGAACACTCTATGTGCTATTGCTAATAATTGTTTCTGGGGATATCAATATATGGATTTATCTCCTATTGGAATGCCTCCTATGCAATATTGCACTGCCGCCAAAAAGAGTCCATTGGGTGGAAATTTATCATCGTCTTTTTTCCTGGCAAACTACAATGTTTCAACCACAAATCCATATCCAGTATATTTATTTGATGAAACATACGGTCATTTTTTGTCTGCACCCCAGATGGGAAATCTATCGGACTGTCCTGACCTGGGAGAATATCCCGGTTATAAGTTAGTATTCGGAACACATACCTCTATAGCCAATTATTCAGTTGCTTTATTGAGCAACGGTTCGCAATTCAAAATATTGTACCTGAATCTTTCTGATCATCAACGTATTATTGCTGAAGTGGAAGTTTCTGCAGATGTTGTGAACGAAACGAGTTCCTGGTATGCTGTACGCACGGAACCTTACCTGTTTTTTGCTACAGCAAATAAATTATATCGTTATAATCTGCGGGAATTGGAAAACGGAATTGCTCCGAGCAGTAAGGATGTAGTTCTGGATTTAACCAGCTTTAAAGATGAAAACGGTGTGGGGTATGAAAGTGATGCCCGGATTAGTTGTATGACAGTTTCCAGAACGGAACAGGAAATTGTGTTGGGCATTTCACGTTATGGAGAGGACATTGAAGCTATGTCAGAAGAATTGAAAGGAGATGTATTGGTTCTGAAATTAAACGACCGTAGCCTGATCCGGAAATATCCGGGAATTGCCGGGCGCCCCGTAGACGTGATGATTAAATATCAACAATATGACTGGAATGGCAGAGAGGATGAATTACATTGGTAAACTTTAGTTTATATAAAAGAAGAGCGACAACACAAAGATTGTCGCTCCCCCGATACAGTCCGCTTATCCGGGATAGGCGGACTGTTATTATTTAGTAGTCCCTTCAAAAACACGCCGAAAATCGGCCGACGAAGGATTCTGAAAAATGCGGAGCCCGAATTGAGGGACGACAGCAAAAATATGATCAAATACATCGGCCTGAATCCGTTCGTAAGGAACCCAATCCTTTACCCTGGAAAAACAATATATTTCCAACGGAATCCCTTTTTCTGTCGGTTGCAACTGCCGCACCATATAGGTCAGATCGGCATTGATATCCGGTAAGTTTTTCAGATACAGTTCCAGATAAGCCCGGAACACCCCCAGGTTAGTCTGATGAATGCCGTTCACCGGATCCACATCGCCAATGCCGTGAGCAACATTATAATCTCTTACCTTTTGTTCTGTCGTTTCGATATATTCTTTCAGCAAAACGATTCTCCGGAAACGGTCGAGCATTTCAGAGCTACAGAAGCATACGCTATCGACATCGATATTCACCGAACGTTTGATGCGTCTGCCTTCGGAATTCTGCATTCCCCGCCAATTCTGAAACGAATCGCTCACTAATGCATAAGGAGGTATGGTGGTGATGGTATTATCGAAATTCCGGACTTTCACTGTATTTAAAGTGACTTCAATCACCGTGCCGTCAGCATTGTATTTCGGCATCGTAATCCAATCCCCCGGTCGGAGCATATCGTTAGCAGAAAGTTGTACTCCGGACACAAGTCCCATAATGCTATCCTTAAACACCAACATTAAAATAGCGGCCGAAGCTCCCAAGCCGGCCAGCAAATGCGCCGGCGATTTATCCAACAGAATGGCGATAATAAAAATAGCCCCGATAAAAAATAACCCGACCTGAATAATCTGATAAACTCCTTTTAAAGGCCGGTCCCGAAATACCTCATGTTGATTCGTCAGTTCGAATAACACTCCCAGAAAAATATTGACGAAACGCAAGGAGGCTGCAATGATATAGATCATACACAATTTCCGGATCCAAAACAAAGCCTGGAGTTCATACGGAAAAGCAAGCGGGATCAAAACATAGATGATCACAGGAGGCAGAATATGGCAAAAATTATTCAAGACCCGCTGATTGAATACCAAATCATCCCAGGTGACCTTCGTGCGCCGGGTGATTTTCTGAATACCTTGCACAACCACTTTCCGGCATATCCAATCTACCAAAAAAGCGACAGCAACGATCAGCAACAAAACAAAGATACGACTTAGCCCACCCATGGTCCCCGTTTGAAGTCCCAGGAAGTGAAGCAAATAATTTAGCCAGTAGGTTACAATTTCCATCTTACAAAAGGTTATTTATTTCTGTTATTTTTTCTTCAACCCATAATATATAGCACGAAGGCACCCCATACAAGCTTGCCAGGCTCCCGATAGTCATACCGGCAATCATAGCAACTGCCTGCGGACGTTGCAGACGAATAATGGTATCAATCTTAAGAATCGAGTCGTTGATGACGATTCCGCACATCACGATAATACCGATCATAGACATCAAATTCAAAGAGATGCCACAAAACCACAACACCAGCAAAGTCATCGCCACATCGATCAGAATTTCTGCCAGCACGATCAACGGTAATATACCAAAGATTCGAATTGGGGGGCTAAGATAAAATAAAGCATTAAAATGGCAATGGTTATAATCATCAACATTTGCCAAAATGTATCGTTGCTTTCAAAATATTCACCTCCGAATACGATACCAAAAGGACATCGAAACGGGAAGCAGGCATTAGTTGAAGGGAAAGATTGGGAATCAAAAGCGGATTTACCGAAAAAGCAGATAATTTCATACTAAAAAAGGAGCTTATTTTACAACAGTGACTTCGCTTTCATGAGATACCCCAAGGTTATTCTCATAGATAGCCTCCTCCCCTTCCTATTACGAACTAATTTGTGGTAAATATATTAAAATTTCTATCGCCCATCATTTGTATTTATTATTTGGTTTATAAATCAAACATCGTTAAATTTGACTGCGCTTACGAACAAAGAAAAACAGGATGACTACTATAAAATCTTCAGAATTGATTATCAACGATGACGGAAGCATCTTTCATCTGCATTTGCTGCCGGAAGAACTTGCCGACGACATCATCCTGGTGGGAGATCCGGGGCGGGTAGAGACTATTGCCTCTTATTTCGATCGGATAGAATTGAAAAAAAATAACCGGGAGTTCTTTACCATCACCGGGAGTTATCGTCATCACCGCCTCAGTGTTATTTCTACCGGTATAGGACCGGACAATATCGATATCGTCATTAACGAATTGGATGCTCTGGCCAATATTGATTTGAAAACCAGAGAAATAAAAACGAAAAAACGGAAACTGAACATCGTTCGTATCGGAACTTCGGGTTCTGTACAAGCGGATATTCCAGTCGATTCTTTCGTTATTTCCGAAAAATGTATCGGTTGTGACGGGGTCTTGCGGTTTTATGCAGACAATGAATCCGTCTGTGACCGTCCTTTTGAAGAGGCTTTCATGCAACACTGCCAATGGTCGCCGCTGACTGCCCGCCCATATGCGGTGGATACGGATACCGAACTGGTCCACCGGCTCTACGATGCCCGACAGACAATCAAGGGAGTAACGCTCACTGCCGTCGGTTTTTATGGTCCGCAAGGACGTATGCTACGCCTTCCGCTGGCTATGCCCGGCGTCAACGACCGGATCACAAGTTTTCGCTACGACAACTACAAGGTCACCAATTACGAAATGGAAAGTGCAGCCATTACAGGTCTGTGTAACCTGCTTGGGCATCGCGCCACAGCTATTTGTCTGATTATCGCCAATCGCATCACCGGTGCAGCTTCAGCCGATTATTACGGCAATATGCAACGGCTGATTCGCTATACCCTCGACCGCTTAACCCTGTAATTAAATTATAACAATATGGTTTTAAGAATCCAATCCTTTTTCCTACTTTGCACAGCGATCGTCACAGGACTGCTGTTTTTCATGCCGGTAGCGACTATCGTAGTGCCGGATAATTTCACATACGAATTTTTTACGACTAAAGTCGTCCAGTCAGGCAATCCTCCGGTATTTATCACCTGGAACTGG
>JAETOX010000327.1 GCA_021771575.1 Bacteroides sp. | reverse complement strand
TTATTACAAAAAAGCAACAGGACTGACAGCTCCTTCGAATGCGAATAATATAGGAAGAATCAAATACAAGCTAGATGCTCAGACGTCTGCCGACTGGCAACGGCTGCGTTCCCCGACTCGAGGCTACTCGTACTACGCTTGGAATTGCAGCTACGCCGGCAACCTCGGCAACTACACCGCGAACGGCGCTCGGCGGTGCGCCCCGGCTTGCGTAATCGCATAATCTCATAATCCACGCCTCGTAAGAGGCAGTGGAAAAGAAAGGAACAAAGAAAATGTCAGTACCGGAAGGGAAAAGGACGAAATCAAAATTTGAAGTGATTGTAAAGGCTAGAAATATAGTGGTGCATACAATCAAAATAACATCGAATGAAAAGGTATTTCCGAAGCGGTATCGTTGGAGTTTTACCGGCAAGCTGGTAGATGAAACCGTTGATATGTACAAGAATTTATTCTTTGCAAACTCGATTAGAGTTGTGACAAAAGAAGATAAGATTCTAAGAAGGCAATACCAAGTGAAAGCTCTAGCTCAAACGTATAGTATCCTTGCTATGATTCAGATAGCATACGATCTATTTGGACTGAGTACAGACAGGGTTAAATATTGGACTGAACTTCTGATGGAAGAGCAGAAACTTATAAGAGATTGGAGGGACAGCGATTCCTCCCGGTATAGAAATCTTTAAAAAGTGAATATATGGCTGCAAGCTATGAAACGCTCGGAGGCTGCGTTCCCCGAATCGAGGCAACTCGAACAACACTTGGAATTGCAACAACGCCGGCAACCTCAACAACAACAACGCGAACAACGCTGGGCGGTGCGCCCCGGATTGTGATAACGTGAGAATGAGTAACCTGAAAAGGCGAAAACAGTACATATCGCAAGGAGTTTGCAGCCAGCCGTAAGGCGAACAACACTGTTGTGATGCTGTTTACATATTTTATGTAAGTACAGCTATAAACACCGCAGAAGGAGAAAAGAAAAATGAATAATGAACATCCGGAAGTAACAGGGTACAAAGCCCTTTACAGGTCGATGATGAAATGCAAGAAGGGCGTAATGTGGAAAGACAGTACAGCCCATTTTTGTTTGAATGGACTGACGGAAGTAATGAAACTGGAACAGTCGTTAATGGATGGAACATACAAAGAACGTCCCGGAAGGACTTTTACAGTATACGAACCTAAGAAGAGAGAAATTCTTAGCATCAGTTTTAGGGATCGTATTTATCAAAGAAGTCTGAATGATAATGC
>JAETOX010000326.1 GCA_021771575.1 Bacteroides sp. | reverse complement strand
TGATACCAGCTCTTGCTGTCGAAATATTCCTGTAGAGAAGTGTCGTTAAAGCGCCGGCCATGTCTTGCCATAATTTCGTTTCTGGCAAGACGTAGTTGTTCTTTTGACAGACCGGAAACATCGGCGTCTGTTAAGAGACGGGTATTACTGTCCGGAATGACATACTCCGAAGTATTCTGTGCACTTTGGGCGTCGTCCGTCGTGCTGCTATCGTTACTGTTTGCAGCCGGCTGTCCGCTTGGCGAGATCACAATGGATTCGTCAGATGTGTAGATCAGCGGTTCATCGGATATTGTATTTCGTTTACGGGCAGTGTCAAGTTCATCTTCTGTGACGGAGGCCTCGGCCTGGGAACCCTTCTTTAGATTTGAAAGCCCCATGAAAACACCGAGGGCCAGCTAGGAAACGATAATGATCGTAGAAACAGCGATGAGAGGGATTGCTATTTTATTTGTATTATTTTTCATATGCTGTCCTCGCTGTTCTTACAGGAAAAAGTTTGTCGGGATTTTCCATTCGCCGTCTATTTTGATTACAACAATTTCAAATTCGCTTTCATCTGTTTCATCATCCTCAGTGAGTTCGCCTTCGATTTCCAGGATATATCCGTCGGTTGCTTTCCTCGCGGTGGAAGCCTTTATCCCATAATCGTCCTTTAATGTTTCTTTTAGATCGTCTTTATCGATCCGTTCTTTGTCAACGATTTTAAGACTGATAGAATAATCGTCCATTTCATCGATGAAACTATCTTCCCCATAGCCAGAATAATATTTGGCGATGTCTGAATCAAAAGCCTTTAGAAAAGTTTCGAGGTCGGCATTGTTGATACCGTCTTCAAGATACTTGATCGGCTTTTCATAACCTTTTCCTCCGAAGATGAAAGAAAAGAGAATGACGACGACAACAAGGGCGGCAACCCCGATTGCAATGGGCTTTATCGGCAGGTTAGACGCTTTTAGGGACTGGGATGCGGAAGATAATATATTTCCACCTCCGTCTCCCGGGGTGTTGCCGGTATTCATACCTCCCGTATTTTGCCAGCTGCCGGCTGTGCCAGGCGCCTGTGTGTTTGGTCCTGCATTCGGAACCGGAGCCCCGCAGGAAGGACAGAATTTTACACCGTCTTTCAGTTCTTTTCCACATTTTGTACAAAATTTAGCCATTTTTCTCCTCCTGTTATACCATTCCTTTTAAATATCTTTTTTCTTATGCGCGGGACACAGGTGTACCGCATTCCGTGCAGAACTGCATATCTT
>JAETOX010000082.1 GCA_021771575.1 Bacteroides sp. | reverse complement strand
ATAGAGAGCCTCCTGACCAAGAAAGAGGCTATCAGGTGCAATGGCAGGATTTATTCCGAAGAACACAGACGGAAGTTTGACATCAAGAATGATATTTTCAAGGTGGAAAAGAATCCGACCGATGACACCAAACTGGTACTGACCATTAACATGCAGCCAATTGGCGAATGGTTCAAAGAACAGCTTGGCAAATTGCGGCATGGCAGGAAAGAGGCCATTGAAGAACCCAAAAAGAATAGAGGATTCAAGCTGTAATTGCTAATTCATTTTAATAGTAAAAAGAGCAATTTACCCATGCGGATTTGCTCTTTTTTACTTAACTTTGCACCCCAAAGAATAATTTAATAGAATCAGTATGAATAATAAACACAAATACTATTTGATTAGCGGGCCGATTATTGCATTAGGACTTATGCTTGGTACAGCAATAGGTGCAAGTATTGGAAATATTAAAATCGGAGTAGCTCTTGGACTGATTTTCGGTGTTATTTTTAGTGCATTGGCAATTCTCTTGACTGTTTATAAACAAAAGAAAAAATAATCAAGGCATAAGCGGGAAATGGAAATAGACAACAATTTCATTGTGTATTATTTCAAATTACGGTCAAAGCAACTATTCTTGAAAGCCCAAATGCAACTCATGCAAGAACAGCACGGCAAGCAGATACGCAATCTGCAAGGAATACACAATCAGGAACTTGAAGCCAGAGACAGGAAATATCACGGCTGAATATCCTGCTTGAAAAGGCTTTCAAGTGGTTTCCGATGCTCAGGGAGATGCTGAGAATGGAAAAGTTGTGCGCTACCATCGGCTTCACCAAAGAAATGATAGAAAGCCTCCTGACGAAGAAAGAGGCTATCAGATGCAACGGCAGGATTTATTCCGAAGAACACAGACGGAAGTTTGACATCAAGAATGATATCTTCAAGGTAGAACAAAGTCCAACCGATAGTAGCAAACTCGTGCTAACCATAGACAAACAGCCAATTGGAGACTGGTTCAAGGAACAGTTTGGTAAGCTGCGGCATAGCATCCAAAGAACACTAAGTGAACCGAAAAATAGAGGCATTAAATTATAAATGGTTATTAATTGGTTAAAATTCATAATGCAAAGCAATAAGTTTATACCTTTGCATACATTTATTATAAATTGTCATTATATGGAACTTAAAAAGATTATTAGTAATTCACTTAAAGTATTGCTTATCCTACTCATTATAGTTCTTGCATACTTTGTTTATTTAGTCGTTTGGACTTACCAATTTCATGCTAACCAAGATAAAATTGTTGAAAACGTTGATTCTGTTTTCTATCAAACCTCTCAAATAATTCGTGACCCGAACGGTTATTTTGGAGTAGCCGCTACCGTAAACGGTCTATATACTGATACGCTTTTATTCGACACGCAAGCTTCTACATCTCTTGCCAAACAAGAAACACTTGACCTGTATGGAGCGGAATATTGGAGAAGGAAACCGATGCCGACATTTAATTTTTACAAACAAGTCTATTTTTCAAAACTATACAGAGTGAATAATATCACTCTTGGAGATTGTACACTGGAAAAGGTTATTTTCACGTCAGTCCCCAAAGATAATGGTATGTACAATGCGCTTTACCGTCCAGTATTGGGACGTACCATAATGGAAAATATGGTTTGGAAGTTCGATATGGATAATAATGAAATGACCATATTCTCGCTTAAAAACAAAGAAAAACTAAAACAAGAAACAACTGGATTTACTTTAGTTGAAGATGGTGTAAACAATTTACCGCTTTGCAGCGAGCAGACAGATAGCTTGAACTTGATGTTGGACTTAGGCTCGAATTATGATGTTATAATAGATAAAGATGTTTATGAGAAATTACGGCAGCATCATGTCCCGAGAAAATATGTTAATTTCCGCCGGGAGGGATTGACAGACACGATTGCCGAGTTCAGCGGAATTACAATGTATTGCAATGGCGTGGCTGTTCCGAATTGTGTGTTGGATTATATCCCTTCGATAAATAAAAATGTCGCAGGAAATCTTTTTGCAGGCAAGATGAATTTTATACTTGCCGGTGAAAATCTGTATATCAAACAACGGACTAATACACTTTTAAATGATTGCAACGGATTTCCTGCACTTGGGTTAGGTATTAATATTCGTAACGGTAGTATCTGTATCACTGCATTGGAAATAAACGGACCGGCAGAAAAATCAGGGTTAATGTTAGGAGATAAGGTAATTGCTGTTAATAACGGAACGGTAAGTGTAAATGCAATGTCCGTATCAAACGGGAAATTAGAGAAATATGTTCAGCAGACTAACAGTCTTACTTTAGAAATAGAACGCAACGGGAAAAGGCAGACATTTAACGTAACAAGAGAAAGCGAATAACGTGTATCATAGAAAAGAATAGTAAAGAGCAAAGGGGAATAAACACTTTTTGCTCTTTACTTGTATGTATACCGTATATCCGTATAGATATGGTTTTAGCAATTATTTCTAAAACTGCCATTAATAAAAACACCCGACTTTACATTATTGGGTGTAAAATCGGGTGTTTATTTTGCAAAACATTGATTTTTAATGTTTATTGCGGTGCGTACGGGACTCGAACCCGTGACCCCATGCGTGACAGGCATGTATTCTAACCAACTGAACTAACGCACCATTAAGTTTTTGTTTCGTTGCTTTCTCTCTCGATTGCGGTTGCAAAGGTAGGTATTTTTCTGAAACCTGCAAACATATTGAGAAGAAATTTTCAGATTTTATTTATTTTAGTTACTAATATCCTTATTTCCAACACGTTTAAATCCGATATTTTTTTGCATCAAACAATCGGCCTATTTTTGTCCACCCGGATATACCTTTTATATTTAACGAAGGTATGAAACCGAAACCGGCTTCATACCTTCTCTCTAACTACAGCAAATTATGATTTGATACGTTTGTAACCATATACCGCCAAATCTCCCAGTTCTTCTTCGATGCGAAGCAACTGGTTGTATTTCGCCATACGGTCCGAACGGCTCAACGAACCGGTCTTGATCTGACCACTATTGGTAGCTACCGCAATATCGGCAATGGTAGCGTCTTCCGTTTCGCCCGAACGGTGAGAAGTAACCGTAGTATACCCGTGGCGGTGAGCCATCTCGATGGCATCGAGCGTTTCGCTCAACGAACCGATCTGATTCACTTTAATCAGAATGGAATTGGCGCAACCGGTAGCGATACCCTTCGACAGGAACTCTACATTCGTAACAAACAGGTCATCGCCTACCAACTGGCAACGGTCGCCGATACGGGCCGTCAGCTGCTTCCAGCCTTCCCAATCGTTTTCACTCATACCGTCTTCGATGGAATCAATCGGATATTTACCAATCAATTCCTCCAGATAAGCAATCTGTTCTTCCGAAGTACGCTTCTTGCCCTTCTCGCCTTCGAAAATGGTATAATCGTATATACCGTCCTTGTAAAATTCCGAAGAAGCACAGTCCATCCCAATCATTACATCTTTTCCGGGTACGTATCCGGCTTTCTGGATAGCCGCCAGGATAGATTCCAAAGCATCTTCGGTTCCGTTCAATGCCGGAGCAAAACCGCCTTCATCGCCTACCGCTGTACTCAGCCCACGGTCGTGCAACACTTTCTTCAGCGCATGGAACACTTCGGCCCCCATTCGTAATCCTTCACGGAAAGAAGCGGCTCCTACCGGACGAATCATGAATTCCTGGAAAGCAATCGGAGCATCGCTATGAGAACCTCCGTTGATGATATTCATCATCGGAACCGGCAAGACATACGTATTTACCCCACCGATATACCGGTACAACGGAACATTCAGGTAATTGGCGGCTGCCTTGGCTACCGCCAGAGATACACCCAAGATGGCATTGGCACCCAGATTCGATTTCGTCTTAGTACCGTCCAGTTCCAGCATCTTCTTATCGATAGCACGCTGCTCCAATACAGACCAGCCTGCCAAGGCAGGAGCAATGATCTTATTGACATTTTCAACCGCTTTCAACACTCCTTTTCCACCGTAACGGCTGGCATCCTTATCACGAAGTTCCAACGCTTCGTGTTCGCCGGTAGAAGCACCTGAGGGGACAGACGCACGTCCGATGATACCCGATTCCAACTTCACTTCCACTTCTACGGTAGGATTCCCGCGTGAATCAAGGATTTCACGACCTATAATTGATTTTATTTTCATACCTTTCTTGTTTTAGGTTGATTCTTTTAATTTCTGTATGACAAAGTTCTGAATTTCTGAAACACAACACAATACCTCAAATTAGGTATTTTTATCCATTCTAAATTAGAACCTTCTATAGCATGTAGATAGAAGAAAAAGGTCTAATCCGTAACACCGGACCAGACCTCTCTATCCAATAATCAATTTATGCAGTTAATTCTGTTTAATAATTTGTCTTCTTCACTTCGAAGTAAGCCTGTGGATGCAGACATGCCGGGCAAGTTTCAGGAGCTTCCTTACCTACGTACAGGTAACCACAATTGCGGCACTGCCATACCACTTCAACATCTTTCTTGAATACCTTGTCATCTTCGATGTTCTTGGCCAATGCCAGGTATCTTTCTTCGTGTCCCTTTTCCGCAACGGCAATTTCACGGTACATCTTAGCGATAGCCGGGAAACCTTCTTCGTCAGCGATGTCGGCAAACTTCGGATAATCCATAGACCATTCTTCGTTTTCGCCTTCAGCAGCAGCTTTCAGATTCTCGATGGTAGAACCGATGACACCAGCCGGAAAACTTGCATTGATTTCCACTTTACCACCTTCCAACCATTTGAACATACGTTTTGCGTGTTCCTTTTCCTGGTCGGCTGTTTCAGTAAAAATGGCCGAGATCTGTTCGAAACCTTCTTTCTTTGCGGCACTTGCAAAGTAAGTGTAACGCATTCTGGCCTGTGATTCACCTGCAAATGAAGTTGCCAAATTCTTTTCTGTTCTCGTTCCTTTAATGCTCTTTCCCATAATGATTAGTTATTAGTGATTATACTTAGATTTCTTTTTCGTATTGCAAAGATAAAAAGAATAATTCAAATTTAAAATGATTACAATTTTTATTTAACCATCTTTAAGTATAAAACCGAGAATCTTTCTACAATATAAAAAGAAAACAAGAATTTTTCGTGATTTGTTCCATGAAATTCATACTTTTGCATCATTTTTTATAATTTATAACAAACAACAACATGAAAGGATTTGATTTTAGGCCAAAACTATTCACCATGCTGAGAAGCTATACGAAAGCTGACCTGACCACAGACCTGATGGCAGGTATCATCGTAGGTATTGTGGCATTGCCTTTGGCCATTGCATTCGGTATCGCATCAGGGGTTAGCCCGGAAAAAGGCATCATCACGGCTATCGTAGCCGGCTTTATCATTTCGCTTCTGGGAGGAAGCAAAGTGCAGATAGGCGGCCCTACCGGCGCATTCATCGTTATCATTTATGGAATCATCCAACAATACGGCATAGAAGGACTGATGGTAGCCACCATGATGGCCGGCGTATTGCTTATATTATTAGGTATCTTCAAACTCGGTACCGTCATCAAATTCATTCCCTACCCTATCATCATCGGATTTACCAGCGGTATCGCCGTTACAATCTTCACGACACAGATAGCCGATATTTTCGGACTCGATTTCCAAGGAGAAAAAGTACCGGGCGATTTCATCGGAAAATGGCTGGTCTATGCCCGGCATTTTGATAGCGTGAACTGGTGGAACTTCCTGGTAAGCATCATCAGTATCTTCATCATCGCCATCACACCGAAATTCTCGAAAAAAATTCCCGGCTCTCTGGTAGCCATCATCCTGGTTACCGTAGGAGTCTATTTACTGAAGATGTACGGAGGCATCACCTGCATCGATACCATCGGCGATCGCTTCAGCATCAAAGCCCAACTTCCTGACGCTGCTGTACCTGCCCTCGACTGGGAAGCCATCAAGAACCTGTTCCCGGTAGCCATTACCATCGCCGTACTGGGAGCTATCGAATCTCTGTTGTCGGCAGCTGTAGCCGACGGTGTCATCGGCGACCGTCACGATTCCAACACCGAACTGGTGGCTCAGGGTATCGCCAACTTTGTTTCTCCGATTTTCGGAGGTATTCCGGCTACCGGTGCCATCGCACGTACAATGACCAATATCAACAACGGCGGACGCTCGCCCATTGCCGGTATCGTACACGCCATTGTCCTGTTGCTGATTCTGCTGTTCCTGATGCCGCTGGCCAAATACATTCCGATGGCCTGTCTGGCTGGAGTACTGGTCATTGTATCATACAACATGAGCGGATGGCGGGTGTTCAAAGGTCTGTTGAAAAATCCGAAGGCAGATGTAGTGGTGTTGCTGATTACTTTTTTCCTGACTGTTATCTTCGACCTGACCGTAGCTATCGAGGTGGGATTGGTCATCGCCTGTGTACTGTTCATGAAACGTGTCATGGAAACAACCCAGATTTCTGTCATTACCGACGAAATTGACCCGAACAAGGAATCCGACCTGGAGGTACACGAAGAACACCTGATTATACCTAACGGTGTAGAAGTATACGAAATAAACGGTCCGTATTTCTTCGGTATCGCTACCAAATTCGAAGAAATCATGGCCAGCCTGGGGGACAGACCGAAAATCCGTATCATCCGTATGAGAAAAGTCCCGTTCATCGATTCTACAGGCATCCATAACCTGACTACCCTGTGCGAAATGAGCCAAAAGGAAAATATCCATATCATTCTTTCGGGTGTCAATCCACAAGTGCACAATGTACTGGAAAAATCAGGTTTCTATGAACTGCTCGGTAAGGAAAATATCTGTAGCAACATCAACGAAGCGCTGGAAGTAGCCCGACGCGAAATTGTAGAACTGAACAAGAATTAACAGGTTATCCACGGATATCAACAATAAAGGCCGTTCCAACGGGAATAAAATTCCAATTGGAACGGCCTTTGTTTTATACGGTATTATCAATACGAAGCACTTGCCTTGATACCGGCTTTCTCCAGCAAAGCTACAATCCTGTCAAGTTCTTCATGAGTAGCCTTCTGCAAGGCATGGTCGGGAGTCTCGCGGTCGATGGTATAGACCATCACCTGCCGGGGAGCGATTTCTTTCACTACATCCAACCAAGGCAACACGTAACGGTCGGTCGTATTGTCTACATCCACCCCTGTTTCGGTCTTTCCTTTCAGAAACATGCTCTGAACAATCAGATTTCCATGAAACGCCTTCATTCCTTCAATAATCCGATTGACATCGTAATGTCCCGTCGGACAATCCACCAACCGGATATAATCGCTGTCAACCGTATCCAGTTTCAGAATATTATTGTCTATCTTATTCAGGGCAGCGAATACTTCAGGCTTATGAATGAACGTTGCATTACTCAATACACTGACTTTGGCTTCGGGGAAATACCGGTCACGCAACATCAGTGTATCATCGATGATACCGGCAAATTCCGGATGGGAAGTCGGTTCGCCGTTACCCGCAAACGTCAGAACATTCGGTTCCGGTCCGTTCTCCTGCATTTCTTTCAACTTCTTTTCCAACGCCTCGCATACCTCCTTGCGGGAAGGGAGTTTCGCATGCGGACGATGGTCCTTATTATACCCACATTCACAATATATACAATCGAATGTGCAGAACTTTCCATCTGCCGGAAGCAGATTGATACCTAATGACACTCCCAGCCGGCGGCTATGCACCGGACCAAAAATGGGAGAAGGATAAATGACAGTTGCCATAAAACAATCCATTAATGAATAATAATCCGACCACAAAGATAACAAATCTGTGTATATCCTGTTATGATTCTCACCACTTAACCCGCAACTGCAACTGGATATCCGCTTTGTTGTTTCCCGCAATTTCTTCGGTACCCGAACTGATACGGTTACGGTCGGAATAATGGGTCCATCCCCATTTGGCTTGCAACATCCAACGTTTTCCACCATCGTAACGTAAATTCACCGCCATCCTGTACCCCCTGCCTTCCAGGGAATTCATGGAAAAGGTATACAGCAGCCCCGGTTCGTACAAATAAACACGCGAATCATAATTATCCGTCCGGAACCATACACCGCTGATGCTGCCTTGTAACGGAAAATCTTCGGAAGCCAACTTCAGCGTTTCTCCTAAGGCATAGCCGTTTCCCTTGTCATTGCTTCCATAAGATGTACGTACAAATTCGGCAACGGTCTTGGAAGTAAGAAACGGATAAGGCATATAAGCGACTTGTGCATGTACACGTTGACGGATATAAGGTAATACGTACTTCCTTTCATCGGATAAAGTATGATTCTTCGCCTTATTCTTGATACCATATCTTATCAACACGCCCAGTGAATGAGGATGTGAATAACTCAACTGAATATTACCTGAAACTCCCAGTGTATTCCGGCGGTCCACCTGATAACGGTACCAGGGAAAATAAAAAAAATCTCCATAAGCCGATAAGTTGACAGACTGTAAGATTTTCGTTTCCAGTCCTATGCAGATTCCAGCCTCATTACTGGTCTTTGAATTTTCTCCCCAGGCATTGCTCAACAACGAATGATAGCGTTTGTCATAATATCTGTTGATAAGTATCCAAGTAGTATGAACAGTCGGTGAATAACGGATGGTATTCAGCGTAGCAATAGCCCCTTGCCTATCGATGGCCGTTTCGCCAGCCCACATCCACCGATGGCTTAAAAACCATTTGTAATGCAGACCGACGTTCAGAAACTGACGTCCTCTCGGCTCAAAACGGTTATAAAGCTTTTCAACAGGATTCAACAGTTTATCATAATAGTTATAAACAGCTGTTAATCCAGCTTCCAGATATTTGCCGTTATACGATAAATAACTACCAACCAGGTGATTGCTAACTGTATTTTTCTTCTCTAAATCTTTCTGAAGCCGATGCATCCCGTCAGTTTTAAACGACCGTATTTCAGAGTTATCAACCAGTGCATCCAGGTTACGGAACGAATAAAAGGCCGATACATTCCACCGTTTGTTCCATTGCCATGTACCTCCGATACCACGGAGATAACCGGTTTCTGCGGTCGATGTAAATCTGGTCAGACCGCTTCCCATTCTACCGAACGAAGCGACTGAAGTCCCCAGTCCCATACTGGCACCTGTATTCAATACCAGTCCGTATCCGAAATTCGCCCGATAATTGCCTAACACCAAGGTCTTCAACTGCCCTATGTCCTGTAAGAGAAAGGAAGCGGCATAAGAATCATATCCTTTCCGATTGGCTCCCCGAAAGAAAGGCTCCCCGGCATCTTTCTCGGCCGAAAAACTGAAAAACAACCGGTTGGCAAAACTGAACCGATAGCGGATATTGTGGTAAAAAGCATCTCCCAAGTATTTTCGGTTCGGATATTTATCCAAGGTTTCTGCACTGTATCCGGCATATCCTGCTTTCTGATTCAACGACCTCCCTACCCGTGTCAACAACTCCTGTTTATTTCTTGTCCATATCTTCCTCCAATCCGGTTTCCTATCTGCAGGCACTTCTCCTACATAAACAAAATCCTGTAAATAACGCCTTGTCCTCCAATCCATTCCTTCTACCCCCCAAAGTTCGTTGATACTGAGCATCGCTCCATACTTATACAGGTAGTAGAGAATATTTTCTATCAGCTGGTCGGATAAAAAAGGTAACTGTTCCAATTGCTCCCGTGTAGCGGTGTTCAGATTCAACGGGTGTTCGGCCAATTCCTGCAACTCTTCATCCATCAACGTCCAGTTCCTCATTTCCTCATCGGAAGAAACCTGTTCGTTCCATTCCATCCATTCTGATTGCGCACAGACCGGTGTTAAAAAGCAACAGATTAATAACCAATTAATTAATAGACATTTCCACATGTTATTCAGCCAGTTATCAACAATGAACAAATACGTTAATATTTTATATCAAAGAGTAGATAGCTTCATTATTATTCCTAATTTTGCGGACATGAAGCGTTACTACTACATATTCCTGGTACTGCTGTGCGCCTTTACAACATTTTCAACAGCTACAGCTCAACAAAAGACCGCAACCAAAGGTGGTTATAAAGTACCTGTATGCGTCTACCAAGGAGATACTATACCTTGTATAACGCTCAGAAACATCTATATTTACCCTACGCTGAAATTCAAGAACAAAAGGCAACAGAAATATTATTGGAAACTGGTGAGAGATGTGAAGAAGACACTCCCTCTGGCCAAGGAAATCAGAAACGTAGTCATCGAGACCTACGAATACCTGGAAACACTTCCCGATGAAAAGTCTCGCGACAAACACATCAAAGCTGTAGAAAAGGGGTTGAAACAACAATATACTCCCCGAATGAAGAAACTGACCTTTTCGCAAGGAAAACTATTGATCAAACTGGTGAACCGGGAATGCAACCAATCTTCTTACCAACTGGTAAAAGCTTTTATGGGTCCTTTCAAAGCAGGATTCTATCAGACTTTTGCAGCTCTCTTCGGAGCCAGTCTGAAAAAGGAATATGATCCGGAAGATGATGATAAAATGGTGGAAAGAGTGGTGACTCTCGTAGAGAACGGACAGTTATAATAACTTTATATATACATATAAATCAATAAATTAACAACTTATCAAACAGTTATCAACAAGGCGGATATTCCCCCTCTTGATTCCCTCCGGAAATAGGTGGATATACCCGCCTTATGTAGGATTTATCCCAACCTGAACTGCATCAGTTTATTGGCAAACTCCCAAAGTACAATACCTGCCGTAACCGATACATTCAGAGAATGTTTGGTACCATACTGAGGAATCTCGATGCATCCATCGCATGAATTCACTACTTCCTGCTGAACTCCTTTCACTTCGTTCCCCATGACAATGGCATATTTCTTATCCTTATCCAGTACCAGATCGTTCAATAAAGTACTTCCTTCGCACTGTTCGATGGCCAACACTGTATATCCTTCCTTATGAAGTTCATCTACAGCCTCTTGCGTATGTTTTACATAAGTCCAGTCTACTGTATTCTCGGCCCCTAACGCAGTCTTGTGCATTTCCGGATGTGGAGGTGTAGCAGTAATTCCGCACAAATAAATCCGATTGACCAGAAAAGCATCAGAAGTACGGAAAACCGCTCCAATATTATGCAGACTACGCACTTCGTCCAAAATCACCACCAAAGGAAGCTTTTCCGCCTCTTTGAATTCTTCTACCGTCAAGCGGTTCATCTCTGTTATCTTCAGTTTTCTCAATTCCGACATAGCTCGATTCATTTAGGTGCACAAAGATAAGAACTATCTTCATAACCTTGTTGAAAACGGTTGAAAAGGTGTAGACAATGTGGGTAGAGAAAATGATAACTAATCGTTGGATATTCCAAATAAAAGACTATAACCAGTTAAGAATCAACAATCCAAAAAAATGAATCAAAACTTACTTTCCCAATTTGAACATATTTTTAGCCTGAAAATACCAGCTCATAACTGGAAAGTTGTTAACTTTGCATAGTATGAACATTTTGTTCAAAAAGAAGATAAGACATATATAATCAAGAAAAAAACATGTTGATAAGGAACTGATATCTTATCGACAAATATTCATAACCGAAAGAGCAAGAAAACTGCTTTCTTTTTACAAACAATATTAACCGGCTATTATCAATATCATAAATTCTTTTTTGAGAAAGAAAAAATATAAAATTAATATGAATCGAGAAGAATGGGTTAAAAAAGGGTATGTTGATGAACCCGTAGACAAGTCCATGGACTTGAAAGCTGAAATCAAACGTCTGTGCAAGGAGAAGAACGCTGTGATTCTCGGCCATTTCTACCAGGCCGACGAAATCCAGGAAATTGCCGATTTCATCGGGGATAGTCTGGCCCTGGCACAGTGGGCAGCTAAAACCGATGCGGATATCATTGTGATGTGTGGTGTGCACTTCATGGGTGAAACTGCCAAGATTCTGTGTCCGGACAAAAAGGTGCTGAGTCCTGATCTGAATGCGGGTTGTTCATTGGCCGATAGCTGTCCGGCAGATACCTTCAGTCAGTTTGTAAAAGAGCACCCGGGTTATACCGTCATATCTTACGTCAATACGAGTGCTGCTGTAAAGGCAGTAACCGATGTGGTGGTTACTTCTACCAATGCCAAACAGATTGTAGAAAGTTTTCCTGCTGACCAAAAGATTATCTTCGGTCCGGACAAGAATTTGGGAAACTACATCAATTCCATTACGGGACGTAATATGCTGTTGTGGGATGGAGCCTGTCATGTACACGAACGGTTCTCGGTCGAAAAGATTATCGAACTGAAGCAACAATATCCGGATGCTGCGGTGTTGGTACATCCGGAATGCAAAGGAGCGGTAGCCAAATTGGCCGATAAGGTAGGTTCTACTGCTGGCCTGTTGAAATATGCCATGGCAAGCGACAAGAAGAATTTCATTGTAGCTACCGAAAGTGGTATCTTGTATGAGATGCGTAACAAGTGTCCGGAAAAGAACTTTATACCAGCTCCTCCGGAAGACAGTACCTGTGCCTGCAACGAATGTAATTTCATGCGTTTGAATACTCTGGAAAAACTGTACAATACGCTGAAGTATGAATGGCCGGAAGTACAGGTGGAAGCTTCAGTAGCAGAAAAGGCAATACGTCCGATTACCCGTATGCTGGAAATTTCAGAAAAGTTAGGACTGTAATTCCTGTAGTTACTTTTTATACAGTGGACAGGCTGCCTGTGATTCTTTCTTATGAGAACGACAGGCAGCCTGTTTTTATTGAAATACGGTTAGAAAACTGTTAACAAATCCATCATTCGAACTGCTTTTCTTAAAACGTGTTATAAAACATGCTTTTTAAGCTCCATTACTTGCATATATCCAGATATTCCGTACCTTTGCATCGTGTTTTTCATAGTATTAGATTTAAGGTTAACAAAGGTTGGAGTACAGCGGTACTCCTTTTTTTATGTCTATATGTTTCCATTGCTCCTGATAATGTCTTGATTTTACCCTATGATGATTTATTGTTAATGATGAAGATACTTGACTAATCGGTGTAATTGTGTGATGAATATGGAAAAGTGGGAATGCTTTACATAAATAGTTTTTGAATATTTTGTATTTTTCACATAAAGTTAATACTTTTACATGCCTTAAAACAAGTGTGTTTTACTAAGAGCCTGTTTAAATTTTAAAGTTTAATATAGAAAGAGTGTTTCTTCTTTCTTCGGAAATGATTATTTTTAAGTTTCCACACTTGAAATAATTATGTATCCGACAGATTTAGA
>JAETOX010000081.1 GCA_021771575.1 Bacteroides sp. | reverse complement strand
TACGTACGGTAGCGGTATGTTTGGTTCCGACACCATATTTATCTTCGATATTCTGCCAGGGATCCTGTTTCAATTGTTTGATACCCAAAGACCTTTTCCGTTCTTCACGATCCAGCGTTATTACCACAGCTTCTACTTCGTCACCCACTTTCATAAAGTCTTGAGCAGAACGCAGGTGCTGTGACCAAGACATTTCGGATACGTGGATCAACCCTTCGACACCCGTAGCAATCTCTACGAAAGCACCATAGTCAGCCATCACCACCACTTTACCTTTTACCGTATCACCTACTTTCAGGTCGGCATTCAAGGCGTCCCAAGGATGCGGAGTCAATTGTTTCAGACCTAATGCAATCCGTTTTTTCTCATCATCGAAATCGAGGATAACGACATTCAGCTTCTGATCCAACTGAACGATTTCGTTCGGATGATTAACACGGCCCCAAGATAAGTCGGTAATGTGGATCAAACCGTCTACGCCACCGAGGTCGATGAATACTCCATAAGAAGTGATATTTTTAACAGTTCCTTCCAGAACTTGTCCTTTTTCCAATTTAGAAATAATGTCTTTCTTCTGCTGTTCGAGTTCAGCTTCGATAAGAGCTTTGTGAGATACCACAACGTTTTTGAATTCCTGATTGATTTTCACCACCTTGAATTCCATGGTCTTACCCACATATACATCGTAATCACGAATCGGTTTCACATCGATCTGAGAGCCCGGTAAGAATGCTTCGATACCGAATACATCGACGATCATACCGCCTTTCGTACGACATTTAACAAAACCTTTGATGATCTCATCTTGTTCCAACGCTTCGTTCACACGATCCCAACTACGCAGAGCACGAGCCTGTTTGTGTGAAAGGGTCAGCTGACCTTTTTTGTCTTCCTGAGTTTCTACATAAACTTCCACTTTATCTCCAACTTTCAATTCCGGATTGTAACGGAATTCGTTCAGGGAGATAATACCGTCCGATTTGTAACCGATGTTGACAACTACTTCTCTCTTGTTCATAGAGATAACGGTACCTTCAACAACTTCTTTTTCTCCTACTTTGGAGAGCGTTTCAGCGTATTTCTGAGTCAACGCTTCTTTTTCAGATGCCGGTACAACTGCATCATTGGCATAGGCATCCCAATCAAAATTATCATCCGGTTCAGCACTGGTTACCGGTGCAACATTTTTTACGGTTTTTTCTGCAGTTTCCATCTGCATCTCTTTTTGTTCTTCTGACATAAAATTTAATTGTTTCCTATCTAATGAGTTAGACATTATTTTGAATACGGGCGCAAAGGTAAGAAGAATAATCTGTTTTACAATTATTTTCTTAAAAAAAAGCCAGGAAATCAAATTCCTGTCTGTCAAGGCATTTTTTCCGATAACTTCTGAAATACCTGCTTCATTTCTTCCAATTGTCCCGTCGGCGTAGTGATCGCGAAACAACCACTTTCGATCCTACAATTGATCATCGGTTTGGTTAAAATCCGATTCTCAAATACAAATCCAATATATCCACCGATAGCTTTCTCCGTCGCTTCTGCCCACGCCTTTCTTTCATTCTCACAAACACGTCCCACAATCTGGTACACCACTACCTGACCTTGATTTAGTATTTAAATTTAAGGAATCTGGCATTCAATATTGGATATACAAAATGGACAGATATTTTTATGAACATTTTACGAATATTTCCTATTGCTGGAAGATTGAAATTGATATATATTTACATTATTAAATTATATCAACGAATTACAATAAAGAGAGAGATTTCTTATAATATTATCAACCTATATAAGTAATTGTATGAATGTTGTATTAAAGAACAAATCATCTTTGGTAATAGTTTGGAAAATTAAATTTTATACATTATAATAAAAAAGACATAAACATAAATATGAATTTTAATTGTATTTATATGAATATATATTACAATCATATAAGAAATATTATGGTTGCTAATAAATGATTTTAGAGATGTTGAAAATAATTTTCAGACCACCTAAAATAACAAAAACCAAGATAATTTGTAGTATTGTAGCATTAATATTGTGGATTGCGATACTTTGTTTCATGTTTCTATGATCAAAAACATTTAAAAGCCCCCCTGACCGCCTTCCGGATTTCAGGAAGCGAAGAAGGGGGGAGACACCGAAGATTTTTTCCTATAAAACTCAAATCCGCAACAGCCCACGGCACAGGGCGATTTCTTCCGGATCGCCGGTATGCTTCCCTTCAACATCCGAAAGCTTAACGACAGGCAAAAATACTTTGCTTCCTCGCGGCTGGCATTCAAACATCTTAATAACCATATTCAATGGGGTTACCCCAACATCATTCGTCAGATAAGTACCGATCCCATAAACGTCATGTAAACGGCCGGCTACGAAAGATTTAATTTTTTCCACCCCTTCCAAATCAAGAGCATCGCTATATACGACAGTTTTGGTGCGTGCATCGATGCGTTTCTCCCGGTAATGTTGCAATACTTTCTCGGTAAAGCCAAAAGGATCCCCACTATCCCAACGCAGTCCATCGAATAATTTGGCATAGAGTGTATCGAAACCGGCGAAAAAATTATCGGTCGTATAGGTATCTGTCAAAGCTATCCCCAAATCACCCGCATACACATCCACCCAATTGGCTAATGCCATAGCATTGGCAGCCCTGTAACCGTAATGTGCTCCATGATACATAAACCACTCGTGCGGATGTGTCCCCATAGGAGTAAGATCATATTTCATGGACAAATAGATATTACTGGAACCTTTCAGGAATTCACCGGCATATTTCTTCAACAAAGCTACTACCCGGTCGTGTACCTCAAACGAAAAACGACGACGGGTGCCGAACTCCGATACTTCAGCTCCGATTTCGGCAAAGCGACGAGCTTTAGCTATAGTCCGCTCTTCCACTTCCCTGGGATGTTGCCCGGTCATACTGAAATACAATTCCGAGATCATAGCCATTAAAGGAACCTCCCATAACACTGTCCGATACCACAAACCCCGGATCTCTACTTCCAAATGTCCCCCTTGCTGGCGAATCGATACTTCCGACGGTTGATAACGGAACCCTTTTAGTAAATCAAAAAATACAGCATCGAAATAATAGCACTTACGCCGCATAAATTGCTCTGCCTCCCTACTCAGCGTCAAATCCTCCATGGCATCGACCTCTGCACGTAAGGCCTCCGCAAATCCTTTTGGAAATTCCGTATGACTCCGGTCGACAAACCGGTAAACCACCCGAGCTTCCGGGAATTTTTTCTGTATAGCATTCATCGTCGTGAACTTATACAAATCATTATCTGTAAAATCCTTTATAATCATCGTTTTTCAATTAAAAATCCGACACTAAAGCGGTAGTCGTAACCAAACGCGCCCCCTGGGCTATAGCGGCTTCATATATGGAAGAAGCCAAGTATTCGCATCCGGCAACCGGACTCATACAATCTTCCAATATCATCAATTTTTTCATGATCTGCGGGAAATCCAACAATTGTTTTATACTTTGAGCGACACAATGACTTTGAGCTTCACCGGCAACCCAAATCATATCGTAATGCTCCAATTCACCAATCAAAGTCTGGTTAAGCGCTGTTTCCGGAGCATCCATGCGAGGTACATTGGCACGAAAAGCTCCGAAATGCTCGGTCAAAGGGTGCATTCCTTTGCTCAAGACCCTGAAATATTTTCCCCGTCCGGCCCATTCTTCCACCCTCTTCATCAGGACAGGGGTAATAGCAGCCCCTTCACTCCCCCAAATACAATGCACAGGCCAAATCGTATGGCTATCGCCATTCGCCTCCAGCTGCTTCATATAATCGAGCACCTCCTCCGGGGCTATCCGGGGAATCCATACTCCCTCCTCCACCTCTTCCCGGGTAATCGTTGTAAAGGGAGAAGGCTGTCTTCCCCCGGGACTTTTCCAAAAAACAGGATGGGCGATATCCATCACCTGATGATTGTCCTGAGTGAGCCAGACAGCATCGATCCGTGACTGAAAATTATGCAGGAAATCCGACAAACGCCGGACGTCCGCCTCAGCGCCCGGTACGTATAGTGCGCCTTCCGGCATACAAAAATCATTTTGCATGTCAATGATCAACAGCAAGGTTCTCATCGTTAAATTTCAAAATAAAACCCTTTTTCAGAAAGAACCCGGTATTTCGCTTTATCGAAACGATAATATTTTGCCCGCTTATGCGGCACATCAGCCACCCATTCGCCCGTATCGATCAGTAAACCGGTCTTCAGGATTTTTTTGCGGAAATTCCTTCGGTCCAATACTGTTTGCAAAGCCGATTCATACAAACGCTGCAAATCCGGTATCGTAAATTTTTCAGGCAATAACTCGAAACCTATCGGCTGATAACGAATTTTCCCCTTTAACCGCTTAACCGCCATTTGCAAAATCTTCTGGTGATCGAATGCCAGGATCGGAATTTCGGATAAAGGAAACCACTTGGCCTTACTGGCATCGTCTCCGGCTTTCAGCACATAATCCGATAATTTCACCAAAGCATAATAAGCGATACTCACTACCCGAGAGCGCGGATCCCGGTCCACTGCGGAAAACGTATACAGTTGCTCCATATATACCTCTTCCAAACCGGTTTCTTCCTTCAATTCCCGGCGGGCGCAAGTGTCCGCATCTTCGTCCATCTCCATAAATCCACCCGGAAATGCCCATCTTCCTTTAAACGGTTCGATTCCTCTTTCAATTAAAAGTACTTTCAATTCGCCTTCCCCGAATCCAAAGATGACACTATCGGTCGTAACGGCCGGCCGGGGATATTTGTAACAATATCGATTTTCTTGTCCCATATCTTCGCGTATTTACAACATAAAGGAAAGAAATAAAAACAATCCGGCAAAATATATTGCGTATTTTTTACACAAAGCAACAGAAAAACACAGATTGCATGTGATAAATACCGGGAAGTGAAGTAACAAAAGCCTTTAGTTCTGGCGTCGACCAGTCACGCCAGCCGGGCGGCCTGCTGCCTATTCAGAAAATCCTCTATTTGCTCAAGACACTCTTCTGCTGTTCGCAGGCCGAAACAACGAATCTCCAGGGGACACCAATCCGTATGGGTACGGTTAATGATATGAGGAACTTCGAGTCTATAACCGGCTTTTACTCCTGCCGTCTGGAAAAGATCGAGCGCCGGGTGGCTGATCACCTCTGCAAAGACTTCTTTGATACCGCCTAAAATCATCAATGAGGCAGCTGCTTTTCCTACCACCTTATCAACGATCAACGCCCCCTGCAGAAACCCGGGTTCTTCTTTCAACAACCGGAAAAGATCTTTTACACCCCTTTCCCGAAATATCCGTGTTTCCTGTCCCTGACGAATGACACATGAACATTGTTCGTTCAATAGACATCCGGTTAATTCTTTCTTTTCTTCATCCGTCATAATCATTCCTCCTTAACATATTTTTTCTTGTCCATATCTGGCAAGCCGAATGCAAAATTAATAAAATCGGTCTTTATTTTTCAGTCGGCAACAGATATAATCGGTCCGATGACCGATTTTACAAGTTAGAATACTTAATTTTGTGCATTACTTTAATTTCTCAACAATGTTACATTTTGACAGTGATTATATGGAAGGTGCCCATCCCGAAGTGATGCGTCGCCTGATGGAAACCAATCTCGAACAAACTCCAGGCTATGGAACCGACCGGTATACACTCGAATCCCGGCAACTCATCTGTCGTTCTTGTGGGGTCCCCGATGCAAAGGTTTATTTTTTGGTAGGAGGAACCCAAACGAATGCCACAGTCATCGATGGGCTGTTAGCCCGTCACGAAGGCGTTTTGTGTGCAGAGACCGCCCATATCAATGTACACGAAGCAGGAGCTATCGAAGCTTCCGGACACAAAGTCCTCACCCTGCCTCAACACGAAGGCAAAGTCGACGCTGGAGAAGTGGAACACTACCTGACGGATTTCTACCGGGATGAGACTTACGAACATATGGTAGCCCCCGGAATGCTCTACATTTCTCATCCTACGGAATTTGGCACTTTGTATACCTTATCCGAACTGGAAAATCTGAGTAATGTATGCCGAAAACACCATATTCCGCTCTATATGGACGGCGCCCGCCTCGGGTATGGCCTGGCGGCCGAAGGAACGGACGTTACCTTAACGGATATAGGCCGATTGTGCGACGTATTTTATATCGGAGGAACCAAGGTTGGAGCACTTTTCGGCGAAGCTGTCGTCGTTACCCGTCCTCTGCTGCTCCCTCATTTCTTCTCTCTGGTCAAACAACACGGTGCCTTGCTCGCCAAAGGCCGGTTGTTGGGAATACAATTCGGTACGCTTTTTACTGATCATCTTTATTTACGAATTGCCCGGCATGCCGTCAATATGGCTCTGAAGCTGAAAAAAGCCTTTATTGAAAAAGGCTACGACGTTTATATCGACTCTCCGACTAATCAACAATTTTTCCGTATGCCCAACGAACAGATCGACCGATTGATGAAGTATGCCACTTTTGAATGCTGGGGCCCCCGGGGCGAATCGTTCTCTATCGTCCGTTTTGTTACCAACTGGGCAACACGCGAAAAAGATGTAGAGGAACTGATTTCCTATCTATCCTAAAATCCTCCGATCGCGATGTACCCTCCAAGACCGTAACAGTCTGCCGGAATCACTATACCTTAATACCCGGCATACTCCATCATCTGGGTAAGAAAATCGGCAGGATAAGCAATCCGGACATCCACTATCTGGCCATTTTCTTCTACAGGAGTATAAACTGGGTTAATAAAACCGGCATAGGGAACTATTCCCAAACGCTCATAACGCTTCAGGACTTCCTCGTGAAGACGACGATCGATATTTACGCCGTAAGTTTCTATCAGTCGACGGGCTGCTTCATAATCCCCTTCGGATTTGATGCGCTGTACTTCTGCCAGTAAATCCCCAAATAAAGTACGCAAGGTTTCGAAATCGCGGATTACAAAAAAGGTTTTTCCGTCTTTTTCTAGTCGTTCGATCACGCCCCGATCCTTTCCTTTTTCATATACCCACGCAGCAATAGTCTGGCGGTTGCGCATGTGAGATTCTTCCAAGCGATCCCCCAATTTTACACGTGTCAACTGCACCATTAAACCGTTGCGGATATAGCTATTGTACTCGGCCCGGGCAACATCAGCGGACGGCAGAATTCCCAATTCTACCAATTTCGGGTCCATGATGTAATATAAAGCAAATAAATCAGCCCGAGCTTCTTCTATTGTCGAATAATAATTCCGTAAAGCTTCGGTAGTTATGCCCGGCAACATTTTTCCGGAACCGTGTCCCAGGCATTCGTGTAAATCGGTATGGACGCTACTTCCCAGGCTTCCATATTCGCGAGCCAGACGAATTTCTTCCTCCGAAGCAGCAAACTCGTCCAATCCCCCGGAATCCCGGGCGGCCTGATCATAAGCGCAGGTAATATTATCCAGAGTTACGGACTTACTGCCGTAACGTTCGCGAATCCATTCGGCATTCGGCAAATTGATCCCGATCGGCGTAGCAGGATGACAATCGCCTCCCAGCATGGCCACCTGCATCACCCGGGCGACGACACCTTTTACCTCCGTCTTTTTAAACCGCTCGTCAATGGGAGCCTGCTGCTCGAACCACAGCGCATTTTCGGCCAATTTGCGTGTACGCTCACCGGCTTCGCGGTCCACAATTTCCACCACCGACTCCCAACTGGCCTTATAAGCCAAAGGATCACCGTAAACTTCGATAAATCCATTGATAAAATCGATAGGAGCCTCCACTTCCTGTAACCACTCAATCGAATATTCATCGAATAATTTCAGATTGCCTGTTTTATAATAATCGATCAATAAACGGATCACGTTTTGCTGTCGTTCATTGCAGGCATAAGGAATTGCCTTTTCTAACCAGCCAACGACACGCGACAATTCGGCACTATATTTACCCCCTACTTTCCACACCAACTCTTTCAGCTCTCCGTTCTCTTTCACGAGAGTAGAGTTCAGCCCTCTCGATACAGGGCACTCCTCGGGAACGGCCGGAGATCTGTAAAACGCTTCTACTTCGGCCTGGGTGACATTCACATAATAATGGTTGGCCGAAGCCCGGATGAGGTCCTTTCCTTCATCCAATACGACCCTTTTTGCCATATAATCGGGATCGAACATGACACGTTCCAAATCCTCGAATACTTCCGGAATCCCCATCTCTATCAGAATATCCCGGAAGTAGGCCCTGGAAAAAGCAGGTAAAAACTTGTCCATAGAATAATGATGGTGAATGCCATTGGCAAAAAATACCTTTTTGGCATATACCAACAACTCCTGAAATTCCGCCGTATTCCGGTCTCCTTTATATTCCCGGATAATCCGTTCCAGCAACCTGCGAATCTGCAAATTATAACAATTATTCTGATCCCAGAGAATGTCCCGGCCTGCTAAAGCAGCCTCACTCAAGTAGTAAACAAATATTTTTTCACGCAAAGTCAGGCTTTCAAAAGCCGGCACCTGATAACGCAATATACGGATATCGTCGAACTGTTCGGTCAGGTATTCGAATTCTGGTTTGTGCTCTTCCTGCTTTTGTATCATATCGGTTATTTATTTTTATCAAGGAACGACAAGGGATCGAAAATAATACGTTTTCCCCGTTGATCCAGTTTCAATATCATGCTCCTATCCAGAGCATATTTATGACGACGAGCGGTTAAACCGCTCCAAAATTTCTTCAGAAGCCTTAATCGTATTTTTGTACCATTCGAACAACACTTCGTATTTTCTCTTTTCCGGCAAGTGCCAATCCAAGTCGCTTTGCCGTAAACGCTGGGTGACGCTATACATCACGATAGCAGCGCAGACGCTTACATTCAAACTCTCCGTAAATCCGACCATCGGCACTTTGACAAATTCATCCGCCTGAGCGATAACCGTGGGCGATAATCCGGTGAGCTCGGTACCAAAGAAAAAGGCCATTTTTCCTTTATTTAAATCGAGTTGGTCGATGAAGACATCGCCTGTATGCGGTGTAGTTGCAATAATCCGGTATCCTTGTGCTCTGAGTGTATCGATTGTCGGTTGAGTATTATTCTCTTCCTCCCTATGCCTGAAAAGCGAAAGCCATTCCCGGGCTCCCTGTGAAACTGTCGAACTGGTATCGTAAGCATTTCTGTTTTCTATCAGGTGGACGTCCTGAATTCCGAAACAATCGGCCGAACGCATAACGGCACTCTGATTATGGGATTGATACAGATCTTCCAATACAATCGTCACGTATTGGGTACGTTCCAGTATCAGACGATCGAATAATTCATTTTTAGCATCCACCACAAAATCACGCAGGTATTCCACCTGTTGTTTTATCGTTTTCATTCTGCAAGCGATTTTCCCTTCACAGGATGTTGTGCGAAATATTTCCAGAGCGGAGCTGCCTGCGTTGCCTGGAAAATCTCATTATCCAATAACAATTGTTCTACCTCGGCAGGACTCAATAAGTCGACAGCAATATCCTCGGTCGGTTCCAGATGCCTTTCCATTACCTTTTCAACATTCGTAGCCAGAAAACAGTAGGTCAGATTCGAATGCGTACCAGGATTAGCGCTGATTGTCATATAAGGTTGCCATTCCCCGTTTCCATAACCAGTTTCTTCCAGTAATTCCCGTTTGGCTGCCTCCAATGGACTGGCATCTGTAGGATCGACAACTCCGGCGCAAATTTCATAGGCGACACGTCCCAACCCATGCCGGTATTGCCGTTCCATAATCATTTTCCCTTCCCGGGTAACGGCAATTACTCCTATCCAAGCCGGATATTCCAGTACATAATAAGACGGTATCACATTTCCATTCGGCAGTTCCACCTCGTCTTTCCTGGCCGTAAACCAAGGTTCCCGAATGATATATCGGGAACTCAATACTTTCCAGTTCTCTATTCTCTGCTTTTCCATTTTTTCATAAGTTACTGTTATATCCTTCCAGCCAAAATAGCACCAAGCCATCTTCGACATAAAAGAAGGGGTGCTTTCTACAAAACACCCCCTTCTTTTATCTTAATTTCTGGATTAAAATCTATCTGCCAATTCAGCGCCTGCTTTGAATTTAACAACTTTCTTAGCCGGAATGGTAATGGTTTTACCTGTCTGCGGATTTCTTCCACTTCTTTCACCTCTTTCAGATACAGAAAAAGATCCGAATCCGATCAAAGCAACTTTGTCTCCACCTTTCAGAGCTTCTCCGACTGTTTCAACGAAAGCTTCCAATGCTTTTTTAGAATCTGCTTTTGTTAAACCTGCTTTTTCAGCAATAGCGTCGATTAATTGAGCTTTATTCATAATGTAATTTTTTTAGGGTTAGAATTTTAAACCTTTTCTCTAGAGACAAATGTAGCGATTTTATTGAGGATGTCAATATTTTTCAAAAAAAAAATCTGTTTTTTTTATTTTTTTTGCGGATTACTTCTATATTTTAAAATAGTTCACTTATCGATTCTGCACATTTCTCACCATCCATGGCCGCAGAAACAATTCCACCGGCATAGCCAGCCCCTTCCCCACAGGGATATAACCCGACAATTTCCGGATGTCTGGCCTCCTCGTTCCGGGGGATACGTATAGGCGAAGAAGTACGGGTTTCCACTCCCAATAAAAGTGCTTCAGCAGTCACAAATCCTTTGGCACGCTGTCCGAAATAAGTGAGGGCTGTGCTTAGACGCCGGCTAACCATCTTAGGCAACCAGACATGGAGCAAAGAACTTTTCACTCCCGGTTTATAGGAAGCCGAAGGCAAAGACTGGCTGTATTTGCCAGCCAAAAAATCGGTCAATCGCTGTCCCGGAGCCCAGAGTCCTCCTCCCCCTTCCTGAAAAGCCCGGTATTCGAGGGTTTCCTGGAATTCCAGGCCCGCAAACAAACCGTGATAATTCATACTTTCGAGCTCTTGTTTGCCGATCGCCGTTACCATGGCCGAGTTCGCCCAAGGAGTATTCCGGGCCGACGAAGACATCCCATTCACCACCTGTTGCCCAGGGGCTGTAGCTGCCGGTACCACAACTCCTCCGGGGCACATGCAAAACGAATATACCCCCCTCCCATCGATATCGGCCACAAAATTATATTCAGCAGCCGGAAGCCACGGGCCTCGCCCATCACGGGTATGATACTGCATACAATCGATCAATCGCTGGGGATGTTCCAATCGCACCCCGACGGCAAAATCTTTGGCTTCCATGCGTACATCCCGGACATGCAACATCCGATAAACATCCCGGGCCGAATGTCCGGTAGCCAGAATTACCTGCCCCGCCAATACCTCCCGGCCATCAGTCACCACTCCGTATATATTGTTTCCGCGGATCAGTAAATCGGTAACCCGCGTATCGAAATGCACCTCTCCACCATATTTCTCGATGGTCTTACGGATATTTACAATAACCCCCGGTAACTTGTCGGTTCCCACATGGGGATGAGCGTCCACCAATATATGCTCCGCAGCACCGTGGTGGACCAGAATTTCCAGGATTCGCCGGACATCTCCCCGCTTTTTGGAGCGGGTATACAACTTCCCGTCTGAGAAAGTACCTGCTCCCCCCTCGCCGAAGCCGAAATTGGAATCATCGTTTACTATCCCGGTTTTGTACAACCGATTAAGGTCTTTCTTCCGGTTCTCCACTGCTTTTCCCCTTTCCAGCACAATCGGTCGGAATCCCCGCTCAATCAAACGTAAAGCAGCAAATAAACCGGCCGGACCAGCTCCGACCACAATCACCGGTTTACCATCCGAAACATCCCGATAGGCAGGAATAAAGACTTTTTCTCTTTCCTCGATCCTATCGATATGTACTCCCAGCAGCATATTGAATAAGACGGTCCTCTGCCGGGCATCGATCGAGCGTCGGACCATATCCACCCGACAGATGCGCCCGGGGACGATAGCCAATGCCCGTGCAGCAATACGCTTCAATTCCTCTTCCTGTGCCGCTTCCTCCGGCTTTATCCTGACCTGTATCTCTTTATACATATAAACAAAATATTATTTACCCGAAATGAAATGTAATGGTAAAAATTCCTTCAGCATCTCAACACACTGGCGGTAGCATCATACAGGAACAAAGCGAAAGTAGTTATTTTCATTCTTTTCCCCAAATTCTGATCTGTTTTAACTTCAAAAACTATAATTTTGCACAAATTCACCCCAGGCAGTGAGCTGAGGGACTAAAAGTTCACATGACGTTGTACGATATAAATAACTCATTATAAATCATCATTTATCATCCGATTGTATGAATAAAATAGCTCTTATTACAGGTGCCACCTCCGGCATAGGAATGGCCACCGCTCTCAAAATTGCAGAAACCGGTTTCGATGTCATTATCACCGGACGCCGCCAGGATCGTTTACAGGAACTTGCAGAGGCTATCCGCAAAAAAGGCAGGGACGTACTCCCCCTTTGTTTCGATGTCCGTAATGCTCAGGAAACCGAGGCTGCCATCGGGAAACTGGAAGGAAAATGGCGGGAAATTTCTGTACTGGTCAACAATGCCGGTCTGGCAGTAGGCGTCGCCCCTATCCAGGACGGTATACTGGACGACTGGGAACGCATGATCGACACCAATATAAAGGGCTTGCTGTATATGACCCGCGCAGTGGCTCCGTTGATGATTGTCCGGAATAGCGGCCATATCGTTAACCTGGCTTCTATTGCCGGAAAGGAAGTTTACCCCGGCGGAAATGTATATTGCGCAACCAAACATGCCGTAGACGCTCTGTCGCGAGCCATGCGCACCGATATGCTCAAACACCATATCAAAGTAACCAATATTGCGCCAGGCATGGTGGAAACCGAGTTTTCCCTTGTCCGCTACAAAGGAGATCAGGCTGCCGCCGATCATGTTTACCAAGGCATGACCCCGCTGACAAACGATGATATTGCCGATACCATTGTTTTCGCCATTACCCGTCCGGCCCACGTTTGCCTGAACGATATCGTCATTATGCCTACCGACCAGGCTAATTCCAGAGATGTAAACAGAAACTAAAAGGATTTGATTTTTCTGATTGATGACAGTGCAGCCCCGGCAGCCTGTCATCATCTTTTTGGTTTATCATTTGTCGGGTATATCGGTTATACCCCGCATCGTTCATTATTCCAGTTCCAGGCCAAAAATATTTTTCAAATCACCCACCACAGGATTGAGCTCCAGGAAGTGCTCGAATTTTTCGCTGGCTGTAAAATATTTCTTCTCTTCGGTGGAAGTTTTATGATCAAAAAGTTTAAAAGAAAGGCTGAT
>JAETOX010000080.1 GCA_021771575.1 Bacteroides sp. | reverse complement strand
TGGGGAGACCGGTTTTATTGTACCGAAGGGGGATGTGGAAGCAACGGCAGAGGCTATTCAGGTGTTTATCGATCGGCCGGAATTGAGGCAGAAGATGGGAGAGAGGGGAAGAAAACGGGTGACGAGGTTGTATGATTGGGAAAAAAATGTGGAGGAGATGGTAAAAGTCTATAATCAGGTTTGTTTGAAGGGAGGGGGCAAAACATAATAAAGAAAAGAGTTGTATAGAGGAGAACGATTTATCCGGTAGGAGATTTTGTAGTATTTGTTGGATTTCTAAACCTTGTCGCTGAAAATGCGAATATATAGGTGAATGAAATGAAAAAATACACAGATGATGAAACCGAAAGATATAATCAAGAGTCTACAGGAGCAGCGAGTAAGGACGGTATGGGATGAGGGAGAGGAAAAGTGGTATCTGGCTGTTATGGATGTTGTCCGTTTGTTGACGGAAAGTGGGCATCCGAAGTCTTATTGGCATAGTCTCCGCAGGAGGGTTTTGAAGGAAGGATATACCGGTTTGGCGAAGTGTCGGGTAATGATTTTAACGGGTCTGGATGGAAGAAAGCGGAAGGTGACGGTGGTGGATTTAGAGCAGTTCCTGCGATTGGTGCAGTCTGTGCGGCATCCTAATGCTGAACATTGGAGGAAATGGTTGGCACAGTCGGGGACGGAAGTGATCCGGGAGTCGTATGATCCGGAGCGGAGTTTAGATCGGGCATTGGACAACTGGAGACGGATGGGACGAGATGAAAAGTGGATTTTGCAGCGGATGATGAGTCAGGAAACCCGAAACCGGTTGACACAGTACTGGGGGAACCACAATATTAAAGACAGTGATGAGTTTCGTTCGCTGACGAATCTGATTCATCAGGGGTGGAGCCGGATGACCGTACAGGAACATAAAGAAATGAAAGGACTGAAAAGTCAGAATCTTCGCGATCACATGACGGAGGCAGAGCTTATTTTTACAGCTTTGGCAGAAATGGCGGTACGACAGATTGCTGAATGCCGACAGGCAATAGGATATGAGGAAAATGTCTTTCCGGCAGAAAAAGGAAGCAGCATTGCTGGTGAGGCGCGACAGCAATTGGAAAAACACATTGGACACCGAATTATTACTGCTGAGAATTTTCGGGATCCACAAGATGAAACGGAAAAAACACAACCTGGAAAGAAAAAAATATAGAATATTGATCATGTTCCTGATTAGGCTGACAGAAAAGCGGAACCAGGAACATTTTATCGGAGAGAATTACTTATTTTCCTCCGTTTTTATTTCTAAAGGAAGATGGTCGTTAAATCGGGCTTTGATATGACTGCCATCGCAAAAGGGTTTATTGGTGGAGGAGCCGCAGCGGCAAAGGGTTACCCGATTGCGTTGTTCGTACAGAGTGCCATCCGGGCCATTGACCGGAATACCTCCCTGTACCCAGAGTGGGCCGCTGCATTGTTCCTGAGGATCTTCGATCAGGCCCAGGGCCGGTTGGAGAGGAGGTTCGATAAAGGCTCCTTCTTGTTTGTCCCATAATTTTAATCTTCCGGAAGGACAGAAAACACTTTCGTGGATGGCTGATTCACGTGCTTCCGGCTTATCGGATTGGGGTGTCAGTTCCCAGATGGTGCCTTTAGCCATACAAATCCGGGCATGTACACAATATTCCATATTGTCGGCTAGTTGAACTGTAGGACCGTCGTATGATTCTGCATTTTCTAGTAAAGGAACATTGTCGGCTGTCAGGGTGGGGTCCCATTCTGCATGAGCGTGCGAGCCATCGCAATAAGGTGTTTTTTTAGAATGCCCACAGCGGCAAAGTGCTGTCGGCTCTTCGATGGTGGAATAAGTATTCCCGTCGGCATATTCCCAGGGGATCTGTTCTTCGTTGAGGACTAAAATTTTTTGTTGTAATGGTGGATTGCCGTGTACCAGATAGGGCCCCTTGGCTATAATATCGATCCTGTATTTTTCGTCCGGTTGGGGTGTTCCTGGCTCTGTCATACGTTTTTGTTCTTCCATAGCGTCTGTTTTTAAATTGTATGGCTATATATACTTATTTGGTATAAAGAAAGTTTGGGAAATTTTCTGAAAGAAATTATTTTGAAAAATTGGACATTTTTTTGTAATTTTACATCATGATATAGAGTGACTATGAGGCAAGGAATATTTTATGTGATTTTATTGGCGTTCGCGTTAAGTTTGCTGAGTTCATGTACCAAGGAAGACGGATATGAATATCAGGGTAGCTTTAATGGAGGAAAACAGGCATTTGACGATACAGAGAATAATATGGCTGTTTTGTTGTCCTTTTTTGACCTTTCGTTGCGGGTGAATGCTTGTTTAAGTGTGGAGGAAGAAGAATTTGAAGCGATGCAGGCAGAATATTTGCCGGATTATCGCCTCTTGTTGGGGAAAGGCGGCGAATGGCTGGGGTTGAAGGGGCAGGATACTTTATTTCGTTTGATTACCGATGATCTGCCTTTGACTGTAGAAACGGCGAAATGGAAAATGATCGGTTATGGTAATATAGCAAAAGGAGAAATGACGATGACTTGTCAGAATTTAGGAGAGTGGAGTCTGGAGGCTTTGGGGGTAGAGGGACGGTACTGGAAGTCGTCGGCTCTGTTGAAGATCCAGTATAAAGGGGAGCAATTACCCGAAAACTTTGGTGAAAGCGATTGGGTGATTGCGGGGGCTGGCGAAAGTCGGGCGGAGGCTGGTCAGCGAGAAGAAAAAAAGTTGGCTTTCGAAGTAGCAGAATCACTCGTGAAAATCTCCAATAGCAGATATTTATTCGATAAAGGAGTTTTGTATCTGAAAATAAAGGATGGAAGTGGGAAGGAAGAGACGGTAAAAGCAGAAATGAAATCCCGTTTAGACAAGGGACGTTTGTTACAGGTAACCTATCGGGAAAAGATTTATTCTTATTCGGATGATTCTCGCTAAGGAACCTTAAAAATCAACGGATTAAAAAAGTTAGCTTTTTTCTTTGTGGTTTATAATGAATGCGCTATCTTTGCCACCCGATAATGGAAAGAATAATTATAAAATTTTACATACAATGAAAAAGGGCATACATCCTGAAAATTACAGACTGGTAGCGTTTAAAGATATGTCTAATGGAACGACGACAATTACCAGATCGACAGCAGCAACGAAAGAAACTATCGAGATCGACGGTGTTGAATATCCGCTGATAAAACTTGAAATCTCTAACACTTCACATCCCTTTTATACAGGTAAGGTGAAATTGGTAGATACTGCCGGACGTGTAGATAAGTTCATGAATCGTTATAAAGATCACATGGAAAAAAGAAAGAAATAATCTTTCTTGGAAAAAAAATTCAAGGGGCGGAAAGAAAGTTCTTTTCGCCCCTTTTTTATACCGGGGTGGAGAAATTAAACATAAAATGTGCTAATATTGTATATTGAATCTTCTTTTCCTGATTCTGGCATAGGATTTGTGCTATAAGGTATGGATCTTGATTTTACACTGAATATTGACAAAATGTCAGTTGTGAAAATCAAGAGATTTTCAAAACAATAAAAATAGAGAGGGAAAATAAATGGATAAAATAAATTTGAAAGCAGTGTTATTGCAGCAGGTGGGAGAAGATACAGCTGATTTTTTGCCGATTTTGGGTGACGAAAAGGAGCTGATGGATGAGAATATGCAAATACCTGACACATTGCCAATTTTACCGCTTCGGAATACGGTGTTGTTTCCGGGGGTTATTATTCCGATCAATATCGGGCGGGATAAATCCCTGAAATTAATCCGGGATTCTTATCGTCAGAACGCTTTGATTGGTGTGATTGCCCAGAAAGATACCAATACGGAGAATCCGGTGATCGCTGATTTGTTTCAGGTTGGCACCATTGCTTCCATTTTGAAGATTCTGGAAATGCCGGACGGTACAACGACGGCTATTATTCAGGGAAAGAGAAGATTCTTTCTGGAGGATATTCTTTACGACGATCCTTATCATGTCGGAAAGGTCGTCCTTAAAAAGGAAGAGAGTATTCCTGAGAATGACCCTGAATACAATGCGATTGCTGATTCGCTGAAAGATATGGCTGCTAAGATTGTAAAGTACTCCAGCCATATTCCGAATGAAGCCGGTTTTGCTTTGAAAAATATCGAAAGTATGCTTTTCCTGATCAATTTCATCTCTTCAAATACAGATGTCGATTATCAGAGTAAACAGGAATTGCTGGAGATCGATAGCTTAAAGCAGCGGGCGATCAAATTGCTGGAAATATTGAGTAAACAGGTGAGTTTGCTGGAATTGAAAAACGATATTCAGAAAAAAGTGAAAATGGATATCGATAAGCAGCAACGGGAGTATTTCTTGCATCAGCAGATGAAGACCATACAGGACGAGCTGGGAGGAAATCCAACGGATGAGGAAATTCAGGAATTAGAAGATTTGGCTTCGAAAAAAGAATGGAGTGAGAAAGTACAAAATATATTCCTCAAAGAGCTGAATAAACTGAAACGTTTGAATCCGGCTTCTCCGGATTATTCCGTGCAATCGAATTATTTGCGTGAGATGCTGGATTTACCCTGGAATTATCTTTCGGAGGATAACCTGGATCTGGAGCATGCACAAGAGGTGTTGGATGCTGATCATTTCGGTTTGGAAAAAGTGAAGGAGCGGATTTTGGAATATTTGGCAGTACTAAAACTAAAAGCCAATATGAAATCACCGATTTTATGTCTCTACGGGCCTCCGGGAGTTGGAAAGACTTCTTTGGGTAAGTCGGTAGCCAAGGCTTTGAACCGGGAATTTGTGCGTATGTCACTCGGAGGATTGCATGACGAGTCGGAGATTCGGGGGCACCGGAAAACTTATATTGGTGCTATGCCGGGACGTATTTTGCAAAATATCAAAAAGGCTGGAACTTCGAATCCTGTTTTTATCTTGGACGAAATCGATAAGGTAGGACATGATTTCCGGGGAGATCCTCAGTCTGCTTTATTGGAAGTACTCGATCCGGAGCAGAACGGAAGCTTTCACGATAATTTTCTGGATGTCGATTATGATTTGTCTAAGGTGATGTTTATTGCTACGGCCAATGATTTGAGTACCATAGCAGGACCTTTACGCGACCGTATGGAAATCATCGAAGTTTCCGGTTATTTGATGGAAGAGAAACGCGAAATCGCTAAGCGTCACCTTATTCCGAAACAATTGGAAAATCACGGAATCACTTCGGAGCACTTGATGATTCCCGATGATATCATAGATATGATTATCGAGAAATATACCCGTGAGTCCGGTGTACGAAGCTTGGATATGACGATTGCCAAAATCATGCGTCATGTGGCTCGCAAAGTAGCGATGAATAAAAAATTTACCGTGATTCTGGATGAAGAAAAAGTAAAAGAATATCTGGGAAGTCCGATTTTCTCTCGGGAAGAATACCAGGGAAATGAATTACCTGGTGTGGTGACTGGATTGGCATGGACAGCCGTCGGGGGGGAAATTCTATATATCGAATCCAGCTATAGCAAAGGACACGGACACTTGAGTATGACCGGTAATCTGGGGGATGTAATGAAAGAATCTGCTACCCTGGCTCTGGAATACATCAAATCCCATGCAAAGGAAATCGGTATAGACGAGAAGGTCTTCGAGGAAAATGATATCCATGTGCATGTACCGGCGGGAGCGGTGCCTAAAGACGGGCCGTCGGCTGGAATTACGATGGTTACGGCTTTGGTGTCCTCTTTAACAGGGCGGAGAGTCAAGAAAGCGATAGCCATGACTGGTGAGATTACGTTGAGAGGAAAAGTGTTGCCGGTGGGAGGTATACGGGAAAAAATCCTGGCCGCAAAACGTGCTGGTATTAAGGAAATTATTCTCTGCCGTGAAAATAAAAAAGATGTGGAAGATATAAAAAAAGAATATTTGAAAGGATTGAAATTCCACTATGTCGACTCAATACAGGAAGTGCTGGAAACAGCACTTCTCTGATCAACTGATAAGGCAAAATGGATGATCCTGTTTGGCAAATATCGTCCGCTGGGGAAATAGATGCCTTGCGTAAAGGGGATAAGAAAAAATTCGAAGCCCTCTTTACCAGACATTATCCCTCGTTGGTGGAATATGTGTATCGCATCGTGCACGACCGCGAGGCTGCTAAAGATATTGTGTCGGAAATATTTTGCCAATTATGGGACGAACGTTTGAACTTAAATGTCCGGTATTCTTTTCAGGCTTATTTGTATAAGATGGCTTATCATAAAAGTATATCCTCTTTGCGCCATCAAATTGTCATTCAAAAATATATAGCCACTTCTACTGCTGATCTTTATTTTCAACAGATTATACAGACTCCGGAAGAAGAAATGGATTTACTGTCCAAAGATTTCCATTGTTATGTCATGGAAGCTGTAGATAAATTACCTCCTCGCTGCAAAGAAATATTCATACTTAGCAAAATAGAACACAAATCACATCAGGAAATTGCCGGGATGCTGGATTTGTCTGTAAAAACCATCGAAACCCAATTATCGATAGCTTTAACGCGTTTGCGTAAAGAATTGAATTGGATCTTGTTGTTAATTGTATATTTTAAAATATTTTAACAGAAAAATTTTAAGGGTTTTTTAACTCTTGGCGTCATATTAATGCAAGGTCAAAATAAGTCAATGCATTTAAAGATCGGAAAATATGACGAATATGGATGGAAATATAGACGAATTATTGTTTCGTATCTTGGACGGAGAAGCCTCTTGTGAAGATATTTATGTTTTTAAAGAATGGATCACTACTGAGCAAAATCAATTATATTTTCAAAAATTAAAGCGCATTTGGCAGGCGACTACCGAGTGTCCATTGTCAGAATCCGAGCAGGCAGAAGCTTTGGACCGATATCGGAACTATTTGAATCGAAACAACCCGAAATATTCCCGGATGAAACGGATCATCGGGTATGCAGCTTTAGTGTTTTTTTCTATGGTGGGCGGTTATTGGCTGGCTGCTAAAGATCAAACTCCTGCTGTTGTCGTGACACAAGCTCAGCCGGCTTATGGAAAAACGCCTTCTCTTGTCCGTGCGGATGGTTCGGTCGTGAATTTGATAACGACGGATACGACGTTGTGTGAACCGGATGGGACATTACTTTATCGTTTCGGAAGCCGTGATTTGGAATACAAAGCACAAGCTTCAGCCAGCGAAGCTGAAATCTATAATACTCTTCATGTACCACGTGGTGAGCGCTTTAATCTGACCTTATCCGATGGTACCCGGGTATGGTTGAATTCCGAAACCACCCTGCGGTTTCCTGTGAATTTTGTCGGTACCGAACGGAAAGTATTCCTGACTGGGCAAGCTTTTTTTGAAGTCACTTCCGATACCCTTCATCCTTTTCTCGTACAAAACAGACAATTGCAAACTCGTGTATTGGGAACTTCTTTCGATATGTCGGTTTACTCAAAACAGGCCCAGGCTAGTGTGACATTGGTGGAGGGGCAGGTGGAGGCCTTGCTGTCTTCTGGCGAAAAGCAACTTTTATCGCCTGATCAGCAATTGCGTTTCGATACCTTGAGTGGTGCACTGTCTGTCGTTTCAGTCAATGCCCGGGAATGGATACAATGGAAGAATGGGATATTGCGTATAGACAACGAAACTTTCCCTGATATGCTCGATAAGCTTTCCCGCTGGTATGGGGTTACTTTTGTCAATAAAGCCAATATCACTGTTGCTGACCGTTTTAATGGGAAGTTTCATCGCGAAGATATAGAAGCCGCTATGCACACCATTGCTCTAAGTGCTGATGTCGGGTTTACTTGTGAAGGGGAAATCATTACGATTTATGACCGTTAAAGACCTACTACTATCTATTAACTAAATATCATTGCTTATGAACCAAAATCTTCAGAAACGTTTTTCCGGATACTTGTTCAGGTTCAGTCTGACTTGTTGTATCCTGTGGGTATGTTGTTTGTTTGCGGTGCCTTTATCGGCTCAGGAGCAAAAAATAACAGTAAGTATGAAGCATGCCGATGCTTTGACTGTTTTTAAAGAAATCGAAGCGTTGAGTCCTTATAAATTTTTTTATAAGACTCAGCAGATCGGACAGTTGAAAAATATATCGGTAGAAGCCCGGCAGAAACCGATAAAGGAGGTGCTGGACGAGATCTTTGCAGGAACTGTCTTTACTTATGAAATTGTAGGAGAGCAAATTGTCGTATTGGACAGACCAGCAGAACAGGAAAAAAAGATTACGGTAACCGGGATTGTCCGTGATGACAAAGGACTTCCGTTGACTGGAGTAGCAGTCATTGTGAAAGGTACCACTGTCGGCGTCAGTACCGATATCGAAGGAAAATTTTCTCTTAAAGCAGCACCCGATCAGATACTTCAATTCCGTTTTCTGGGAATGAAGGATATAGATCTTTCCATTCCTGGCAATCATCGGTTGGAAGTAATAATGCATGAGGATTCACAGCAAATGGATGAAGTGGTGGTGACCGGTTACGGAAACGTTAGCAAAGCTTCTTATACGGGATCGGCTTCAGTGATGAATGTGGCGAAACAGAAAGATCTGCCCGTTGTATCGCTGACTCAGATGATGGAAGCTAATGTGACAGGTGTACAGATCCAGAGCGCTTCGGGAGCTCCGGGAGCCAGCTCTTCGCTACGCATCCGGGGATATGGTTCGATTACGGCTTCTAACGAACCGCTTTATGTATTGGATGGAGTGCCGATCATGTCGGGCAATATGAGTAATGATGAAATGAATTCCGGTGGTTTCGGCATCCTTAGCACACTCAATCCTTCGGATATCGAGAATATCACCATTCTGAAAGATGCGGCTTCAGCTTCGCTTTATGGAGCAAGAGGGGCGAATGGAGTTGTTTTGATTACCACCAAAAAGGGCCGCCAGGGGAAGACGACCTATAACCTGAAAGCCAGTTACGGAATATCGGATTTCGCTTACCATTATCGCCCTGTAATGGGAGGTGATGAACGCCGGGAACTGATCACGGAAGGTTTGGCTAATTCTTATATGGATGCCGGAGACAGCTACGAATGGGCGTATGAATATGCAGAGATGGATGCTTTGGCGTATGCTGGTAAACCTGCACAAGGATACAGTGATTGGAAAGATGCTCTCTTTCGCAAAGGACATCAGCAGTCATACGATTTTTCGGTCATGGGCGGAAGTGAAAATACCCGTTTTGCCGGGAACCTGGCGTATACTAAACAGGAAAATGTGGTGCGCAATGCCGGTTTTGAACGTTTCAGCGGGCATGTAAATTTTAACAATACCTTTAAGAAATGGGATATTGGAATGAATGCCTTGGTATCTATAACCAAAGAGAGTCCATTGCCCGAAGGTAATTGGTATGCCAGCCCAATGTACGGGATTAAGACTTATCTGACACCTTCGGTTCCTATCCGTAATGAAGACGGTAGTTATAATACCAATCTTCAGCAATTGGGAAATATCAATCCTGTATATGAAAATACCATTAATAACTATCGTTCACAAATCGCCCGAACCTTTGCTTCGCTGGAAGCCGGTTATAAAATCATCGAAGGGTTGCGGCTTTCTACGGTATTTAATGTAGATTATACTTATACGAAGGATTTCCGTTATTTCTCTCCTAACAGTGCTGATGGTAAAACACCTAATGGACAGGGGGATATGTTTATGGTAGAAAATATCACTTACAATTCCAATACGCGTCTTAATTATGTGAAAGATTTCGGCGAACATTCGGTGGATGTATTGGCGGCATACGAAATCCACAATTGGGATAAGGAATATTTTTTCGGTGAAAGCAAGAATTATACGAGTAGCAATTCTGTTGTATTGGGCACGGCTGCAACCCCGGTTGCTAACGACCATTATATCGACAGTGATGCTATGCTGTCGTATGTCCTGCGTGGCAATTATGATTACGCCGATAAATACTATCTGGCATTGAGTTTTCGTCGGGACGGTTCTTCCCGTTTATCGCCTGACAACCGTTGGAATAATTTCTGGGCAGTATCGGCTTCCTGGCGCTTCTCCCGCGAGAATTTTATGGCAGCTCTTAACAGTTGGCTTACCGATGCCAAATTACGTGCCAGTTATGGTGTAAACGGGAATGTACCCACTAACTTGTATGGTTATCTCGGACTCTACTCGTTGACGTATAGTTATAACGATCACCCGGCTATGGTGGAGCCGAGTTTGCGTACCGACCGCCTGAGCTGGGAACGCAATTATGCTTTCAATATTGGTGCCGATTTGACGATTGCTGAACGGGTCAATTTGTCTTTCGACTGGTATTGCCGTAAGACAAAGGATTTGTTACTTAGTCGGGCTGTGAATCCCGTCACGGGTTTTGGCTCGATTATCGATAATGTCGGGCGCATGGAGAACAAGGGGATTGAGGTGGAAGTACGCTCAACGAATATTAGCCGTCCGAATTTTACATGGACCACTTCACTCAACTTGACACACAATAAGAATAAAGTGATTCGTCTGGCCGATGTGCCTGAATATATCAACGGCTATTATATCGTCAAAGAAGGCTATTCGCTAGGTACACTTGCTTTGCGGGAATATGCTGGTGTAAACCCCGACGATGGCCGGCCGATGTATTATTCCAATGTGACGACCGATGGGGGGCGTTCGCGGGAAATTATTTATGATCCTAACAATGCGGCAGTCATTCCACTTGAGGACTCCTATCCGAAACTGACGGGAGGGTTATCCAATACCCTGCGTTACCGTTTTGTTGACTTGTCATTTAATTTTTCCTTTTCCTTGGGTGGATATTCGTACGATTCGTGTATGTGGGCGTTGCAAGACGATGGTTATGATTCCAATACCAACAAGAGTACGGAATTGCGTCGCCGTTGGCGGAAGCCCGGTGACAAAACCGATATTCCCCGTTATGTCGCCGGACAAGAATTTGGGGGATGGTGGCATTCTTCCCGGGGTATTCATAGTACCGATCACCTGCGTCTCAAGAGCCTTGTGCTGGGGCTGAATGCTCCTGAAAACTGGTTACAGCCGCTGGGATTCAGTGCTGCCAGAGTGTATTTCTCGGGTACCAACCTGCTGACATGGGCGCGTTATGACCAGTATGATCCCGAACTTTCGGGTGTGGTCGGGTTTTCCCTTCCGCCGCTTAAAACGTGGGCTTTTGGTGTGGAAATCAGTTTTTAACCGTAAACATTTTCGATTATGAAAAAAAGATATTTACTTTTTGTATGGGTTGCTTGTCTGCTGACTGCATGCAGCGAAAGTTTTCTCGATCGGACTCCTTCGAACCGGCTCGACAAAGAAGGGGCAATCACTTCCCTCCATGATGTGGTAGCCGCTACCGACGGATTGTATGCTTTAATGGCTTCGACCTATTATTACAACGGTGCGATGTTTCTTTATGGAGATGTGAAGGGCGACGATATTCAGGCGACTTCGTGGAGTAGTGGTCGCATCCTTTACCAATTTTATAATTTCGAGCATACCACCGATATTCCGAATAACGGTGGGTTGTGGGGACGGCCCTATTACGTCGTTCGCAATGCCTGGAATATTATCGATGCCATCGATGCCGGAGCGGTTATGGATGCTACGATGGAAGAATTGAAGGATTATAAGGGACAGGCATTAGCTGCCATTGCGCTTTGCCATTTCGATATTCTCCGTTGTTTCAGTTATCCCTATGCTAAAGATAACGGAACTTCACTGGGGATTCCCATTGCCGATCATGCCATCGGGTTTGATGAATTTCCCGACCGCAGCAGCGTGGCCGACTGTTACGATTTCATTATTCGGCAGCTGAAAACGGCTATTTCGTTGCTGTCGGATGCAAAGAACGATGGGCATATCAATGCCTGGGCTGCCCGCGCTTTACTGGCCCGCGTGTATCTCTACTGCGAAAAGAATCAGGAAGCATTCGAGACTGCCGACCAACTGATCCGCGATATAGAGAACAATGGTCGTTATTGGTTGGCTGCCCGAAATAATTATGTGGCTCAGTTTGCCCTCGACAATAAGTTTGGTTGCGAAGCCTTGTTCCAGATTGCTAATACTACGTCTAATAATCCTGGGCGTGACGGGCTTGCGTATCTCTATCATTGGTGGGGCTATGCCTCCTTGTATGCGACAGACGATTTTGCCGGAATGCTTAATAATGTTAAAGGAAACGATATACGCTCCGGAGTATTTCGCTGGGTTGGCAACGACAATGACGGATGGCATTATGTACTCGAGAAGTATCCGGGAACTTCTTACAATGTGCCTTCATTTGAAAACAATTACACTGTATTGCGCCTTTCCGAAGTTTATCTGATTGCTGCCGAGGCTGGCTTGAAAGCCGGTGGAGAATTGCGTGAACCGGCCCGTGTTTATCTGAGCCGGATTACGAACCGGGCTACGGGGTTCGATGTTGACGATGCTTCGTTTACGCTCGATCGTGTACTCGATGAACGCCGTTTGGAGCTTGTCGGTGAAGGACACCGTTATTTCGATATGTTGCGCAACGGGCGTACGATGTATCGTACAGGGGGATACCATTTCACGAATCTGACCGAAGTGAACTGGGATACGCCAAAATGTATCCTGCCTATAGCCCGGGAACAGTTTTCCTTTAATCCGGATATGGAACAAAATCCGGGGTATTTGAAATAAATTCGTCATTCACTAAAAAATATCGTTATGAAAAAAAGATATACATGGCTACTGGGCCTGATTTTAGGCCTCAGTTTCTCAGCCTGTTCGGACGACGACGCACCGGGTGCAGGCGAGGCGAAGTTTATCAATTATGCTATCCGTGGTTACAATGAGAAAGCTGTGATCGATGCCGATCGGCATACCGTATATTTGAGATTGCCCGATACAGTGACCAATGGTGAAGGGATGTGTCCTGAGTTCGAGGTATCTCCCGGAGCGATACTTACGATGAATCAGGAGGAGCAGCGGAGTGGGGCCCGGACAATGGATTTCAGTCAGGTGCAGCTTTACACCCTGACTTCCGCCAACGGGCAAAGAAATGACCGTTGGTATGTCAACGTCACAAACAACGATTATACAGCGGCATACGGGATAGGGAATTTCCTCACTTACTCGCATTCGAACAATGGACGGGGAGATTTTTATCGCCAACAACAACATACGGGTGAATATTCTGATGTCAATTGCGGTCCCGCTTGTGGTGTTATGGCGGCTCTTTTTGTCGATCCCTCATTCGAAGGTACTGTCGAAGAAGCACGTCGTGAACGGCCGACGAATGCCGACGGAGGTACCTGGTGGTATGACAATACAGCCGAAGCTTATCTGTACGACCACGGGATTCGTTCCTATTGGTGGAACTTTGGTGGCTGGGATAAGGGGGATATCCTCTCTCAGGTATGTATTGAACTCG
>JAETOX010000325.1 GCA_021771575.1 Bacteroides sp. | reverse complement strand
TTTTCCGCATATTGTCCAACCGGACAATACCGGGTAGATCGCCGGGACTTTCGACTACAATCCTATCATCAAACATCTTTATTTGGATATCGGTTCCTTTGATACTGTAGTCACGGTGGGCTGCAGCGTTAATAATGATTTCTTTCCATGCAAATTCCGGATATTCGGGCGTCGTTACAAATTTACCTTCTTTGCCGAGATAAGTATGATCCTTAATCTGATCGCCTACAACAGCCAGCGTCTTTTCCACCATATCAAGAATACGGCCGGTAAATATCTTATCCTTTACAACATTCATTTCAGCACCGACTTTTGCTTCGGTACCATCGTATCGAATAAACCGAATTCTGGCACGCTGGAAAAATTGCTGCGGATCTTTTCCGAAAAGCAGGATGGCAGCTCCGCTCATCTCCTGACGACCACCGTTGGTCACGATGAAAGACTTATTTTGCCTGATATACTCCTCGGGAGATTTCGTGTATCCGATTTTACGGCAGTAGGATGCCAAAAACTCCATATCTATATCGTCGATGGACGAGTCGGCAACCGGTTCATTTTCAAAAAAGCGTGAGCCTTTTGAATACATCAGACGTAGCCGGGCGTCAAAGTTGAGCTTCTGAGATTTATCTCCCATGCGAAGATATACATCATCCTGCTGATTTGCATGAAGCTCCGGGCTTTGCGGAACTGTTATAACAAGAAGATGATTAGGCTTCCCATTTACATCAATGCAGTCCACTGTTTCGGTTTCAATCAGAACAGAAGGTTTGCAGAAGTCAAAGGGCACACGAAGAATCTCATTCACATTATTGGCATAATCATCGATTCCGGTGATATCTCCGTTATCCTCAATTCCAATGACCAAAGTTCCGCCATCAGCATTAGCAAACGCAACAATATGGTTGGATAAACCCTTCGAATCTTTTCGCGCACTTTTTCTGTCGTATTCCTGATCCTCTTTTTTGACCTTCAATTCGTCAATAGAATATTTCATTTGGAAACCTCCTTGCTATCAGTCATCCAAATCAGCATGCGCTGTAGGTTTTGTTTTTATATATTTACCACTTTTTATTCGGGCGTCTCCCGGTCTTTCTGCATTCTCTGGGATGATCCATGTTGAACCTGCCTTTTGAGCACCCTCAATGCGTCCGTCATTGCACAGAGTAATAACCCGCCGCTTTGAGAGACCCCAGCGTTCAGCGACTTCGGTTGCTGAAATGTACTTCATTATGCAAGGCTCCTCTCTGTAGTTACTTATTATTATATT
>JAETOX010000324.1 GCA_021771575.1 Bacteroides sp. | reverse complement strand
TGATGTTTGGGCGCAAAGCAAGCAGAAAAATCATGGTTGGTATGGCGGTGTGTATCGGCGGAATAATGCTGACCATAGGCAATGATATGTTTAATCTCGGAGGCGGAACGCTGATAGGATATCTTATGTGTTTCGGCGCGGTATCCGTATGGTTGATATATTTGTTCGTGACTGAATTTGTAAGCGGATCGTATGATTCCACGCTGATCGCTTTTTACCAGACCGCTATTGCGGCAATTATCACATTACCGTACACGGCAACTCATATGCCTGATTTTTCCGCCATGGAGCCGAAAGTTTTAGCGGAGCTGTTGTATCTGGGCGTCATAAGTGAGGGCGTATGCTTCATGATCGAAGTTAAAGGTATACAGAAACTGGGTCCTACTGTATCGGGCGTATATTCAAATTTCTTGCCTGTAACTACGGCGATATTCGGAGTAATAATGTTAGGACAGGGGCTTGGTATACTGCAATGTATCGGTGGAATTATCGTTATCGTTTCCGGATGTGTGGTAATAAGAGAAAAAGACAGATTGGAAAGATTGCAATAGCATTCACATTTGAATAAAAAGTATTTAAATATGAATAACGGTTTTTTGCATTTTTTCGGCATATTACGGACAAAACACGCCAAAATTATTCTAAAATGAATAACGAGGCGTGTTTTATTTTTTGAAAAGCTTGAAATTTCAATGTTTTGCAGTTGGCATACAGTTTGCTTTAGTTATATGTGAGTTAAGATATCGAGTGGTAAAGGAGTGAAAGGATGAAAACAAAAATTGCTTGCGTTCAAATGCAGTCGGCATTGGGCGATAAGAGAGAAAACCTGGAGAAAATGGTCGGACATGTTCGGTCCGCAGCGGAAGACAAAGAGGTTTCGCTGATTATTTTCCCGGAGCTTGCCACCACCGGATATGAATGCAGCGAAAAGTACCGGGATCTGGCGGAGGAATTCCCTTCCGGCGAATCCATAAAAACCATGGCGGAAGCTGCTGCGTGCAATAATGTCTTTATTGTATTCGGGTTTATTGAAAAGGCGGTAAAGGACGGCAGAGAAGTACTTTATAACAGCGCGGCGCTTATAGACCGCAACGGAATGCCTCTGGGGCGCTACAGGAAATCTCATCTGGTGGAAGGCCCTGAAACCAAGAATTTCGAGAAAGGTACGGAATACCCGGTATTTGATACGGAGATAGGGAAAATAGGTATCATGATATGCTGGGATACGGCGTATCCGGAGGTGGCGAGGATATTGGCGCTTAAAGGAGCGG
>JAETOX010000079.1 GCA_021771575.1 Bacteroides sp. | reverse complement strand
AGACCGGTTCGCCCAAACCCGCAGGTACTCCTTGGACCACACAACTCACTACACCACCTACACTATCTCCTTCATCCCGGACTTCCCGAATAAGTGCAATCATTTTTTCGGCTGTTCCCGGATCCGGACAACGAACGATATTGGTCTCTGTTTGCGCCAGTTCTACCTCTTGATAGGCCCCCGGCATGACAATCTTACCCACCTGTGAAGTATAAGCCTGAACAGTGATTCCGTATGTAGCTAGCACTTGTTTGGCAACAGCTCCGGCAACAACCCGCGCAATATGTTCCCGCGCAGACGATCGCCCTCCGCCACGATAATCGCGGATACCGTATTTTTTCTCCCAGGTATAATCGGCATGGGAAGGTCGGTATAGCGCTTTCAAGTGGTCGTAATCTTTACTATTTTGGTTTTTATTCCGAACCATAAACCCAATAGGCATACCTGTAGATTTCCCTTCAAAAATGCCTGAAAGGATCTCCACTTCATCGTCTTCTTTACGGGGGGTGGAAACCTCGGATTGGCCCGGCCTGCGCCGGTTCAGTTCATTCTGGATATAGTCTACAGACAAATCAATTCCCGCCGGGCAACCGTCGATCACCCCACCCACAGCCGTTCCATGGGATTCCCCAAACGACATCAAACGAAAAATTTTACCGATTGAATTTCCGGCCATAGATCACCAATCTGATCAATGACATCCGCCACAACCGCAGCTGTCCTCCTGAGAACCACAGCCGCTACCACAGCTACTGTCGGATCCACAACCACTACAACCTCCGCATTTGTGGGAATGCAAAGCTTCTAACTCCTCATCCGTGGCATCCCGAACAGCCAATATCCGACCTTTAAAATATAAATCTTTACCTGCCAATTCCCGATTAAAATCGATGCGCACCTCTTCTTCTCCGATTGCAAGAATTTTTCCCCGCAAATGTCGGCCTACACTATCCATCATCGGTAATACGTTTCCTACAACCATTTCTTCGGGTTCTACTTCTTTGAAAATATCCTTGGGCAAATCGATAATCATATCTTCGTCTACCTCACCGTAAGCATTAGCAGCCGGAATCTTAAAATCGAATTCATCTCCTTCGTTTTTATCCAACAGATTCATCTCAAAATATTCCAAAGTCCGCCCTTGTCCACAAATAAAATCCAAGGGACGATCGGCAGTCGCTGCCTCCAGTATTTCTCCATTAGGTTCTGTTCTCAGCTCGTAACTAACAGAAACCATCTTATTCTTCGTAACCATTCTTTCTATTTAAATTTAGTTCACCACAAAAGTACAACAAAATGTTTCAACTTTTTCATCTATCTAAAATTTATCACTTTGGGATTTCAAAAAAAATCCAAATTATCTCCCCTATTTCTAAAATTTTGGTACTTTCGCACTAATTTACATTTTTTGAAGATGCATCATTACGACTATATTATTGCAGGCAGTGGTTTAGCAGGACTTTACACAGCTTACCATGCAGCGGTCTATGGAAAAGTTGCCTTATTGACAAAGTCTGGTATTACTGAAAGTAATTCATATTTTGCCCAAGGCGGAATTGCAGCGGTGACGGATGAAGATGATGCCCCGGCACTTCATTTCGAAGACACAATTATTGCAGGACGGGGATTATGCGATTATCCAGCAGTCGACATATTAGTCAACGAAGGTCCTCAACGGATCAAAGAGCTGATCGAGGCAGGCATGCATTTCGATATGGAAGACGGTAGTCTCGCTTTAGGCTTAGAAGGAGGTCATCATCGTAAGCGTATTCTTCATGCCGGTGGAGATGCTACTGGCCGGATGGTAACCAGTTTTATGATCAGCAAAGTGATCAACAATCCGAAAATCGATATTTACGAAAATCACTCGGTCATTGGTATATTACAAAAAGACCGCCAATGTTTCGGAGTCAGGGCTTGGAATCTGGTATCCGGGAGTGAAGATATTTTTATTGCTGACAATACTTTCCTGACTTTGGGAGGAACCTCGGCAATATACAAACGAACGACGAATCCGCATACTACGATCGGCGACGGACTAGCCTTAGCGTATAATGCTGGATGTGAAATTGCCGATATGGAATTTATCCAATTTCACCCTTCTGCCATTTACACAGATTCAGAAGAAGCTTTTTTGATCAGTGAAGCAGTACGAGGGGAAGGAGCACACCTGATCAATCAGGAGGGCAAACGCTTTATGCCGGAAATACATGAACTGGCAGAACTGGCACCCCGGGATATTGTTGCTCAGTCCATTTACCGGGAAATACGTAACAACCATCAGGATTTCGTTTGGTTATCTCTTCGTCACCTTGATCCCAACCTTATCAAGCATCGTTTTCCCAATATCTATGAAAAATGCAAAGAACTGGGAATCGACATGTGCAACCGGATTCCGGTTGCACCGGCAGCTCACTATATGGTCGGAGGAGTGCGCACCGACACCCAGGGACGTACCAATATCAAACGTCTTTTTATATGCGGTGAACTGGCTTCGTCGGGCATTATGGGTGCCAACAGACTAGCCTCCAATTCTTTAATCGAATGTCTGGTATTCGGGAAACGGGCGATCAAAGCTTCGCTGGAAAACCTGGGTACCGCTGCCTCTCCTGTTTTCTCTCCTCTTTATCATTGTAACCCAACTCATGCTTCTCTCTACATCGATCTAAAAAAAGAGATCTCACGTATTATGACCGAAGATGCAGGAATTATCCGCAATGCAATAGGATTACAACAAGGTCTGAAAGCATTGGATAGTCTGGAAAACCAAATTCCCCGGGAAGAAAACGAATATTATATTCAGCTCTGTCACAACCTGATCACTGTTGCCAGGTTGATCATCCGTTCCGCCCTCTATCGTCAGGAAAGCCGGGGAGGGCATTTCCGGGAAGATTTCCCAGAGAGCGACCCAGACTTTATCTATCATATAGTACAACAAAAAGACAAGGAATTACAAACCATTCCTATCAACACTCAAAAAATAATGAATTAAAAATATATTTATGACATACGACCAATTAATCGACCGATTGATCGATCTTGCTATCGAAGAAGACATCGCAACTGGAGACATAACGACAAATTCCATTATTCCTGCACATGCCCGTGCTGTGGCTGAAATGAAAATGAAAGCCGACGGAGTGATTTCCGGACTTAAGATTGCCAAACGGGTGTATGAACGTTTTGAAAAAGATTTCGTTTGGGAACCGAAAGTAAAAGACGGTGATCGGGTAAAAAAAGGAGATATTATTTTACGCATAGAAGCCAGTTACCGTTGTTTATTGCTCGGAGAACGCCTTTCGCTGAATATTTTACAACGGATGTCGGGTATCGCCACCGAAACAGCCAAATATGTAAAAGAGCTGGAAGGCACTTACACCCGCCTGCTGGATACCCGAAAAACTGCCCCAGGATTACGAATACTGGACAAAATGGCTGTAAAAGACGGAGGTGCCAAAAATCACCGGATGGGATTATACGACATGGCTATGATCAAAGATAACCACATCAAAGTAGCCGGAGGAATCACCCAAGCCATAGAAGCCGTTAGGTCTCATGTTCCAGAGGACATTTCAATCGAGGTGGAAACAACCAACCTGGACGAAGTGCGCGAAGCCCTGAATGCCGGCGCAGACATTATCATGCTCGATAATATGAGCAATGAGGATATGGCCGAAGCTGTACGTCTCATTGGCAAAAATGCCATGACGGAAGCCTCCGGTAACATGAGTATTTCCCGGCTGAAAGAAGTTGCCGCCACAGGCGTCGATTTTATCAGTGTAGGTGCCCTTACCCACTCAGTCACAGCTCTTGACATCAGTATGAATATAAAATAATCTACCGACTCAGAAAACATTTTAATTTATAACCGCTTCGGCAAAGATTTTCTTTGTTATCTTTGAAGCCGCAAATGAAAAAATTATGACAAATACGGAGATTATCAACAGGATACAGCAATTGAAGAAAGAAAAGAATGCCGTTATCCTGGCACATTATTACACCCGCCCCGAAGTACAAGACATTGCAGATTACCTGGGAGATTCATTGGGCTTGTCTCAGGAAGCCGGAAAGACAGATGCCGATATCATAGTATTTTGCGGAGTTCATTTTATGGCAGAAACTGCGGCTATCATTTCCCCTCATAAAAAAGTTCTTATTCCAGCACCGTCCGCCGGCTGTTCATTAGCGGAAAGTATTACAGGCTATGACCTGAGAGAATGGAAGAAAAACAATCCTGCAGGCATTGTCGTGAGCTACGTCAATACCACCGCTGACGTCAAAGCCTGGACAGATATTTGCTGCACTTCGGCCAATGCCCTGAAAGTAGTGGAAAGCCTCCCGAAAGACCGTAAACTCCTCTTCGTTCCCGATAAAAATCTGGGTGCCTGGATCTGCAAGGTAACAGGTCGGGAAATGGAGCTTTGGAATGGCGATTGCTGTGTACATGCCCGGATCACCACTGAAATGATTTTGGAGAAAAGCCAGCAATACCCTGAAGCGGATATTTTGATTCATCCGGAATCCTTGTGTTCGCACGACGATCGAATCCTGAATCTTCCTCAGGCTTATTTGTATTCCACAGCAGGTATGATCAAACATGCCTTGAATTCTTCCAAAAAGCAGTTCATCATCGCAACAGAAATCGAAACGATTCATAAACTCCAAAAGGATAATCCAGATAAGGAATTTATCCCTATAGATTCCCGGACGATATGTGCACAAATGAAAAAGGTAACGCTGGAAAATGTACTGGAAGCTTTGGAGAAAGAACAATATATTGTAGAGGTATCTGAAGAAATCCGGCAAAAGGCATGGATTCCTATCGATAATATGTTAAACATTAAATTACAGTGAGTAACCGGAAAATCTAACCATTATGAATATATCTTTAAACTGGCTGAAAGACTATATCAAGACAGATCTTGGTGTTGAAGAAATTTGTGAAATATTGACCAGTATCGGACTAGAAGTCGGTGGTTACGAAAAATTCGAATCTATTCGGGGAGGCCTGCGTGGATTGGTCATCGGTGAAGTGAAAACTTGCGAGCCTCATCCGGATTCCGACCACCTTCATATCACGACCGTAGATTTAGGTGACGGACGTCTTACTCCTATCGTATGTGGAGCCCCTAATGTAGCTGCCGGGCAGAAAGTAGTCGTAGCTACTATCGGGACGGTGTTGTATGATGGAGATAAAGAATTCACGATTAAGAAATCAAAAATCCGGGGCCAGGAATCCGAAGGGATGATCTGTGCCGAAGACGAGATCGGTATTGGACACGATCATGCTGGCATCATCGTATTACCAACAGATGCTAAAGTAGGAATGCCTGCTGCTGAATATTATCAGATCACCACCGATTACACAATCGAGGTAGATATCACTCCTAATCGGGCCGACGGTGCCTCTCATCTGGGAGTAGCCCGGGATTTAGCGGCTTACTTACAACATCACCACAAGGATATTCATTATACTTTACCTTCGGTGGAAAACTACACTACCGACAGCCGGACAGCAGATATTTCGATCGAAGTGTCACGCCCCGAAGCCTGTCCGCGTTATGCCGGAGTATGCATCGAAGGAGTGAAAGTACAAGAGTCTCCCGAATGGTTGCAAAACCGGTTGAAAGCAATCGGTTTACATCCGATCAATAATATCGTAGATATCACGAATTTTGTATTATTCGAGTTGGGACAACCTCTGCATTCGTTCGATAAAGACAAAATCAAAGGCAATAAAGTGATTATCCGTAGTTTCCCTACCGGAACTCCTTTTACTACTTTAGATGGTATGGAAAGGCAATTGAACGAAAACGATCTGATGGTATGTAATACAGAAAAACCGATGTGTATCGCCGGGGTTTTCGGAGGTCTGGAGAGTGGTATCACACCTGAAACGACAAACGTTTTCTTAGAAAGCGCTTGTTTCGACCCGGTTTTTGTACGTAAAACTGCTCGACGTCACGGCTTGAGTACAGACGCTTCGTTCCGTTTTGAAAGGGGTACCGATCCGAATATCGTTATCTATGCCTTAAAACGAGCTGCACTCCTGATCAAAGAACTGGGAGGTGGCCAAATTACTTCCGACATCATCGATATTTATCCCCATCCTATCGCAGACTTTGAAGTCGAAGTTACATACGCTCATATCGACCGCCTGATAGGAAAAGCCATCGGCCACGAAGTGATTAAAAACATATTGACCTCTTTAGAAATCAAAATAGTAGAAGAAACGGAGGAAAAATTGTTGTTGCACATACCGCCTTACCGGGTTGATGTACGCAGAGAAGCCGATGTCATCGAAGACATTCTGCGTATCTACGGATTTAACAATGTTGAAGATCCGTCCAAGGTGAATTCTACACTGAGCTATTCGGAAAAACCGGATGATTTTCAGTTGAAAAACAAAATCTCGGATCTACTGTCAGCCAACAGTTTCAACGAAATTATGAATAATTCGCTGACCAAAGCCTCCTATTTCGAAAATCTGGAAACCTATCAACCGGAAAATACCGTGATGTTGTGTAACCCGCTGAGTTCGGATCTGAATGCCATGCGGCAATCTTTACTGTTCGGCGGTCTTGAAACGATAGCTTACAACATAAACCGAAAAAATACTGGTCTGCGACTCTACGAATTCGGTAAAGCTTATACTTTCCATCGCAAGGATACCGACAATCACCTCAAACAATACAAAGAAGAGGATAAACTCACTCTTTTCCTAACAGGTAATAAAAATCCGCTTTCGTGGAATACTCCGGAAAAACGGACCGACTTTTTCAACCTGAAAGCATACAGCGAAATGCTTCTGGTTCGCCTTGGATTCCAACCGGCCTCCATGGGTATAGAAGAATGCCAGGAAGATATTTTCCGCGAAGGACTGGTCTATACACAGAAAGGGGCTCACATCGTAACCTTGGGGATGCTCAGTCAAAAAGTGCTGAAGAGGCTGGACATCGAACAGGAAGTGTATTACGCAGAATTCTCATGGGAAAACATATTGAGAGCCGTGAAAAACCATACGATTGTCTTCACTCCTATGGCCAAATTTCCGGCGGTGAAACGGGATCTGGCTTTATTACTGGATAAAAAAGTCACCTTCAAAGAAGTACGGGATATTGCCATGCGTACAGAGAAAAACCTGTTAAAAGCAGTGAATCTATTCGATGTGTATGAAGGTGAGAAGTTGGGAAGTGGCAAAAAGTCGTATGCAGTAAGTTTCACTTTACAAGACGATGAAAAAACCCTTACCGATAAACAGATCGATAAAATCATGAATAAACTGATAGGCACTTATAAACACTTGTTGGGCGCAGAAATCAGATAAGCCCACGACATATCGTTCTTTGAACTGATAACAAAAATTCGCTGACGCATGGAACTCCATCGGTCAGCGAATTTTTGTATTATCATTTGCATCTATATTAACCAAAATTATATCTTATGAAGTATACCATTTCCTTTTTTCTTCTAGCCTTTCTGATTCCGGGTTATCTTGCCGGACAGGCTTGGAAAACCGTAAATTTGAAAAAGCCAGATCCCTACAAAAGTTACAATGAGGTCGTTTTGTTAGACAGTACCTCTGTATCTGTTGCCCCAACAGGTTCAGGCACCTTTTCGGTCTATAAAGCGATTCGAATCCAAAGTCCGGCAGGCGCCCTGTCAAACCGGGTTATCGTCTATGATTACGATCCCCTGACTGCCTTTGCCGAGTTTCGTTACGCAAAAGTATATAAATCCGATGGCCGGGTTATCGATCTGGATGTCAGCAAAACACAGGATTATACGGCACCAGCCCGGATGATTTATTGGGGAGCGCGACAGATTATGCTGGAAGCTGGTAAGCTGGATACCGGGGACATTCTGGAATACGAAATTCACAAAAAAGGATTCACATACGCTCTATTAGGAACAAACGATGAGGAAGAACGTTTTATCCCTCCCATGCGAGGACAATTTTACGATATCGTACCTTTCTGGTGTTCTGTGCCGACACTTCGTAAGGTATATAAAGTAGCCATTCCAAACGAAAAGGAAATACAATTTCAATTCTATCAAGGCGAATGTAGCTCGTCTATGCGTTACGAAGGGGAGCAAAAGGCATATACCTTTGCCACTGATAATCTGCTTCCCTTCCGTAAAGAACCCAATATGGTCGACCTCTACGATGCTGCACCCAAATTGATGCTGTCCTCCACCCCCCAATGGCAGGATAAATCTCTCTGGTTCCACAAAACAAACGAAGACTACAAGAGTTTTGCAGCTTATCCCGAAGCCCAGAAAAAGGTCGACGAATTGATCCGTGGGAAAAAAAACGATATGGAAAAAATCGCCGTTCTCACCCACTGGGTAGCCGATAACATCCGTTATTCCGGTATCACCATGGGCAAAGGAGAAGGTTTTACCTTACACAATACGCAGATGAATTTTACCGACCGTTGTGGAGTCTGTAAAGATATTGCAGGAACATTGATTTCCTTTCTCCGGATGGCCGGCTTCGAAGCTTATCCGGCAATGACCATGGCAGGCAGTCGGGTGGAAACGATCCCTGCCGACCATTTCAATCACTGTGTAGCAGTCGTTAAACTGGAAAATGGTACGTATATGCCCTTGGATCCCACCTGGGTTCCTTTCTGCCGGGAATTATGGAGCAGTGCCGAACAGCAACAAAATTATCTTCCCGGGGTACCGGAAGGCTCGGATCTCTGTATCACTCCAATTTCAGCTCCTGAAAATCATTATTTCCGGATTAAAGCCCATAATAAAATCGACCGTCAGGGAAAACTGACCGGAGAATTTATTCTGACAGCCGAAGGTCAGTCAGATCTCAGTATCCGACGCATCTTCACCACCGGTTGGCAAACAGATTGGTGGAACAGCATGGAAAAACAATTATTGAACGTTTCCCCCCAAGCCCGTTTAATCAGCGTAGATTGGGGAAAAAATCCCAAAGATTATCAAGCCGGGCCTATACAAATCAAATTCCGTTATGAAATTCCCGATTATGCTCTTAGCGGAACAGACGTCATGCTGCTAAAACCTTTGACAATGAATAACCTTTACAACCAGATAAAGACTTACCTGCGCATTGATACTCAATTACCAGAACGCCGGTACGGTTTTAAGGATGCCTGTTCCCGTCTGATAGAATTGGACGAAACCATTCAACTTCCTAAAGGTTATGAGCTGCAAAATCCTATACAAGAAAACAAGCAGAGTCCAGCGGCAGATTTCGAAGGGTTCATCCGGCAGGAAGGCCAAACAATCAAGATACACCAAAAATTAGCTTTAAAGAAAAGAGTGTACCAAGCCGGAGATTGGGAAGGCTTCCGTACGGCTATCCAAACTCATAAAGAATTTGGAAGGGAGATGGTGATAATCAACAGATGATAAATAACAGACGATAATTAGAAAAGAAAAAAAGAAGAGAAGAGTTTGGGGTTTAATTTTAAAAATTGAATAGTATGAAATTTATTTATATTTTTTCCTTATTAACTTGCTTTTTAGGAGAAGTGTTTGCCGTTTCTCCTGAAGCAGAATTCAAAAAATTACAGGAAACCTGGATACTGCAAAGTGATGGCAGTCAGGAATACCGTTGTTACAAAGAGTTGACACTTTATACCCATACAGCGATGAATTCTACTTATGGGGAAACGTTTATCCTTTATAATCCCGATTATCAGGAATTAAAGATTCATCAGGCGTATGTCCGACAGAAAGACGGTACGCAGATCACGACGCCCGCGAATGCTTTTATCGAAGTACTTCCACAACATGCGGCTAAGGCACCGGCTTACAATCGCCTCAAAGAAATGGTGGTCGTCCATACAGGGCTGGATTTAGGCTGTACCCTTTATCTCGACTACTCCATTTACACCCGTCCGGGCTACCTGCCAGCTTTGGATGTATGCCGGCCTTTACATCAAAGTTCACCTGCCAAAGAATACACCTTGACTTTTCAGGTTCCAACCCGTTATCCAGTACATTATGGAATATTGAATCAAAATTCGGCTCCAGTGCAAACGACCGTAGGAGGTTCTGATCAGTATACCTGGACCTTCCGAAATCTGCCGGCTTTCTCCAGAGCCCCTGAAGTAAACCTGCAAAATGGTGATGTCCCGGCTTTATTATTCACGACTTTTCTTTCTAGTCAGGAAGCACTGAAAACCTTGGCACAACAATTCGATCAAACAGAAATTCCCGAAGTCAGATCTGTAGTAAATGAGATTACCCAAAATACATCTACACAGAACGATCAGGTAATGGCAATCCTGAACTACGTAAAAAACCAGATCGATTATTGTCCTCTTCCTCTATCCGAAGTGGGCTATCAAATCCGGCCGGCCAGGGAAGTGTTGCGTACCGCCTATGCAACCGAAACTGAAAAAATAAACTTACTGAACCTCCTACTCCGAACAGCCAAAATACCGACAACACTGGCCGCAGCCTATCACATCAATACCGATCCGGCGAATTGTGGATTGAGTACCATCGATGAATTAACAATATTGACCGAGATAGATGGAAAAACTTACCGTTTAAATCCGCGCTCTACCTCTATGGCAGCCCAAGGGCATAACTTTCTGCTAAACTTAGAAAACGGAGCATCCATCGATATTCCGAATCTTCCTTCACAGATCGCTTATCAAGCTGAAATTCGTCTGACTCCCAGGCAAGCCCGAAACCGGATTTCTGCCCGGTTCAGTGAAAACTATATCCCTTACGAAAAAGAGTTTGTCAACCAGCTTCTGCCGCCCTTACAATCGCTCCAGATAAACAATCGTCCTGACTATACAGAAATTCAGGGAGAATTTGACCAAGCATTGGAAAATACAAACGGATATGTAACCTATATCCTGCCAGAACCTTATCCCAGTCTGTCGAACGCTCCCTACGCTTCCTACAATAGCCGGCGGGAAGTTAATTTAAAGCTTCCGTCTCTTACAGAAGAAAACTACCACTACCAAATTGAACTTCCGGCAGAAATGCAACTTTGTACGCCTGCGACAGAAAAAAAGATTGAAAATGCTGTCGGTTCTCTGCATATATCGATCACTGCCAAGGGAGGAAAAATCGAAGTCGATCGTCGGTTGCAGCTGCGAAAACAAACACTCCTGCCTGCCGATTATCCGGCATTCTGGCAATTGATGACAACCTGGAGCGCTCCCACTTCCCGGCGATTGCTTTTAAAAATAAATCATTAATATACAATACAAATGTGCAGATCATGGTAATGATCTGCACATTTATATTTTCCCACTCTTCCGTTTATAAACTTCTAACCTAAAATTAAATTAATACTATATAAAACCAGAGGTTTTTCCTATCTTTGAAAAGTTAATTCACGTATATTTACCTTTCAACTTGCAGTCATGGATAAGACACCACCATACAAGATAGGTTTAGCATTAGGCGGAGGAGGAGCCCGGGGATTCGCCCACCTTGGTGTTATTCAAGCCATGTACGAATATGGACTTAAACCTGATATTATTTCCGGTACCAGTGCAGGATCCATTGTCGGGGCGATGATTGCTGCCGGTTATTCTCCCGAGGAATGCCTGCAATTTTTCACAGGTAAAAAACTGCTTCAACTGGCGCGTCCCACCATGTCTAAAAAAGGGATTTTGACGATGAACGGCATGGAAGAAAAGCTAGCTGAATTTTTACAAGTAAAAACTTTTGAAGAATTAAAAATCCCGCTGGTAGTCACCGCCAGCGATATCGTCAATGCCCATGCCGTGCATTTCGAAGAGGGAGAACTACTCCCACGAATTATTGCCTCCTGCTCCATTCCGGTAGTATTCACTCCACGCGAAATCGATCATATCGATTACATCGATGGAGGAGTATTTATGAATCTCCCGGTACGCCCCATACGCAAAAGATGTGAAAAAGTCATTGCCGTGGAAATCAATTCGATCAATACTTCGGAAAAGATCACCAATATGATCGGCATGGCCATGCGTTCTTTCCATTTGGGCATCGATTGCAATACGACAATCGACAAGAACATGTGCGACATCTATATTGAACCCCAAAACATGAGTAAATACAACATGTTTACGCTTGATCATGTATACGAAATCTACGAAGAAGGCTATCGTACAGCTCAAAAAATTTTGAAAAATTCGGTTCTCTCCCGCTCTCAGGTCTCTGTCTGAGATTTCGTTCATTTAATTTTTTCCCGGATTTTATCGGCAATCACCGGATTTCCGGCTATGATTGAAATACCGCGGTTTTCCCGGAATGGACATATTACTCCCCCGGCTTCTTCTACTATCAATGCTCCGGCACAGATATCCCACAAATTCAGACAGAGTTCCCAATAACCGTCCAGAAAACCAGCAGCAACACAACATAAATCATAAGCCGCCGACCCCATACGCCGGATTCCTCTCAAATGTGGCAGAATAGCTGCTAAATTAGCTGCATTGTTGTCTGGATTCCGATCCTTATCATAAGGAAATCCGGTACCCAAGACGGAATGGGCCAAATCCTGCTTTCCGCCCACCCGAATAGCCTGTCCGTTCAAAAAAGCTCCTTTTCCTTTCACTGCAGTATACAATTCATCGAAATAGGGAGCATACACCACCCCGACAAGAGTTTCTTCTTTATACTGAAGTCCGATAGAAACTGTAAATACTGGTAATCCCTGACTGAAATTATTCGTTCCATCCAAAGGATCAATCACCCAGCAATAATCCGAATTACCGGCATGCGCACCGCTCTCCTCTCCGAGGATAGCATGTCCGGGAAAACCCTGCTGAATCTGTTCGATCAAATAAGCTTCGCTTTCTTTATCTGCACGGGTCACCACATCGTATACATTCGATTTGGTATGAACATCCAGGTTATTTCCCCTGAAATAAGAGAGATGAATCTTTCCGGCACCTTTTGCCCAAACGATGGCATTTTCTAATATCTGTTCTGTATTTAGTTCCATGTTCATTTTTAATCATGTTTATTCAATTCCGACTTCTTCCCATTTACCGGCTTTCAGCTCAGAAATTTTCTGGAATCCAACTTCTTTTAAAGCTTGCAGAGCTTCCATTCGTCCTGCATTAATGAGTTCGGGAGTATGCGCATCCGAGTTGACCACTACCGCAACTTGTAATGCTTTCAATAGAGGAAACCACAAACGATCAGGGAAAAAACATCCTTTCCGAAGATACGCCTTCGTATTAATTTCCAATTTCAGTCCTTTCTCAGCAACCAAGGCAAAATAATCCTCTATTCTACGCCGGTACCAATCCGCCTTCAACATTTCCGGATCGCACATTCCTACATTATAAGCGATTTTATTCGTATGGCCGACAATATCGAATCCACCGGCCTCTACCATCCTGAAAGAAGCATCCAGGTATCGTCCGATCATGCTTTTCAGATCCCCATGAAAATAGTGTTCCAGCAACCGTCGGAAATTATCCGGGTCGGTATCAGTATCTATGATTTCTTCTTTGTCCGTCTTGATC
>JAETOX010000078.1 GCA_021771575.1 Bacteroides sp. | reverse complement strand
TTACCGAGTAAATCAAGCTGCTTGTCGCTGTTCAGAAGGTAGTCATACTCGCCGCCCCGGTAGTAAGGTTCAAGCACGTTCAGGAAGTTGAATACATCGAAATCCTTCTCGCGGGTGCGCTTTTCCTTCAGGATGTCCTGATACTCGTCACGGATGAACTCGTAAAAACTATTGAAGGAGGGCTTGATGCTCCTGTCCTTGCGGATATTCGCCAAAAAGAGGTTCACGGCATTGGACAGTGCCACCTCCTCGGCTCTCGTGGGCGGTTCGTCGTCACGTTTCCAAAGGGTCAGGATGAGCGTCTTGATGGATTCCTTTTTCTCGATGTCGAACACGCCGTCCTCCACGTAGAAAGGGTTGAAGGCAATCGGGTCTTCCTCCTTGTAGGTAAAGTAGATGCCGTCCTCGCCGTGTGTCCTCGCGTGGATAAGGTTGCACAGTCCCTGATAGGAATTTCCGGTATCCACCAAAAGCACGTGGGTCCCTTGTTCATAATATTGGCGCACCATGTGGTTGGTGAAGAAAGACTTGCCCGAACCGGAGGGTCCGAGTATAAATTTATTCCTATTCGTGATTGTACCGTTCTTCATCGGCAGGTCGGAAATATCCAGATGAACGGGCTTGCCCGTCAGCCGGTCCACCATGCGGATGCCGAACGGCGATAGCGAATCCTTGTAGGACGTTTCCCCGATGAACAGGCACAACGCCTGCTCGATGAAGGTGTGGAAACTCTCCTCGAACGGGAAATCACCGGCATTGCCGGGTATCGCCGCCCAGAACAGCGTCGGGACATCTACCGTGTTGTGGCGCGGCTTCGCCTCCATGAGTGCCAGCTGGCTGCCGACATCGTTCTTGATGCGTTTGAGTTTCTCCCGGTCGTCGCTCCATGCCATGACGTTGCAGTGTGCCCGGATAGAAGTCAGCCCCTTGCTGTGCGCCTCGTTCAGGTATTCCTCGATCCATTCGCGGTTGATCTGGTTGGAACGGCTGTAACGGGAAAGCGAGTGCATGTTCCTCGCGGTCTGCTCGAACTTGCGCAGGCTCTCCGCCGAATCGTCGATGAAGAGGTACTGGTTCACGACATGGTTGCATGTGAGCAGGATGCCTATCGGCGCGGCGAAGGAGAGGCGGCAGTCGCTCCGGTCGGTGGACAACCGTTCGTAGCGGCAATCGGTAGCCACGTTTGAGGGCAGGTCCTCCGGGTCGGAAAGGGTGTGCAGGCAGAGGTAGTTGTCGCCTATCTTCATCTCCCCGGCACCGAGTGACAGGTCCTGCAAGCAGGCGGTGTCCTCCTGCGAGAGCGAGAAGTATTTCTCGATGATTCCCGCAGAGGTGTCCGTTCCCGTGATTTCCTCATCCGTCAGGCGTGTCATGCGAAGGAGACCGCTGTCGTTGACGATACGCTCGAACTGCTCACAGCTCTCCATGAAACGGGTGATGGTCTCCCTGTCCGTCATTTCCTTCGGGATGATGAAATTCCGCGTGAGGGCGTTGAAGCTGCTGGTCGTGCGGTTGCGTTCCTTAGTCGTCTTGGTCAGGAACAGGTAGCAGGTGTGCTGCAAATACGGGCGTTCGTTGAAATGCCGCTCGAAGCTGCGGCTGAGAAAACTCAGGTCGTCCTTGCAAATGTCGGGACGGTAGCTTTCCTCGATAAAGAAGTCCTGCTTGTGCACGATGCTGTAGTTCGGCAGCACCTTGACCGCTTTCGCCCAGGTCGAGTGGACGGCCTCGTATTCCGCCTTCGTGAGCGTGAAGAGTTCAGGCAGCTCCACCTTGTAAGCCACGGTAATGTCCGCGTCCTTGCTGACGATGCATCCGTGCTCCACCGAGAGCAACGGGAATTTGCTTTCCAGCGTTGCTGTTTTCATTACATTTCTCATACTTTTCCTTTTTTTGCGGTTGGAGAAATCAACCGAAGGAACTTCCTCCGGTTGATGATGTAGCGGGGATGGCTACGCAGCGCGTGGAGTTTCATAAGCCCCCATTCGCCGTACTTCGCGTTCATTCGGAATGTCGCCCAGACAAGCACCGAAGCGGAAACGACACCGAAACCGATGCAGACCCACTGGTCGATACCCACCATGTACATGATGACGAACACCACGAACAGGGCGAGCAGCCCGCCCGCGAAGATGAACAGGTACTGACTCTTGAGCCCTTTGAACTCCGGGCTGCGGCCTATCCCCTTGTTGACCGGATACTTCGCCATGTTACAGGAAGAATGAGCGTAAGATGGTAGCGGCCACGATAAGGAAGATACATGCGCCGAACCAGCTCGCGGCGGTCTTCGAGGTGTCAGGGTCGCCCGAGGAGAACTTGGAATAGACCTTCACGCCCCCGATCAGGCCGACGACGGCTCCGATGGCGTAAATCAACTTGGTGTCGAGTAGGTCAGCCCCATTGCTGGGGCTTTCCCCTCTAAGAACCGTGCATGAGAGTTTCCCCTCACACGGCTCAAGCAACGCATTGCTATTCTTACTGAAGGAATAGTTCTGCCTCATTTCCTACTAATTTTATTAGGGTTAGACTTTCTTGGTTTGCAAGAGCTATGAATGAGAACATTGAACGGTTTACCGTTGATGGTTTCCTTAATAGTAGTCCACCTACGTTCATCGTCAATAATCTCACCACAGATAGGACAGCGCATCCCTTGATGAATCCAAATCATGCGCAGAAGGTCATCGACTTCACGAAGTTGATTTTCCGTGTTCTTAGATTTTCTTCTTGCATAATAAGGAGCATCCGCAGGGTCATAAGGATTGACATTCGTTCTGACACGCACATACTTTTGTATTGGAGTGTCTGCCAACCGCTTCAATCGCAAGGTCGATTCTTTGCCCGACTTCTTGTTCTTGGTAGTTGCGGCAAAGCACCAATCCCGTCCGTGCAGTTGCTTGAAATACTTGTCTTTAATCCAATGCATTCCTTTCTTGGGATGTCTGCGTCTTGCCCATTGCCAAAGCGTTTTGTAAATCTCGAAATCCACTCGTGAGAATGCTTTTGATGATGCTCCGTATCGGTAGTAATTTGCCCATCCGGGTATCATGTAATTAAGCATTCTGATAAGGGAGGAAGCCTTAGCCGACTTGTTACTCTTGATTTTGGTTCGTACTTTGTCGCAGAAACTCTTCATCGCATTCTTTGATGGTTTGGTCAGAAGTTTTCCATTCGATTTGTACTCGCGGATGTTGAAGCCAAGGAAATCGAAACCTTCACTGATGTGAGTTATCTTGGTCTTTTCCTCGGACAGCATGAGTCCCCGCTCTGCCATAAAATCCCTTATTAAGGGCAGGATAACCGTTTCTATGGTTTCCTTATCTTTGGCAGTCACAATGAAATCGTCGGCATAGCGTACAAGATTGATTTTAGGTTCAATCCATTTACGTCCACCGTATGCGGTGGGCATAGGCTTCCAATATGGTTTCACTGCTTTTTGCACGAGAGACTGTAATCCGTCAAGAGTCATGTTTGCAAGTGTCGGAGAAATTATACCTCCTTGGGGTGTGCCCTCATCGGTCGGGAAAAGTTCACCATTGAATACATATCCACTTTTCAGCCATTTTCTTAGCACCTCTTTATCCATAGGAATATTGTTGAGGAGCCATTTATGGCTAATGTGGTCGAAGCATCCTTTGATGTCACCCTCCAGAACCCATTTGGGAGCCACGTCTCTTGAAAGCACATTGTGACATTGGGCTATGGCATCTTGACAACTGCGATATTTACGGAATCCATAAGAGTGCTGGTCTCCAGTGGTTTCTGCAATCGGGTCGAGTGCCATGAGATACAAAGCCTGCATCGCACGGTCTTTCATAGTTGGGATTCCCAAAGGACGTTTCTTTCCGTTCTTTTTCGGGATTTCGACACGGCGCAATGGCATTGGTTGATAGCCACGGCGTTTCAGTGTGTCAATCGCTTTGACTTTGGCCGCATCGGTTGACCATCTTACGCGGTCAACTCCTGCGGTGTTCTTACCCTTGTTAGTAGTAACCCGAACCACGGCAAGATAACGACCGTAGAACGAGTGGGTCAACAGCCACTGCAAAGACTTGACTTTGCCATGTCTGCCTTCCCTTTGAGCCTTTACAATACGTGCTTGCAGCTTCCGAACATAGTCCTCGGCTTTGCGTCGGTCAATGCTTTTCCAACGCTCCGCATCGGTGAGAACCACATTTTCAGGCGCACACGTTTCTTTCGATTCGTTCATTTGCTTTCCTTTCTTTAGAAGTTCTATAAAGTTTATTGTAAAGAGTTACCTTGTGGAAGTAGGCACACTTTCGTGTCGGATGATGTGGCTCTCTGCCATACATGGCAATGAGGTCAATCCGTATCCGTTCCATTACAGAGCGGCATTCGCTTTTTCCACGTTCCTATATCCGCACCCCGTATAGGCTCGCCTTGCGGCTTGCTTACCACTTCCGAAGAAGCGGAGAGATACGGACTTACCACGTTCCGTGTAAGTGACTATGATGGGTTAGGTCCGTCCTATTCACCGGCAGTCTTGATGTCCGTGTGACCCCACCTGGACAGGAGGTCAGCCGACTGCACACCTTTTGGTTCAAGCCTCAGACTTCACTCCGTGGAGAGAAGTCAACAACATCATTAGGCTTGTTCTTCGTAACGATGTTTATCAGACGTTCACACTAAGTTGACCATACCATCAAGTCTTGCCCCTCGGCAGAACGATGTTATCCGCCATTGACCTCGGCTCACGCTTTGGTCTATTCCTTTCGGAAAGGGTACTTTGTCAGGGCAGCTTCGCACAAAATGATTACTCATTATGCACGTACCCTCAGACTACTGCAAACGGAATTGCAGGTGCAATCAGTGCTTCTCTAAGCTAAAGTTGCACAATCACTTACACAGTTTACGTGTCACACGCCGGGGTCGAAGTAGGAAGTGACCATGTTGGTGGCTTCCGTAATGCCGCCGATACCGTTACCCTGGGCGAAAGCCCCGACTGTCGCAAGCAGCATGAAAGCTGCCGAAAAGAATCTTTTTTTCATGTGTCGAAAATTTTAATTGGTGAAACAAAAAATCATTTCGACAGCGAATATATAGCGTTTAATTCATTGATTTACAAACCTTACGATGCGTGTCATCGTATGTCATCACGTTACATCAGCAAGGATTTTCCAAACGATAAAAAAGAGGATTTTGGGCAGGGAAGGATGGGAAAAACAGAAAATAAAAACGGGCACTCTTCATGAGGAATGAAAAAGCGACAATTGGTTCGAATCACCAAAAAAGCGAAGCCTGAAAACCGGACGGCTTTCAGACTTCGCTTCATGTCATGTGAACGCTGTTTACTCTGCTGCGGAATCGGAAGAGAGGGCACGCTGTTTCCTCCGTTCCTCCTTTTTCTCTTTTTGCAGCTTCTTCTTGGTCTCCATTTCCTTCAGAATCTGTTTCAGCGGCTTGACCGTTTCCGGTTTCTCACGCTTGAACCGCTTGAAATAGATGTGCTCTATAAGCTGTGGAAGCGGCACTTTCCTCGGTTCCGCTCGGGACTTGAATCGAGCAGTTCACAAGTCTTAAAATCAATATTTTAGCGTACCTCAATCTTTTGATGGATACGAATTAGGTACTTTTTTCAAAGGACATTTGGCTTCCCTTGTCGGGATTGTGTCTGCCTTTATCTTCAGTTCAAAGATACCATTCTATTTCTACAAACACAAATCATTGAAAATAAACTTTTTACGATTGGGTCGAGTAGGTTTGGGCTGAAATGCCCAGGCATACTCGACCTAAATTCAAAGCTGAATTTGCATGGCATAAAATAATTCACTACCTTCGCTCGCATGAAGAAAACAAACCAATCGGATATTGTGTTGTAAGCAATCTGCATTTCTAATGTAGATTGTTCTTTACGTTTACTCTCGGATAATTCTTTTCGGGGGCTATTTTCGTGTGCTTATATTATAATTTTAATCTGTGTATAGGTAAGGTATCATCATATTTTCCCTGTACACAATATATACAATAAAAATGAATAACAATAACAACACAATTTACGGGTTTGATGTAAATTTAATTTGTGATTTTTTTCTTAATACAAAAAGGCAAGGTCCGGGAAGTCCTGATGTTACATTAAAGGCTTTAAGTTTCATTGATAATCTGAGTGATACTGCGCAGATTGCAGACATTGGTTGTGGAACGGGAGGTCAAACTATGGTTTTGGCACAAAATGTATCAGGAACTATTACAGGACTTGATTTCTTTTCAGGGTTTATTGACAAGTTTAATCTTGATGCCTTAAAGCTGAATTTGCAAAATAGAGTAAAGGGGATTGTCGGCTCAATGGACAATCTACCTTTTGAAAAAGAATCTTTAGACTTGATATGGTCGGAAGGTGCTATTTATAATATCGGCTTTGAGAGAGGTATAAATGAATGGCGTGATTATTTGAAACCTAATGGGTATATTGCAGTTTCGGAAAGTTCATGGTTTACAGAAAAGCGTCCGGCTGAAATACACGATTTTTGGATGCAGGGGTATCAAGAGATAGATACAATTCCTGTTAAAGTCGCACAAATGCAGAGAGCTGGCTATCTCCCAGTTGCTTCATTTGTGTTGCCGGAAAAATGCTGGACGGAACATTACTATCAGCCTTTGAGTGAAGCCCGTAAACTAATGCTGAAAAAATATCCCCATAATGAAACCGTAAAGAAACTCATAGAGTTTCAGCATCTTGAAGAAGCATTATACAATAAGTATAAAGGCTTTTATGGCTATGTATTTTATATCGGAAAGAAAATCTAAAACTTTCACTGTCAGTGAAAGTTAACAACAGGGAGGGGGCAACAACGTGTGAAGTTGCACCCTCTAAAATGTCCCCTTCGTTCTATCCAGTTCCTTATGCCAATCGTAATTTTGCACTGTCTTAGCGCAGGACAAAATAGCAACTAAAAGAAAAAGAACGTGAAAAATTTAATCGCATTCTTTGAAATTCCCGTTACCTACTTCTACCAATCAGTAAATTTCTATCAAACAATCTTGGGAGTTGAACTTATGGTAGCCGAATATAATAACGAGAAAATGGCTTGTTTCGTGCAGGACGGACAAACGGTAGGTACTATATCTTATGCACCGAACTTCAAACCCTCAGAGCATGGTGTATTAATTCACTTTAACTGTGAAGACATTGACAGGTCAATCCGGCAAGTAATGAAGCAAGGTGGCAGCATAGTTATCCCAAGACTAAAATTCAAGCCGATGGGAAATGGTATTTTGCCGTATTTGCTGACCCTGCGGGCAATCACATTGGACTTTACACTGACTAATTTGTGTCGAAAGATATAACTGCAAGTTGATATGAAGTAACTTTCTGGGGAAAAATAAACTGATATTTCTTTGTCAATTCAAAAATAACGCTTATGTTTGCAGTGACCAATAATAATAAAATAGTCACACGGTATGGCAAAAGCATTTGATGACAACGAAAGGAAGCTTATAAAGGATAAACTCAAAGAAGGAGCTTTGCTATTTATCCAGCAACAAGGGGTACGTAAAACTTCTGTAGATGAGCTTGTTAAATATGCTAATATTTCTAAAGGAGCATTTTATCTATTCTATACATCAAAAGAACTTCTTTTTTTTGATACAATAATAGACTATCATAAGAAATTGGAAAAAGAATTTCTTAATGCCATAAATAAGCATACCGATAATATTACGGTTGATACATTGACAGATATTATATCTGACTTGCTAATCAACAACAAGCCATACTTTGTATCTGTCTTTGTGAATAGTGACGTGGAATATCTAAGTAGAAAGCTCCCTCAAGAAGTACTTTCACAACACGTAGATGATGATGTCATGCTGGCAAACGAAGTGCTGAAATTTATTCCAGAAAGTAAATCAATTGACACAAAGGTATTTGCAGGGGCTTTAAGAGCTGCATTCTTGACTATTCTAAACGAGAAAACAATTGGAACAGATATTTACAATGAAGTTTTCAAGTTTATAGTTAGGGGAATAGTAAAGCAACTACTTAAAGACTAATCCAACACAATAAGATTATATAATATCAACTGACTATGTGCAAATATGCTACATGGCGATGCTCTGAATTCACAATATGACCATATAGACTAATTTAGTCATAAAATATAAAAATTAAAAATTATGATTACAGTAAAAAACTTATCGTTTAGTTATTCTCAACTACCATTTATTGAGAATATGAATTTTCAAGTAAGAAGCGGAGAAATATTTGGCTTTTTAGGACCTTCTGGAGCAGGAAAAAGCACTCTTCAAAAGATATTAATAGGTATGCTCCCTAAATATAAGGGGAGTGTTTCTATTAATAATAATGAAATTAGAAATAAGCCTGACCATTTCTATGAGAGTATTGGTGTCGATTTTGAATTTCCTAGTTTTTATGAGAAATTCACCGCATTGGAGAACTTAAAATTCTTTGGCTCTTTATATGACAGCAAGCTTATTCCTGCCGAACAACTATTAGAAATGGTCGGACTGTCACAACATGCCAACAAGAAAGTGGCAGGTTTTTCTAAAGGAATGAAATCCAGATTAAACTTTGCCCGGTCAATCATTCATCAACCCAAAGTGTTATTTTTGGATGAGCCAACATCAGGTTTAGACCCCTCAAACTCCCAAGTGATGAAAGACATTATTCGTGAGCTTAAAAATAAAGGAGTGACAATCATTCTGACTACTCACAATATGCACGATGCGACCGAACTTTGTGACCGTGTGGCATTTATTGTCGATGGCAACATTAAAGCTATGGACACTCCTCATAATCTTATCATGTCAAGGCGTTATAATGAAGTGACATATTCATATTTGGAGAATCAACAAGAATTGAATACTACAATCGCACTTGACAAAATAAGTACAGACAAAAAGCTGCAATCTCTGATTCAAGCTAATGCCTTATTGTCAATACATAGCAATGAGCCGACATTAGACCATATATTCTCAGAAATAACAGGGAGGAAATTACTATGAAACTTAAAGGTTTAATACTTGGCGATATTCGGCAACAATACAAATATGGTTTTTATGCCCTATATACGCTATTTACACTGGTGTATATTGCTGTATTGCGCATTCTTCCTATGCAGTGGAAAGAACTATGCACAACTACCCTTATATTTTCAGACCCCGTGCTGATTGGATTAATGTTTATGGGAGCAATCATATTATTCGAGAAAAGCGAAAAAGTAATGCAGGCATTAGCTGTTTCGCCCATATCGATACACGCATACATTTTGTCAAAGGTAATTTCCATTGGACTAATTTCTTTGCTAAGTGGAGTTCTCATCGCATTGTTCTCAGGCATGGAACATTCTTACATACATCTTGCTGTTGGAATTATGTTAGGTTCAGCATTATTCACACTGGTTGGAATATCACTTTCCGCTTTCATTTCAACCATGAATAACTTTATGCTGATTATGGTTCCCACTTTAATAATATCCGTAGCTCCCATATCTGTTTATACAATGGGCTATAAATCGGGAGTTATGCTATTACATCCAAGTATAAGTCTGATAGAACTTATGTCTGGAAATATCAGTGTCATATCTCTAATGGCAATAAGCATTTGGTGCATTGCGATGTATATTTTTTCTTGTCTGTCAGTAAAAAAAATGATGACGATATAATTATGAATCAGAATATTATTTCTTTCAAAATGTTTATCAGAAACATATTCTCAGATGGTATGTTATCTGCAATAATATGTATTCCGTTACTATTAGCGGCAATATATAGGTTTGTTTTCCCCTTAATTGTACAGCATTATCCGATGCTAAAGGATTTCAGTCTATATTATCCGATATTGGATTTATTCCTTGCAATTATGTGTCCTTACATGATTTGCTTCGCTTCGGTCTTGGTGGTATTGGATGAAACAGATATGAAAATCAACAGGTATATCACAATCACCCCACTTGGGAAGAAGGGTTATCTTATATCAAGATTGATTATTCCTGTTTTATTTGCAGCCATTGTTTCTTTCGTGCTGCTTTCTTTCTGTTCCGTATCAGATATGTCATTATGGACTACATTTATCATATCCATATTGGCTACAATACTAAGCGTTGTGGCTGCTATGATTATTTTAGCATACGCGGGGAATAAAGTGGAAGGTATGGCACTTGCAAAAGTATCTGCTTTGGTTATGGTGGGATTGATCATACCTTTTGTCATTACAGATAGTACCCAATATGTATTTTCATTTCTCCCTTCTTTTTGGATAGCCAAGTTTCTGATAAGTAACAACTATTGGTTTATTCTGCCAGCTATCTTTCTTTCCGGGGGGCTGATTTGCATATTATATAATAGGTATAGCACAAAAATATAGTTTCTCCTAAAACTGCTAATTGATAGTTTACAGATACAAATTCAGGGAAAAACGCTATCTTTGTAGCCCTAACAGAAAAAGAATAGTTGTTCAACAATATGAAATGGCAGTTGTGCATATAGCTACGCCGGGCGAATAGCGCCCTCGATTAACGCTATTCAGCAATAGACAGGCTTATCGTTTAAGTTTGTCTATTACTGCCTTGTCATTATCCCTAATTGTAAATCTACAAGATTGTTGTGCTGTCCAAGCGGCATGGCTTATTGTATCATATTGGTTTGAACAAATGGATTATACCTATAAGAAAATTTGGCTCATCGCTTTTCCTGTAATGATGAGCATCCTTATCGAACAACTGATAAATATTACCGATGCCTTGTTCTTGGGGCATGTGGGTGATGTGGAACTGGGCGCATCCGCCATTGCCGGAATATGGTTCTTGGCGATTTATATGCTCGGCTTCGGGTTCAGTTTGGGGTTGCAAGTGGTAATTGCCCGCCGTAACGGGGAACAGCAGTATTCGGAAACGGGAAGAACATTTTGTAGGACTCATCTTTTTCTTGTCGCTTTTTGGCTTTTCTTTTCGTGATCCTGCTTGTGGTTATCTATCTTTCCGAGCTTGCCAGGGTTCAATCCCAGTTCACGGGCCATCTGCACCTGTTTGTCGAAAAGGCGGTGGCGTTTCTGCTCCACCATCCATTTCTCCAATATCGCTTTTGTCACTGCCATAATCATTCATTTTTTGCAAAGGTACGAATCCTGCCATTATGATAACGATATGATTATTTGAATTTTATCCGATGATATTCTCTGAAAATGAAAAGGCACACCGATATCACATCGACATGCCTTCAAAAACTATGACAGCAAAAAGAAACAATTAAACGAATTTATCTATGTTGAAAGCCTCCACCTTCTTGGATGCGGTCTTTCGTTTTGCCAACGGTCTGCCCGATTCATCCAGACATTCGCTGACCAGGCGGTTTACCTTTTCCTGATTACTCAACTTGTCCGTGAGAAAAGATAGTATAACCGTATCGTGCATCTTGTGATGTATGGTAGTGGCTGCACGTATGGCTTTCTCTTCATCCGGATTTTCAGATATCAGCACCTCTGCCACATTGTTTATATCCTCAAAGGTCATGGCTGTGTCAAAATCCGGGTCAGGTTCAGCATCCACAGGAGCCATCAATTCTTCTTTTTCCTCTTTGGTGAGACCTTTTTCTTCCTGTATTACATCATCCGGACCGATTTCCTCATCCTCCTCTATCGACTCTTTTTCCATAGGTTCGGAACGTGTCGGAGTTTTTCTCGCCACTTCCGGGTCTTCGAGATAGACAATTTTTGTCTTGCCGATTACATCTTCAGTAACAGCAGAAGACGGCTGTGCCGTATGCCTGTTGTGTGCGTCGGTCTTTTCCCTTCGCCTTGCCTTTTTATTGGCCACACGCGCTTTTTGTTCCGAACGTTTCTTCCGGTATTTCCATAGATTGATGCGGACTATGCGCATCAAGCGGTAGGCTTTCTCCCAAATGCCATACATTTCCCGATTGAAGATGAATATCCACAGTTGCCGGAATATGAAAACCGCACACACGAGTTTTATCGTGAAATAAATTTTTGCTTCCATGGCTACAGGGGTTTATTTATGGCTTCCGTGTATAATTCAGACATCTCATCCTCATATTTTGTCAGATGCTCATCAATGATTGTGCTTACATATCCTGACATGGATGTCTCCGGAGCGACAACTGCCAAAAAACGTTTGATGTAGGCATAGCTGTCCCTGTTTATGTAAACCTGGATTCGATTACCTATAGGGTGATTTACCAGATATGTCGTTCGATACGATGGATCTTCAACGATTTGAATTGAAGACGTGTTGATGACATCCTTTAAGGCAGATGTACAAGCGGTGTCTTCCCAGGTATCCGGTTCCGCTTTGCCGGAAGTTTCGGGCGGAGGAACGTGGACGTGCTTTCCGATGTTTTTGTTCTTGCGCATTCTTTTGTGAATGAACAATCCGAAACGGCAAACTGTGTAAACGATGCAGGCAATGGCCGCAATGTGAAAGATAATCTGTGTCATGACTAAAATGGTTTTAATGGTTTGTAATATTCTTTGTTATACAATTCGCTGATTTCCTCCCAATGCTGCTGGATATGGTCAACGAGGATATTGCTTATATACCCCGATATGCTCATGTCCGGGGCAATGACCGGAAGGATGCGCTTGATACATTCGGCCACCTCGCGATTTATATAGACATGGGAACGGTTAGATGCCGGAATGTTTACCAGATACTTGTCTCTATAGCTACCCGCTTCATCTTTCTTTTTTCGAGGTTTTACAGGGGACGTTTTCTCAGACTGTATCTCAACCGGTTCCGTAGCTGGAGCCGGTCCCGTATTTTTGACGGGTACGGATTCCTGTCCGGGTTGTTCCGTATTCTCGTTCATGGGTTGCGCCCTGCCGAATACAGGAATATCCCCGACAATGATATTCTTGAGGATATCCTCATTCACTTCCACCTTTTTCTTTGTCATGCGTGTTCCAATTTAAGTTTGACAATAAGCTCCTCCGCCAGTTCCTTCAGACCGCTTCCTTCCAATTGCTTGGGAGGCGGAGGCAGCAGGGTGCAGCGGAAAAAATCACGTTTTGCATGTGTGATTTCCTTCTCGTAACGGCATAAATCGGGAAGTTTGGTGTCAAGGACAGTCAGATGCAGTTCCCTCATGACCTCTGCATAGGATTTGTAAATTTCCACGTTGGTACGTTTTTTCAACTTGTTCCAGAAGAAGAGAATATCCTTGAGCGGCACATCTTTCGTGTTCTTGACATAATCAAGAACCGTCGTGGAAAAAGCGAGCGTGCTCTGCATGATGATAAGATCGGGAGTGGTGGGAGTCAGGACATAATCCATATTGACGATGGTGCGGAACACCCCCGTGGATTCCACTGTTCCGGGCAAATCCACAAAAATCAGATCATAGTCACCGCTTGCGGCAAGCTCGTCCGCGGCTTCCCTTGCCTTTTCCGAAGTAGACCCGACAATCGGATAAGCTTTCTTTGGTACGCGATTCCATTGCTGCTGTAACAATTGTTGAAAATAGGCACTGTTGGCAATGGCTTTTTTATCCCGTTCTCTCATGCGCACGAGGCTGTGCTGTGGAGAATCACAATCAATGATTGCCACGTTCAGGTTTTTCTCGAAATGGAGGTAGCTGGAAAGCAC
>JAETOX010000323.1 GCA_021771575.1 Bacteroides sp. | reverse complement strand
TTGTGAACTAAATTCAACTTCGTTTCTTTATTGTTTTGATACCAGGCGTCAGACTGATAGTTTGTTGATGGGGTACCGACCGTCATCTTACAATCATCAATGTATTTTAATCCAGCAGGAACGGGTTCCCCTTTTTCTGCCGCCGCCGGTAATTTATACAAATTAACGCTATTTAATACAGGAACTGCGTTTTCACTGCTGACCGTAATACGCAATTTATCTGTTTTAACAGGCTGATTCGTAGACATCTTACGATAGCCAACGACGGTTCCTTTAGAAAATTCCTGCCATTGACCGTTTACAAACACTTCAACTTGATAAGCGTCAATCCGCTGACCTAAAGGAATATATTCCTGAAGTTCTACAACATCAAATGTTTTCGGCTGTCCCAGATCGATAACCACTGTTCCCTGGCGTTCTTCATCGGCCATCGTCCAATAAGTATCGTAATCCCCATCTACTAAATTGGATGCGCTGAATCTTTCGCTGCGAACCTTTTCACTGGTTGCCGTTACATTAGAACCTCTGGCCAAATTCTTTCCTTCGCCAAAAGTTTCTTCACGAAGTCTTGCAAATTCGTTTAGATTTTCAACGTCAATATCATCAATTAAGCCGTTTCTGTTTGGCGGTATATTTAATAACATAATGCCGCCCTGACCTACCGTCTGCATATAACGATCCAGAAGGTATTCGCCGGTTTTCACTTTTCCGTTTTCATTAGGATGATAAAACCATCCCGGTCTAATTGAAAAGTCTCCTTCCCAAACAACCCATTCAGATTCTGCAGCCGGATCAGGAATCGGTTCTGTCGGACCCGTTCCCGGAGTCATCGTCGAAGGTTTATTAGGATCAATTTCACCTTTTTCGTTTCCGCACCATGCGGCATCTTTGCCTGAAACATACGGCGGGCCATAAACGATCATTTCATCGCGGGTATCCTGAACACCGTTGGATCCCTTAGCGATATCAAGCCAAACCGGAAAATCATAAAGCTGTTTCAATCCGGAACCATTTGCTCCATCAAGCCATAATTCCACAAATTCGCCATTATTTCCATACTTAGGATTATCAAAAATTTCTCTGAGGTGTTTCTCATACAGGATATTGTAATCATCATCTAACGGTGATGAATCTGTCGAGCCGCTGCCATTCCCATAAGCGCCCCGTTCTCCATAAACGATCGATTTGCCTTTTTCTTCAAACACATCCCATGGTGACAGATATAAGCCCATATTCATATTGTACTTAGTACATGACGCTGATAAGAGAGCCAATATATCTTTTCC
>JAETOX010000322.1 GCA_021771575.1 Bacteroides sp. | reverse complement strand
TATCCCGGTGGCATAAGTGCTTTAATGAAATTCTTATCGTCAAATTTGAAATATCCCAAAGAATGGGATGAAGCGTGTATTTCCGGGAAAGTTGTTGCAAAATTGGATGTTGACAGGAACGGTAAAGTCGGCAATGTAGAAATAATACGATGTACATTACCGGAAGATATTTCTGAGGGTGCAAAAAATGAAGTGCAACGGGTTGTAAAATTATTACCTGATTTTATCCCTGCGCAAAAGAATGGTAAACAGGTCGAATCGTATTATATTTTAACGATAAGTTTCAAATTATCCGACTATGTAGATTATTGTGATTGACTATGGCACGAGGAAAACAGACTTGTAAGATACTGAAAGAGATACGCCGGCAGATAGCTGAGGCCAACGACATCGAGTTCGCCACATCGGAATGTCGCTACAAGGGCGACTGCCTCGGCACATGCCCCAAATGCGAGGCCGAGGTGCGCTACCTGGAGCGGCAGCTCCGCGCCCGTTCACTTGCCGGAAAAGCCGTAGCCATTGCCGGAATCTCGGCCTCCTCGCTTGCAATGATCATGCCTATGACTTCGCAGGCTCATACCACACAAGGACCGCAGAACCTTTTGAAAGGGAGCATCCCTGTTGTGGCTGATACAATAACTGTCAGAGGTGTTGTACTGAGCGGGGATACGTTGCCCGACGGTACTATTTCAAAAGAGCCATTAATCGGAGCAACTATATTAAGTAGACGCACTGCGTTAGGTACCAGTTCTGATTTAGACGGTCATTTCGGATTACCGGTCTGCATCGGCGACACATTAGAGGTGGGATATGTCGGTTATAAGTCGCAGGCGATTGTCGTAACCGAGGATATAAGAAACGTGGAAATCACACTTGCTCCATCACCGGAATTATTGGGTGAATATGTTGTGGTACTGGATGCAATGAAAGATAAAAAACATTATCTCGATCTGAATATAGTTGATGAAAAGGGCAGACACATTAACTCTGAAGATTTTTATATCAGGCGAGTGTGGATTGATGAGGACGGTGAGGAGGATTCCGGTTCTATATCCCCACAATACATTGACGATAAACACCCATGCCGCATTTATTGGGATTATGACTGGGGCTTGAAAGATGAGGACGGAAAGCCTCTTAAAGAAGCGACACTCCGCATCGAGGCAGAGGGTTACGACGACCCGATAACAATCAAGGTAAAATATCCCAAACGCAACGCAAAGAAAACCGTCAAGTTCAAACACAAAAAGAAATAACGGTGGCAATAGTTTCAAAATACAGAACGGGAGCAT
>JAETOX010000321.1 GCA_021771575.1 Bacteroides sp. | reverse complement strand
ATGTAGACAATGTATTGAAATGTGGTCGGGGTTCGGGGTAAAGTTCCACTATTTCCCGTACAAACATCGGCCCGTGATTCCAGAATATCCTCATCAGTTCCTCTTCCTTGTCGGTCATTTCAATCTTTTCCTTCTTTTTGCGCATAACGAAATCTTTAGTTTTATGACGCAAATATAAAGCCTATTTTTTATTTTAGCAAAAATATCATTAGATATTGTTGATGATGCTTGTCGTTTTTAATTTAGCCGTAAAGGCATGATATGTTGGATTGTATTTCGCATTTATTGTGATATTAGGGGAAATGGACTTGAAAATAAGTGAAAAGGAATAAAATAATGATGAAAATATTTTGTTATAATCAAAACGAATTTGTATATTTATGGCCAATTAAGCACACTTAGAATTATGAACAAAATTGACTCGCTCCTATTCAATATTGATTTACCCAAGGGTGTTCCTTGCAGAGGGGCGTTGTTGGTTGCCGAGCCTTTTTTGAAGGAAAAATATTTCAATCATGCCGTCATTTGCCTGATTGATTATGAAATAGGTGAAACTTCGATGGGGATTGTGATGAATAAGATGACCAATTATACGCTTTCTGACCTTATCAGCACCGTTACGCGTAAAGAGCCGATACCGATATATTGCGGAGGCCCTATGTCGTGTGACAGGCTTTACTTCATCCACACACTGGGCGACATAATACCCGGTGCGCGCTGCATTTGCCCCGGATTGTACATCGGCGGCGATTTCAACAGCATGCTCGACTATGTTAATTCCGATTATCCGGTAGAGGGCACGATACGCTTCTACCTGGGTTACAGCGGATGGGGCATAGGACAACTTGATGAGGAACTTAAGGACAATGTGTGGGCTGTGACATCGATTACCGACGCCGATTCAATTCTGCTCGGTGCCGAGGACGGATATTGGCACGGACAGGTGCGCTCTATGGGAAACAATTACAAGGGATGGTTGTATCACCCTCAAAATCCTCGACTCAATTGATGAGGAGTTGCATCATGAATGCGTCGCGGTAACTCTTGCCGCTTCGTAGCCATGACTTCATGCGGCCCGAGATGCGGTAACCGCTTTTCTGGAATAGATCAACGCTGGGAGAGTTGTCGACCGGAACGACAGCCCACAACTGGTGCAGGCCTATGAATTTGCCGGCATATCCGGCGAGCAGCGCGAGCGAACGCTCGCCGTAGCCCTGATGGCGACATTCCCGGTCAATCAGCAGGCCCACTCCTGCGCGACGGTTCATCGGGTCAAAGTCGTATAGGTCGAT
>JAETOX010000077.1 GCA_021771575.1 Bacteroides sp. | reverse complement strand
ATCAATAACATCGGATAAAGAATCAAGCCGCCGGAACGGGTACCCAAGGCAAGCGCTATGCCCAACGTTAATCCGATCATATCTCTCAAGCGAAAACGAGGATAATAATCGAACAGGCGGATCGTATAATAAAGTGATATGATATAACCGGTTGCAAAAGGAATATCCTTCAAATTATTCATGCTGTGCCCGAAGAAACGAGGAGTGAAAAACATCAACAACAAGGACAAAAGTCCACAAAGTCCACCACCCCATCTCAATCCCATTAAACCAACGAACAAAATTCCCAAAGCTCCGTTAAAAGCGCATATGATATGCCTAAACTCGTAGTAATCTTCGATATGAAACCATTTGCATAATGCCCCGGCAATGACTTGCATGGAAATGCCGTACAAATGTAAAGTGGTTTTAGGCTGATATAAAGCGGCAGGATCCCCTTCGGTAAAATATTTCAGTACATATCCGGTATGGGTATGATCAGGATATTCGTCTCCGGAAATACCGTAATCCTTGCTGATGTAAGGCATATAAATAAACATAAAACAAGCAAAAAGCCAGATCAGCATACGGGCTACCATATCCCGCTTTACCCTTCCTGCCGGTTGTAAGAATTGCCGAAAAAATGCCCCGGAGAACAAATAAAGAAAAGGCAATTGCCAGGTATATTTTGTCCACATTTTCCAATACGAAATCTTGTGAGGAACCACCTGAGCGGAAACGGAACAGGCCAGACGCTGGAATTTCACACCCCCGATCTTTTGCAGACTATATCCCAATGCCTGTCCTAAAGGAGCCAGATCATTCCCCGCGTATGCTTTCAGAAAAAACGTTGTCGGTCCGATTAAAAAAGGAGATGACAAAACAGCAGAGGAAGCCTGCCTGAAGCAAGGGAGGATTAATTTAGCCCACAATTTCGGATCCCGCTCACTGGCATACCCTATTTTCTGTCCGGGTTCACTTTTCAAGTAGCTGTTCACAATACCTTTCCAGCTACTCGCCGGGCAACGGACAGCATCCACAACTAAAACGACGGAAGCCTGGGTTTTTGTCAGGATTTCAAGGAAATCCTCCTGTTTTATGTCCTGCGGCAATTTATGATACTCATAATCGATAGAAACCGGTGCCCCCCATTCGCTCTCCAGCCCTTGCTGCGTATAAGCCAGGAGGCAAATTTCAGACTGCCTATATTGGGAAGAAACTGAACTCATTTACTTAAATTGTTTTTTATAAATCGTCTTTTATCTATACACAAAAGTCACCAAAACGCCTTTATGATCTGTCGGCCAAACTCGCAAAGGTTCGATAAAACGGTCACGGGAAATTTCCTGTACCCGTTAGCTACGAACGATGGAACCTTTTGTACCATACATCATCGATCCGTTCCCGCTCGTCAGCTTTGGGAGTCCAGGTAATTTTACTCGCAGGCTTAGCCGGATTGTCGGAAGGATAAGTGAATCCCGGATATCCAACACATTGGGACAACGTTCCCGCCAGATATTCCACTGTAGAACGGTAAATTCATTCGCTTTCCTGTTACATCCGGTAAGAATCAGTCCCAAAAGGAGGAAAAAATAACATTGTTTTCTCATTACTTTTGTTTATCCGTAACGTATTTTAAAATGCACCGCCGGGATATGGCACATCTTTAACAAACAGCACGTTTATATATAATATATAATAATTGGCAAAAGTAAGAAATTCGTCAGAATTACCAAATATAGGACAGATTTATTCAGGGCTAACGCATCAAACTTAAAATAAATTATCGGAAATAGCTGTTCTGCTTATCTATTGACTGTTGGAGTGAATTTGTGATCGAAGGTATAGCATCTATAGGGAAAGCTTCTACCAATAGGGACCCAATAAGGACCCAATAGGGACCGAATAACTCAGAACCGGCCTATTGGGATAGTATTGAGTTACCATTGGATAGGAGATGGTATAAACCTTCTATATCGTCTATATTTAAACAATGGGCCCATGAGGACATATTTTTCAAGTCACTTTTCCATCAATTTTTTGCTTTACGCACAAAAGAAGTAGTTATTTCGATGCGTCCCCCCGGACTTATTGATTTCTGACTTTCTGACAGATTTTCTGACAAGTTATTTTTATATCTTCATTAAAATCCGCCATTTTTACAAAAAACATTTGATTAAGTCTGATGGCACATCATTTGATAAAAAGAAAATGTGTCGGAATTAAAACTTCCGGCATAAAGAAAACGAATAACCAATAAAATTGAATAGTAAGTAAAAAAATACATTAAAACTATGGGAAAGATTATAGGAATCGATTTAGGAACTACCAACTCATGCGTTGCCGTGATGGAAGGTAACGAGCCGGTAGTGATACCGAACAGTGAAGGACGACGTACAACCCCTTCGATTGTAGCATTTGTAGATAACGGAGAACGGAAAGTGGGAGACCCTGCAAAACGTCAGGCTATCACCAATCCGAAAAAGACTATATACTCGATCAAACGTTTCATGGGTGAATCATTCGACCAGGTACAGAATGAAATTAACCGGGTTGCATATGAAGTGGTTAGAGGAGACAACAATACACCACGTGTAGTAATCGACAACCGTCAGTATTCACCGCAGGAAATCTCGGCCATGGTTTTGCAGAAAATGAAAAAAACAGCCGAAGATTATCTGGGCCAGGAAGTAACAGAAGCGGTGATTACCGTTCCGGCGTATTTCAACGACGCCCAGCGTCAGGCGACTAAAGAAGCCGGAGAAATCGCCGGTTTGACCGTAAAACGGATTATCAACGAACCGACAGCTGCCGCTCTGGCATACGGTTTGGACAAAAAATCCCAGGATCAGAAGATCGCTGTATTTGACCTTGGAGGTGGTACATTCGATATCTCTATTCTGGAATTGGGTGACGGCGTATTTGAAGTGAAATCGACCAATGGAGATACTCACCTGGGTGGTGATGACTTCGACGATAAGATCATCAATTGGCTGGCAGACGAATTCCAAAAAGACGAAGGTGTAGACATCCGGAAAGATCCGATGGCTCATCAGCGGTTGAAAGAAGCTGCTGAAAAGGCAAAAATCGAATTGTCCAGTTCTACTTCAACAGAAATCAACCTACCGTATATTTTCCCGGTAGACGGAATTCCAAAGCACCTCGTACGTACGCTGACCCGTGCACAATTCGAGCAATTGTGTGACAGCCTGATCCAGGCTACCATCGAACCTTGCCGCAAAGCCTTGCAAGATGCCAACCTGAAAGCTTCCGACATTGACGAAGTTATCTTGGTTGGAGGTTCTACCCGTATCCCTGCTGTTCAGCAGAAAGTGCAGGAATTTTTCGGTAAAACCCCTTCAAAAGGAGTAAACCCGGACGAAGTAGTTGCTGTAGGAGCTGCTATTCAGGGAGGTGTGTTGACCGGAGAAGTAAAAGACGTATTGTTGCTGGACGTTACCCCGTTGTCGCTGGGTATTGAAACATTAGGCGGTGTGATGACGAAACTGATCGAGGCCAATACAACCATCCCGACCAAAAAATCGGAAGTATTCTCGACAGCTGCCGACAACCAACCTTCTGTAGAAATTCACATTTTGCAGGGAGAACGTCCAATGGCTAAAGATAACAAGACAATCGGCCGTTTCCACTTGGACAGCATTCCGCCAGCACCACGCGGGGTTCCTCAGATCGAAGTAACTTTTGATATCGACGCCAACGGTATTCTGAACGTTTCCGCCAAAGATAAAGCTACCGGTAAAGAGCAATCTATCCGTATCGAAGCATCCTCCGGTTTATCCGACTCCGAGATCAAACGGATGAAAGATGAAGCCGCTGCCAATGCCGCAGCCGACCAGCAGGAAAAAGAAAGAGTAGACACAATCAATAAGGCCGACTCGCTGATTTTCCAAACTGAAAAACAGCTGAAAGAATTCGGTGACAAACTGCCGGCAGATAAGAAAGCCCCGATCGAATCGGCTCTTCAGGAACTGAAAGACGCTCACAAATCTCAGGATATCGCTCGCATCAACAGTGCTATCGACAAGCTGAATAATGTTTTCCAGGCCGCTTCACAGGAAATGTATAACGCTCAGGCTCAACAACAGCAAGGCGGTGCACAACAAGGTCCTCAAGGCAATCCCAATGCCGGCCAGCCTAACAACGGAGGTAAGGATCAGGAAGTAACCGATGTAGATTTCGAGGAAGTGAAGTAATTCCGATAAGGAAACAGATAATAAACAATAAGCAAAAAGCGTGCAACTCAGTGAGCTGCATGCTTTTTGCGTTTATGGGGAGGCTGCGAGGAGTGCGGTAAAATCTTCACTCCTCCGACATGAGTGTTTCAATGCCGCCACATAATAAATGATAGACTCCAATGTACGCATACAGATGCAAGCGTGCCAATAGTAATTATACCATCACTGATTTTTAGCCTTGCAACTCTCCGGAGGTAGCTTCTTTCATCTACGCCGAAAAGTTGCAGGTAATATAAATCAGTTCGATCATCTCCTAAAAGCCATAATCAGCAGTATAATACTCTCCTATCAATTATAATAAGGATTCTGATGTAACATGGGGTTATTGGTTCTCTCCCCTTCATAGATCGGGAAATGTACCCGTCTCGGGTCTACCCCTTTCGCTTTCAAGTGTGCAGCCATACATCCAAAGCGGCGCATATCCATCCAGCGAAGTCCCTCGCCGACAAACTCCCGGCGACGCTCATTCTCGATCTCCTCCAGAAAAGCTTGGGCATTGATAAAATCGGCATTCTGTCTCAAAGAAGCATTCCGGGCTGCACGTACAACATTATATCCGGTGACATCGACTATCCCCTTTCGGGCAGCAACCTCAGCTACAATCAGATGCATTTCGGCCAAACGTGCCAACGCCCAAACCGAATTATTGTCGGCCGGGAATTTTACACAATAGGTTAATTCCTGTCCGGTTACACTATATACCTCTTTGCAAAGAATAGCGCTACGATCATCGGCCGGTTCGTCATAAAGCGCTACGAGCGAAGGTTCCATCCAGGTAGAACCGGGATTCTCTCCCGGATAAGACTGCGGAGAAAGCATACTATAGAGATAAGAAGCAATGGCTGCCGATTGAGCTTCCAACATCCGGAAAATCACTTCATGCCCTTGAGAAGAAGAAGTGAAATTATCTTTATAATCCGGATTCATTTCTAGAGCTGTTTCGCCATCGATTACCTTCTGGGCATAAATACCTGCATTTTCAACCATCGCTGCATCCGAAGTCAAAACCCCCCGGTTCAGATACAAGCGAGCCAGAAAAGCCTGGGCAGCTTGTAAGGAAATAGCGTCTGGATTCTCAAAATTTTTCAGATAAGCAAGTGCTTCTTGCAGGTCGTCTTCTGCCCTTTTCCACACTTTTTCTTCCGGATCCTGTTCGCGCTGAATCTTCTCGTGGGCATCCAAAGTGATCACCGCATCCCCGAAACGTTCGGCCAGCAACATATAACAATATCCTCTCAAGGTCAATGCTTCTCCCTTTGCTTGTCTAGCCACCGGATCTTCCTCTCCGTAGCTGTTTACAAAATTGATAATGACATTGGCTGCTCCTATTCCGTAGTAGGGATGATCCCACATCCGTCCACATATCAGTCCATCATCAACAGATACTTTACAGGCATCGAAATTCGTATAATTACTCACAGCCGATAAACTATAGGTAGATCCTAAATTATCGGAGGCAATTTCATCACCGAAATTTCCCTGACCATATAAACCACCCAACATGCGTGCATACATACCACGCACCAGCAAAGGGAGTTTCTGTACTGTAATTTCGGGCTCGGGAATCGAGGTATCGGGAGTAACATCGTCCAGAAGTCCGCTGCAACCGGCGGAAAACAAAACGATCAGCAAAGAGCGGAATATTTTATTTATCGTTTTCATCTTCATCATTTTTAGTTTTCAGAAAGTTAAATCAAAGCCGAACATAAGACTTCGCGGCGAAGGGGTGGATTTCTGTGCAATACCCGAATTCAAAGCAGCTTCGGGATCGGGAATATTCAGGTCTTTATTTTTCACCGTGAACAAATTTTCTCCGGAAATATACAGCGAACACTGGGTCATATTCAAGGCTGAAATCCAAGCCGCAGGCAATCGGTAAGACAAGGTCAGTTTATTGAGTTTCAAGAACGAAGCATCGAATAAATAAAGGGTCGAAGGTTTATCGTTCCATCCTGTCTCTCCTTGGGGGCCATGCGCTCCGATAACAAAGCGGGGATAACGGGACGATTTATTTTCCGTTGTCCAGCGATCCAGAATATAGTCCGGTTTGTTTTTCATCACACCGGTATAAGCCAATTCGGTTGTACGGGTAAATTGTTCATCACAATTGTACACTTTACCTCCGTATGTAAACGAAAGCTGCCCAAACAAGGAAAGCCCTTTCCACGATACACCCAAATTCAACCCTCCGGTAAATTTAGGCTGCAAATTGTTGACCAGCACTTTATCCTCTGCACCGATAGAACCGTTTCCGCTGGCATCCCAGTAAACGACATCTCCATGTTCATCCAATCCCAGTGCCTTATACATTTGCAGTGCACCGAAAGGTTGCCCGATCTTCAAACGGGGACGAGGAGTGTTTCCCCCACCATAATATCCGGCCGAAAAAGTCTGTTCGTCTACCGGTAAATCCAATACTTTACTTCGGTTGATATTCATATTGATCCCCCCTGGAATGACCAATCGCGGGTATAATCACTCTGATAATTCAAAGCCAGGTCAATTCCCTGGTTGCGAATAGTTCCGGAATTCATTTTTCGGGAAAGGTAACCACCCGTACTGACCGGCAACGGCTCAGAATTCACCATTCCGCTGGTATGTTTATTATACCATTCCAGTGTAAAATTAACCCGGTTCTGCCACAAAGCCAGATCTACACCGACATCCACCTGTTTGGTTTTCTCCCACTGCAAATCCGGATTTCCTTGTTTACCCGAAACCAGTAAGGCCGGTTTCCCCGCATAACTTCCACTGTTCAACAAATCATAGGTATCTGTCATCACGACATTGGCAATGCTTCCTGTAATACCATAACTAGCACGCACTTTCAATAAATTAACCACTTCCTGATTACTCATAAAAGCTTCGTCGGAAAGCACCCATCCCGCCGATATGGCCGGGAAATTACTGTATCGGTTTTGTTTTGCTAATTTAGAAGTACCGTCACGACGAATACTGAAGCTCAGCAAATATTTCCGGTCGTATGCCAGATTGGCCCGGAAGAAATAAGATTCCGAACGTTCCAACGATTTATTGTTTCCCGGGATCAACCAACTATCCCCGGCGAATTCCGAACCATTGGCAGGACTTTCCAAGCCATCGATCCCCGGGAAACCGATGATATTCATGATATAGTTTTTCACCTGATTTTCGTTGTATTCATACCCCAGCGTAGCTCCGATATTCAGTTTTCCGAAATCTACTCCATAATTAAAAAACGAATTGGCTGTAATCCGGTGTCCTTTACTACCCGATTCGTTATAAGCTCCATCGTCCCAAATGCCGTTATAACTTTGGGGGGAATTGTAGCTTTCATACCGCTGATCACTCAATGTCCCAGCCACATTGGAAGTCCATATCAATCCTTTCAGCAGTTTGATTTCAGCTGAAAATTTACCACTTGTATTAGTTGCCTCGTCCTTGTTGTCATTATCGTTCATCACTAACAGCGGATGTTCCTGTTCTCCGAAATAGTATCCCCAATTTCCGTCTTCATCGTAAACCGGTTCGCGGGGAGTGTCCGGACGCACTTCGGCTAAGCCTAATGCCGTCATCGAGGAGATAAAATTCTTTTTTGTTGAACGGGTTACCGATAAATCGGCACTCAATTTTAACCAGTCGTAGGTTTGATTGGAAAGCGACAATTTTGTGCTTAAACGGGTATAGTTTCCCGTACCGATGGAATTATCCTCACTGTTCCGTCCCAGTGAAAAATAATAAGTGGTCTTCTCGTTACCACCGCTCAGGCTCATGTGGATATCGCTTTTCACTGCATGATCGGGAATCACCTCATCCAGCCAGTCGACCTCCTGTTCTCTCATATTCAAAGCGTTCATTTCATTGCGATAACGATCTATTTCTTCTTGCAATCCTTGTTGCTGAGCAGTTGACATTTCCCCTGCAGTCAGTTCTCTTTCAATATCCCCGATGCGGTTTTCCCGCCCTTCCCGGAACATCATCTCGTATTCCCCGGCATTCAGCATCCGGTAATTAAAAGGCGATTTAACAAGACCATAATAAGCCGACAGGTTGACTACCGGTTTGCGGTTACGGCTTCCTTTTTTGGTTGTAATCTGGATGACCCCCATGGCACCACGTGATCCGTACATAGCCGAAGAAGCGGCGTCTTTCAATACTTCTATAGACTCGATATCCTGAGGAGCAATATTATTCAGACTGAAATTATCTTTACTGTCTACAATCATCCCATCTACCACAATTAAGGGCTGATTGCTCAGATTATTCGCCTGATGTCCCCGGATGACAAATTCAGGACTGGCTCCCGAAGCTCCGTCCAGTTTCCGTATCCATAAACCGGACACCCGGCCCTGCAAACCAGTCATCACATTACCGACCTGTGATTCCTGCGGTTTAAAATCATCGACCGAAGCCACCGAGCCAGTCACATTTCTCTTCAGCTGCGTACCATAAGCCACCACGACCACCTCGTCCAAATCCTCCGAAGCAGATTCCAAAAGGACATCTACATGGTCCTGTTTTCCGATTGGCACCTCGCGTGGAGTCATTCCGACAAAGGAAAATTGCAAAACAACATCCGGATGGTCTTCCACCGAAATTTCGAAATGACCATCGGCATCGGTGGCAACACCGCTATGTGTCCCTTTGATCAGAACGGATACACCTGGCAAAGTATTTCCATTTTTGTCTTTCACACAACCGGAAACCACACGCTTTTTGACCTGTGGAACAGACAGTATGTTTTCTTTTCGAATGGCAATTACCCCATTTACCAGTTCATACCCATAACCGGTCCCTTCCAGAATACGTTCCAATACGACTGTTACATCGACATCTTCCAGATCGAGCGAAATCCCCTTCACCTGTTCCAATTCCCGGCCATTGTACAGAAAACCGGAACCGGTCAATTGTTCTACTTTTTTAATGCAACTCTTCAGATCTGCATTTTCCACACGGAATACGCCGATACGTTGCCCATTGATTTCAGAAAACACATTCAGATTGCACACCAGCAATAAAAAAATCAATTGTTTCATGATTAATAGACTTTTTTTCCCTCCAAGAGGTACATGTCTAACCCCCGAATTCGGATTTTTTTTCATAGATTTGTCATTGTTTACTTGTTAAACATCCGGCGACGGCAGAAGGGTGTGGTAGCTTGTTCTGTCGTCCCCGATTTTTTATTTAATAAAAACTGTATTTCCTTTCATCTCGAATTGCAAGTCACTTACCTTTTCCATAATCTCCAGAATTACCTGTAAATTATCGAAACGGGGTAATTTTCCGGTAAACACTTCCTGACGCACATGCGCATTCAGGTAGAATACCTCTATCTTATACCAACGCTGCAATACCGTAAAAATATTTTCGATCGAAGTATTGTCAAAACGAAATTCTCCCTTAGTCCAGGCTGTAAAAAGAGCGGTATCTACCTCCTTTACTTCCATCTTTCCGGTATTCCGGTGACAAACGGCTTGCTTTCCCGGAGCAAGTACCAAGGTTTCCTGACTCCGACTATCCGACAGATTTATCTGTCCCGTGCACAACGTCGCCTGCCAACACTCATCCTCGTCATAAGCCTTCACATTAAAAGAGGTACCTAACACTTTTAGCCGATAATCTTCCATCGTTACATAAAAAGGGCAGGTTGTATCGGTTTTTACCTGAAAAAAAGCTTCTCCTTTCAACTCCACCCGCCGTTCCTTCCCATCGAAATACACCGGATACTTCAACTCAGACATCGCATTAAGCCAAACCTGTGTTCCGTCGGATAAAGTAATGGAATATTCTCCCCCTAAGGGCGTACGAATTATATGCCAGGCCATTTTGTTCCCTTTTACCCCATCGGTATAATTTACGGCATTCCCTTTTACTACTACTTCTGAACTTCCATCCTGAAAAGTTTTTCTCATATCTGGGTACAAATGCACCGAGGTACCATCTGCCAATACCAACTCAGCCTTCCTCGATCCAGGCAATATCATTTTTTCGGCCAAAGGCAAGGACTGTTGCCGAGGGGTATCCGGCCATAATAAAATAATTCCGATCATAAAAATCAATAAAGCAGCATAAGGCAAGCTCCGGTACATGACCCGCACAAAAGATCGGCGTCGTAAAAGTTTTTGATTAAGTATAAAAGCTTTATCAACATCTATATCTTCCAAGGCAGATAAACGCGCACAGGTATGTTCCCGATCCATCAGCCGCCGGTATAATCGTTCATGTATTACCTTTTCTTTTCGCCACTCTTCTAACATGCGTTGTTCTTCCGGAGTGATCTTTCCCAACTGAATCCCGATAAGAATATCCTTTATCTTTTCAAACCGATTATGCATATTATCTTTTTTAGATAAAGACACACCCGTGTGAAAAACGTGCAAAAAAAATAAAAATAAATTTATGATTTATTCCATCGAAAAGAAACGGACGAGCAACGTCAAACTCCATAACGGGGAAAGTTTTTTTTGTAATAATTCGCGTCCTCTCCGCAGTTGGCTACGAACGGTTTCTTCTGTAATATCCAGCATCCCGGCAATTTCAAGATTTTTTTTCCCTTCGAGTTTCATCAAAAAAATTTTTCGGCATTTTTCCGGTAAGGTTTTAATTGCCGCATGCAATTCACGGTAGATCTCCTCCTCCATCATTTCTACTCTGAAATCTTCTTCTTTTTGGATTTCAAGCCCATCTAAAGAGACCACATGACGATCCCGCAAATAGTTCAGACAACTATGACGTACAGAACTATAGAAATAAGATTTAAAAAATTTGATATCCGCTAAATGCCTCCGGCCTTCCCACAAACGACAAAAAAATCCTTGTACAATGTCTTCTGCAGCATCGCGATCTTCAATAAAGCGACAGGCATACAAAACCAGCGAACCGTAAAACTCCCGGAATACAGCGGCATAAGCCCGTTTATCGCCTTTCGCCAATAATTGTATCGTTGTCTCCCAAGTATTCTCCATACAGGGAGTAAAGATGAGAAAAAAAATCGATATAAGTCCATCGGCTTATTTAATATTTTCATAACATTTAAGACTATATTCCCCCAATAATAGCAAACTTTGTAATCGTAGTTAAAGTTATAACTGTTGCAAAGTTATAAACTTACATACCTAAAAAATAGAAGCATCCACAACCTATTTTTAAGAATAAACAGTAGCTCCCCAAGGGAAACTACTGCTTATTTTATTGAAATACTTTCAATCTTTTTTCATCCCGGTCTATTTCGGATTATAGGGGCGGGTATCCAAGAGCAGGCCCCATTGTGGATTATATTTTATAATGTTATTCGGAATAGGCAGAATGTAATATTCGGAATTTATCGGAGCAGAATAAGTCTGAGTTCCGATTTTGTGTTCGATAGTGGTTTTACACCACGGCTTGCCATTATCCAATGCCAAACGTTTCAGGTCGAGCACCCGCTGAAAAGTAGCGATCGGTAACTCCCGGCGACGTTCTTTCAGGATTTCTTCCAGCAACTGCTCTTCAGTCATGGTAGCTCCATCAGGAAGGTCCGTACTTCCCTTGGTATTGTCATACCTGTATTTCCTGAGGGTATTCAGGTCGGCCAAAGCTTCTGTTTTCTGGCCGGTTCGAACATATGCTTCTGCTCTCATCAACAGCAGTTCAGGATAACTGAACCCTTGTGTCATACTCATTTTTCTGTCCCGATAATATTGCAGGACAATACCGTCATCATACTTTGTACCGCCAATAGTCGTCGAATACCCCAAATCATTCAACATAAACAACTGGTATCTCAAATCCGTAGCTTTATCGAAAAGAGAGATAAACTCCGCCGAGGGATAACCGCTACTTCCCGTGCCCCCTGAAGGAGCAACCCGATAGAACAACATTTCCCGATGATAAGTCTGTCCCAAATACTCGTCTTGCCCCTTTAAATCCAATGATACCTCCACATCAGTACCTGGAGAAGGACTAGCCTCCGGATCGGGTTCATAGTAGAAATCGTTATAATTATAAATCAAATTATCCACCGAACCTTTCTGAGCCAAGGCCGATTTCCAGGCCATATCTGCATATTCCAGCATTTTCCCGAAATCACGTACAAACATGTAATAATAAGCCGTCAAAGTCTGTACTGCACATTGATTCATGCGGGCGGGATGATTTACATTATCGGGAGCATTCTTCAAAGCGAAGTCGATATCCGCTTTCGCCAGACTGAACACCTCGGCCGTTGTGGATAATGCCGGATTAGCTTCTGTAGCAGAAGCAACGGTACGATAAGGAATCGTTTTCGTATCGTTAGCCCCGGCAGGATTATAAACAGGTCCGTAAATCATGGCCATTGTCAGATAAGACCACGCCCGGGCTGCCCGGGCCTGTGCCGACAATTCCTCTGCCAATTTTGCCGTCTTTTCATTCTTTACATCATTTACTCCGTCGATCACATTGTTCAACAAACCGACGGCACGATAAGTGCCCCATTCCCAGAAATAATCGGGTTTTTCGGGATTACCGTAAGGCAACTTAAATGTATAGGCAGCATAGCGATTGATGTTGGGATGAGTTGCAGTATAATTATAATTAGCACTATTCTCACTGATTTCCAAGTTATCCCCCAAAGAGGCGAGAAGCGTACCTTTGTTATTATCCATATAGTAATAATCCACCGTATAAGTATTATTGAGTATATTTTCAAACTCTTCTACTTCTGTAGGAATTAATTTTCCGACAGGCTTGACATCCAGAAAATCATGACACCCCATGAATAAGCCACCCACCAAAGAAATAGTCAATAATTTCGCTTTCATAAGTATATATATTTAGAATGAAAATGATAAACCAAAATAAAATTCAGGGCGCAATGACAAGGATGTGAACCCCTGTTCCGTAAAATTGTTATAACCTCCTGTCATATTCACCTGGGCAGTTTCCGGGTCTATATCCGTCCCTTTTGCCGTCACAGTCCAAATATTACGCGCCTGGAAATAAGCTCGTACATCATTTACCCCAACTGAAGACAACCAACGTTTAGGAAAGGTGTAGGCAAGCGTCACATCCCTCAATTTCATATAACTGGCGTTCCCGGTCAGAAAATCGGTATAAGGGAAATACCATAATTCCGTACTTCCAAGCCGGAGTTGGGGATATTTTTTGGTAGCTTCATCTCCCGGCTTTTGCCAACGGTCGGCAACATGACGATTCTGATAATTCGTACCATAGAAACCGTCTTTGCGGTATTGATGCCCTAATTTGGCGATAAACATAAAAGAAAGCTGAACATTTTTATATTTGAACGCATTGGTAAACGACAAATCATATTTCGGACGTACTGTACCCAGATATATAATATCGTCGGTAGTCAAATTAGCGAGCCGGTCTTTTTCGCCGTCGAGCGAATAACCTAAGACTTCTCCTTTATCGTTCAGGCCTGCATATTTAAATCCAAACATGGCGTCGGCAGGGTGACCCTCAGCTAAAATAGGTGCCATACTGGCCCATTGGCTGGTATACATCCGGGTTACATTATATTTTTTGACTTCATTTTTATTATAACTAAAATTGAAAATCGAATTCCAGACAAAATCCTTTTTCCTGATAATATCGGCATTGACAGAAAATTCTATACCATTATTCT
>JAETOX010000320.1 GCA_021771575.1 Bacteroides sp. | reverse complement strand
CCAAACTTTTAAAATCAGCAAAGGATTTGTCCGTTTCTTAAAATTAGCAGTTCATCCTTTTATCAGCGTTCCAAACTACGGAAACGATGCTGCCTCAGGAACCGCCCAACATACCTATTTTTATCGGTTCGTTTAAACACCCGTTTCCCGGGGTGACAGGTTTTCTCTAACTCTCCGAGCTCTGTCAAAAATTTCCTCTTTAGAATAATACAGATTGGGAATTGAGAGTTCCTCCCTATCTGCCGTAAATCGACCCGCCATATCGCACAAATCGCTGAATTCACGATTTTCCAGTTGAGTTAGTTGTGTATAGTCGGTTTCTAAGTTGTAGATTCTGGTGAATTCCATACAGAAGGTTTTAATATCGTAGGACTCGTCTAAAAGCCCAACAATTAAATACCATAATTGTTCTTGTACCGTCATAATATTCTATTACCTTTCCGTATCCGATATTTTAGATAAACCGCCTGTGGATTTCTTCAACACCCGTATTTCGTTTCATAATATTGCTTCTTTGCATTTTTAGACGACGGGGTTCATCCATCCGCACTAAGGAATTTTACAATATTCTTTGCTACCAATTAGCCTGTTCAAACTCTTCCGTGTCCAATTCTTTGATGTATACCGATATCCATCTGACTGTATTTGTCTGTGCATCCATTTCTATAAATACCCCTTTTATGGATTCCCAGGTTTCCTCAAAATCATCATATATAAAACTCGGTTCTGCTTTCAGCATTTCTTCTTCCGTTGTTCCTATTGTGATAGTTCCAAACAGCGTTCCTCTATAGTCATCCAGGGTTGTGATGCGAAATAACTTTTGATTTTCGCGATGAAAATACAATTCTATGCAATTTTGGATATCATATCTTATCCAATTACCATTGATAATACAACAGGTACTATTACTAAGTGATAAAATATCCCTCAATTCATCAATGGTACTATATAGTGTGATTCTGCCTAATCCGACAAACGGAATAATCGGTGCTTCATTTTGTATCAAAGTCATCCTAATTTCCTCCAGAAAAAATAATTGCCGCAGTTTCTGAGTGCGTCTGCAGTTTCTTCAGCCGTCTTTCCGCAAAGGCTTTTGGATAAGCCTTGATATCATCGATAGAAACATTCCCTTCCCTAATTATGGCAGCGAGACTATCCCCACCCGCCCCGCTCTTCGGTACTCCGGCCCTTTGTGGGCTTGCTACACTCCCGTGATGACGTTTGCCAGATAGAAGGAGCCGGGCCAGATGCTCCGGAATTTTTTAATAATCGAGTTATCACCGAATCAGGGAATGGAGTATCAAAAT
>JAETOX010000319.1 GCA_021771575.1 Bacteroides sp. | reverse complement strand
AGTGCCGAGGTCGGCTTCAGCTATGCCCAGCGAACGGGCATCGTCGGTAGTGAGAGTCCGCGAGGTAGCAAACACGTAGTTGAACTGCACGTTTTTCGGGAACGGACGCATATTGCCATCTATATACAAGGTGTCGTTGACTATCTTGATGCGATTGCCGGGAAGGCCTACGGCGCGCTTTACGAAATTCTGTCGGCGGTCGACCGGGCGGTATATAACATCGCCGAACGTGGCCTTGTCGGCCTTGATCTTGTCGCGGCCGTACTGCTTCACGAGCAGGTCGTAGTACATCGGTGTTTCCTCGAACTTGGAAGCCACGGTGTCGCCGGCGGGGAAATTGAACACAACAATGTCGCCCTCCTCTACCGAGCGCAGCCCTTTGAGGCGGCGGTACTCTACCGACGGTTTGTCGAGGTACGACTTATGCCCTAAAAGCGTGTTGTGGACAAGCGGGAAGTGAACAGGCGTCATAGGAACGCGCGGACCATACACCATCTTGTTTACCCACAGGTAATCGCCGGTGAGCAGTGTTTTTTCAAGAGAACTCGACGGTATCTGGTAGTTCTGTCCCACGAAGGCAAACACGAAATATACAAGTACCAGAGCATATACAATGGCGTCGACCCAGCTCATAACCGAACGCGTGACCTTCGATTTGCTTTTCTTCCACCATGTGAAGGGTATGTATCCACTTATATATATATCGAGAAGAAGCAGCTCGAAAATGGCAAGCCACCAGTCGCCCATCCAGGCCACCCAGGCTAAAAAAACGATGCTGACAAGTCCGAACCGAATCCAGCGTGTTGTTTTTACTTCTTTCAAACGACGGCGAAAGTCGGCCACAAATCCTTTTTCTTCTTTATTGTCTGAATTTTCCATATAGCCGCAAAGATAACAATTTTCCGGGATATTGCGGGGACTGTCGGTTTTCAACACCGTTTATTTTTATTTATCTCTTTATTTGAAAAAAAATAATCATATCAAACAGCCCTTTAATAACAACAGTAAGCGGTGTAGAAAGCCGCGATAACTTTTTTGCTGTTCTATTGCATCTGAGGCTTATTGGTGTCTGATGTATGTAAGTCTACATTTTATTTACAGTATATGCCTCTGTTTTAAAGTAGTTTAAACTTGTTATAAACATAGGGTTGAAAGTGCTGTCTGTACATAATTTCATAACTAATTTCGTTCAAAACCGGGCACAAAAGTGTTTAGAACCGGTATTTAAACGGGCTGAAAACTAATTCCGGGATAATTTGGAATGGCAGAATGGTTGTTTGTATATGCGCCCGTTGCATTAAAGCAACCCGAAAAAT
>JAETOX010000076.1 GCA_021771575.1 Bacteroides sp. | reverse complement strand
ATCAATGCTGTTAAAGGTTTTGAATACGGATACGGATTTGCTGCCGCTGCGATGCGCGGTAGTGAGCATAATGACTCTTTTGTCGTAAAAACAGGAACAGTCAGAACGGCAACTAATCGGGCGGGCGGAATACAGGGAGGGGTGACCAATGGTGAAGACATCTATTTTAGGGTAGCTTTTAAACCGGTAGCTACTATTATGAAAATGCAGCGTACCGTCACCCAGGAGAAGAAAGAAGTAGAACTGGAAGCCCATGGTCGTCACGATCCTTGTGTCGTTCCGCGGGCAGTCCCTGTGGTTGAAGCCATGACGGCTATCGTGGTGCTGGACATGTTGCTGGAAGCTTCTTCCAAGTAACGGCTAGACATTTGGCTTTCCAACAGAATTTTTTAGAAAAATATTACCTTCGATATTTATACAAAACTTCGAAAGTATAGATCAAGAAGGGATAAAAGAATTAGAATAGTGTATTTATTTTTCTCTTTTTGTTTGATTTTTGAGAAAAGTTTTCAACCTTTGCAAAGTCGAAACAAGGCAAAGGATGAATATATTACTGACAAATAAAGCATGGTGGTGGCGCCTCTCGGAAATTAACTGGTGGGACGCACGCTTTATGATATCTGGTCAGTAATTTTTATATGAATTAATTCTGTTAACAGCATACCAAAGGCTATCGGAACACCGGTAGCCTTTTTTTGTTTTGTCACCAACTAAAATCTCAGTAAACATATGAAAAGTTTTAATGTTAATCAGGACGGTTATTATGGAAGGTTCGGAGGAGCTTATGTACCCGAAATCTTACGGGCGAATGTAGAAAATCTGAAGGAAATTTATTTGCGGGAGTTGAACGATCCTGCTTTTCAGGCGGAATTCAGGGAGTTATTACGCGATTATGTCGGGCGTCCCAGTCCTTTGTATTATGCCCGTCGGTTGAGTGAGAAATACGGCACGAAGATTTATCTGAAAAGAGAAGATCTGAATCATACAGGAGCCCATAAGATCAACAATACCATCGGACAGATTCTGCTGGCACGCCGGATGGGGAAGAAACGGATTATTGCAGAGACCGGCGCTGGACAACATGGGGTAGCTACTGCCACCGTGTGTGCTCTGATGAATATGGAATGTGTTGTATATATGGGGGCTACGGATGTGAAACGTCAGTTGTCCAATGTAGAAAAAATGGAGATGCTGGGTGCGAAAGTGATAGCGGTGGAAAGCGGCAATCAAACATTGAAAGATGCAGTGAACGAAGCTATTCAGGATTGGTGTTCTCATCCCCGGGATACCTATTATATTATCGGTTCCGCAGTAGGACCACATCCGTATCCGGATATGGTGGCCCGTTTTCAGTCGGTGATTAGTGAAGAGATTCGCAAACAACTATTGGAAAAAGAAGGACGAGAAGAGCCGGATTATGTGATTGCCTGTATCGGAGGGGGAAGTAATGCTGCCGGTGCTTTTTATCATTTTCTGGATTCTTCCGAGGTAAAGTTGATTGCTGCCGAGGCTGCCGGAAAAGGACTGGAAAGCGGGGAATCGGCTGCGACGATTCATTTGGGAAGCGAAGGAATTATTCATGGTAGCCGTACCTTGGTGATGCAGACTCCCGATGGGCAGGTTATCGAACCGTATTCCATTTCTGCCGGGTTGGATTATCCGGGAATCGGACCTTTACAAGCTTATATGGCTCAGGAAAAACGCTCCGAAGTGTTGGCAATTACGGATGATGAAGCTTTGCGGGCTGTATACAGCATTACCAAAATGGAAGGGATTATTCCTGCCTTAGAATCGGCTCACGCACTGGCTGTATTGGAAAGAAAAACGTTTCAGCCCGGAGATATTGTGGTGATCAATTTGTCTGGCCGAGGAGACAAAGACATGCAGACTTATAGACAACTAAAGGCAGCATATACCGAACAGTAAACTATTTTGACACAAATGGGAGCTGAATTTTTTCAGATTATCGATAGAAAATTTGGCTAAAACTGTGAAATTTGAGGGAAATTTTCTACTTTTGAAGGAAATTAAATTTATAAGGATTATGGCAAGTATTAGAAGATTAAAGAAAGACATAGACTATTTAACTGATGCGATAATAGACGATAGCCTGAATTGTCTGGCTTACGGTAAGGATGTGGATGATATCAGCAAAATTGTCGAAGAAGCTTTGCGTGTAAAGGGAGAATTGCGGCAACGAGTGAATAGCGGGAGAAAAGTGAAAAAAGAAGAGAAGAAAACTTATTATCAGACTATTCGTAAAGAACTTTGGACTTCGGTAAATAGTACTTTTTCCAAGCTGAGTGATTTGGTAAAACAAGACTAAGCTATCATTATCGGCAATAAAAGAGAGTGCTTTTATCACGAAAGCATTCTCTTTTTATTTAAAACAGGGATTGCTGGAGAATGGATGTGATTGAGTTAGCGGGAATAGGAGAAATCAAGGTGAGACGGAGTGCAAATATCAAATATTTGCGTATTCGGATGGCACCGGGGCGGGGAATGTGGGTTAGTGTACCTTATGGGGTTGGCCGCAGGCAAGTTGAAAAATTCCTGGAAGAAAACCGGGAGTGGATACTGGAAACCCGGAAGAATATGGAGGTATATGAAAAAGATACCGGGGTAGGATTGAAGATAGGGGCTGAAATTAAAACTAAATTACATGTTTTAAAAATTGCTGCAACCGATCAATTGAAACCTTTTTATCGGTTGGAGCAGGAGAGAATTACTTTATTTTTGCCAGAAAATGTAAATTTCAGTCGTATCGAAAAGATTGTACAGCAATTTCTGGTGGAAATCTATACTTTGGAGAGCCGGCAATATCTACCCGCCCGGGTGAAATTTTATGCGGAAAAATTCGGTTTCCGATATGGACGCTTGAGTTTCAGGAACAATATTTCCAATTGGGGAAGTTGCTCTTTTGAGAACAATATCAGTCTGAATGTGAAGTTAATGAAACTGCCGGACGAGATTATCGATTATGTTATTTTACATGAGTTGTGTCATACTGTAGAAAAGAATCATTCAGCGGCTTTCTGGAAATTGGTTGGAAAAGTTTGTCCGGATTATGCTACGTTAAGGGCGAGATTACGAAAGTATAATACCCGTATATAAACAGAAGCCGATTCCAAAAAGATATTTCGGAATCGGCTTCTATACATTTCGGAATAACTTAACGTTTCAAACGAAAATAGATGCTGGCTTCTGCAATCTGGTCAACTTTTGCTTTGAAAGCGGCATCTTTGCCAGCGAAATATTGTAATAAAGATAAATAAGAAGAAGAATTCAGTGTAACCTTCAGGGTATTATCCTTTAAATCTACACTTCCTAAAAGGGTATGCGGAGAATCGATAGGTAATACAATTGAAAGTGTTCCATCGTTTAAAGTGTAATCACAGGTAGCGGATTTATTTTCCCCTTCATTGATAGAATAAACCAGTGTCAGCTGAGTGTTAGAGAAAGATACTCTCGAGTTGATAGGCACTTTAATGTAATTAACGATAGCTGCTTCCAAATTCTCTTCCGTGTCGGTTGCATTGGCTACACGTTTAACATCAGCTTTAGATTCAACTAGCTGCCAAGTACCGATAATGGTGGTTTGATCGTCTTTGTCGTCGTCTTTACAGGCGTTTGTGAGTAATACCGCGGTGAAAACTATCCCCGCTGCAATTAAAAGTCTTACTACTGTTTTCATAATGGTATTTATTTTTAAATGTTTAATTCAAGGGATTTAACGGTTTCCGTTAGGTAAGGTTTGTCGTTTCAGCGTTTTTTAACTTAAACATTCTTTCCGGACTTTGTTTTCGTTATAGAATTCGTAACTTTGCTACACTTTCTAAGTTTATTCACTAATTTTTATTATTTTCGTATTCGATTGAATACGATATTATTAAATATTTAAGATATGTTGCAAGAGCAGATAAAAGAAATTCGGGATGTATTGATGGAGGTAAAATATCCCGGCACCTCCAGGAATATTATAGAACTCGATATGGTACAACAGATTCGGTTGGAAGGGGATAAAGTGATGTTTCGACTGGTTTTTCAGCGTGCTGACGATCCTTTTGTTGGTGTTGTTTGTAAAAAAGCTGAAGCACGAATTAAAGAGAAAACAGCTTATCAGCAGGTGGAAATCGAAACTTTATTCGTTCAGGACATGGAAAGACCTTTATCACTGGAAAAAGTAAAGCATATTATTGCTGTTTCGTCCGGCAAAGGAGGAGTGGGAAAATCCACTGTAGCTGCCAATTTAGCGGTTGCTCTGGCTTTGGAAGGATACAAAGTGGGTTTGGTAGATGCAGACATCTTTGGTCCTTCTATTCCCAAAATGTTCGGTTGTGAGGATGCCCAACCTTATATAGAAAAAATAGGCGAGAAAGATTTCATCGTTCCGGTAGAAAAATACGGAGTAAAGTTATTGTCTATTGGTTTCTTTGTCGATCCGGATTCTGCTACCGTATGGCGTGGTCCTATGGCTTCCAACGCATTGAAGCAAATGGTGGAACAGGGATATTGGGATGAATTGGACTATATGTTGATCGACTTGCCGCCGGGAACCAGCGATATCCATCTGACTTTGGTACAGACGGTAGCCCTTTCCGGAGCTATTGTCGTTAGCACTCCGCAACAGGTGGCTTTGGCAGATGCTGTCAAGGGAATCAATATGTTCGAATCTCCCGGTATCGACGTGCCTGTATTGGGGCTAGTCGAAAATATGGCCTGGTTTACTCCAGCAGAGCTGCCGGATCATAAATACTATATCTTTGGAAAAGATGGTGCCAAACGCTTGGCAGAAGAAAAGGGCCTGCGTTTGTTAGGACAAATTCCGGTGGTACAGAGTATCTGTGATGGAGGCGATGCTGGTAAGCCTGTATCCCTGAATCCCGAGTCCATAACAGGAGAAGCTTTTAAACTTTTGGCAGAACAAGTTGTAGATGCCGTAGAAAAAGGAATACGGCAGGCTAAAAGGGTGAGGATTACCAAAAAATAAACAAACGGGATGGAATGGAAAATAAACGATCTCTCAGAGATAAAGGAGGTTGCTGCTAAATTCCTTGAATATGCAGGTAAAGAAACGTTATTCGCTTTATACGGTCCCATGGGAGTAGGAAAGACGACTTTCGTAAAAGCGGTAGCTGCCTGTCTTGGAGTGACGGACGATGTGAGTTCTCCTACTTTTGCTATAATCAACGAGTACCAGACAGAAAAAGGCGAATCTTTATACCATTTTGATTTCTATCGCGTAAATAATATATCGGAAGCTCTCGATTTCGGGTATGAGGAATATTTTTATAGTGGGAATCGTTGTTTTATAGAGTGGCCTGAAAAGATAGAAGAATTACTTCCAGAAAATACAGTTGACTGTTATTTCTCGGAAGAAGTGGATGGAACCCGAAAATTGAGAGTAGAACTTAATAGTTAAAATCAAATCGAAATGGATAATACTGGCAGAATGTCGGGAACTATTACCAAGCCATGGTTTCTGTATCAGGAAAAAGAGGTTTTTCCCGATAAAAGACAAAAAAAACTGATATTGGGAATGCCGAATGAGGTGGAAAAGGGTGAGAATCGGATTTGCCTAACTCCTGAATCTGTCCATATCCTGGTTTCCATGGGACATGAAGTGGTAGTAAAACGTGGAGCGGGAGAAAATGCCCATTATAGCGATACAGAATATGCGGATGCCGGTGCTATGATAGTGGATACGACAGAAGAGGTCTATCGGGCCGACATTATGCTGAAAGCTACTTCGGTATCGCTTGCCGATACCAATTATATGCATGAACGGCAAATCGTTTTATCTCCCCTGAAATTATGCGATCTCAGAAAGGAAGCGATCACGGAGATGATGCAAAAGAAAATTACGGCAGTGGGTTTTGATATCCTCAAAGATGCTGACGGTCTTTATCCGGTGGTGCGCATTATGAGTGAGATCGCAGGGAACTCTGCTATTATGATTGCCAGTGAATATTTGAATAATTCCCGAGGAGGAAAAGGTATTATACTGGGAGGGGTCAGTGGGGTCACTCCAACTGAAATCGTTATTTTGGGAGCGGGGACCTTAGGGGAATATGCAGCCCGTACAGCCATAGGACTAGGGGCTGTCGTGAAAATCTTTGATCATTCGGTGACTCGTTTGCGGCGGTTGAATGAAAACTTGGGACAACGGGTATTTACCTCTGTATTCCATCAACCAGTGTTAGAACGTGCACTGGCTTCGGCCGATGTTCTGATCGGGGCTATGCGTTGTTTTGATAATACAAACAATATAGTAGTAACAGAAGAACAAGTGAAATTGATGAAAAAAGGAGCAGTTATCGTAGATATGTCTATTGATCATGGAGGATGTATCGAAACATCTGGGCCTACGACGCATGAAAAACCGATTTACACTTATGAGGGAGTGATTCATTACTGTGTTCCTAATGTGTTGTCCCGTGTGGCTCGTACAGCTTCTATCGCTTATAGTAATGTATTTTTACCTCTGTTGCAAAATGTTGCTTCGCAAGGGGGCTTTGTGCATGCAGTACGTTATGATACCGGCCTTCGTGAAGGAATATACCTTTATAACGGTATATTGACGAAACAGGTGATTGCCGATAAATTCGGGCTTATTTCCCGGGATATCGACTTATTGATTGCAGCTTTATAGAAAACGGAAACACGTTGTGTTAGTAGTTAGCTCCGGAGAATATCCGTTTCTATTTCCGGGAGCTATTTTCGATGAACGATTTGTCAAGCGTTTGAAGGGAGAACGAAAGGAATCGCTCTGCAATTGGGAGTATTCCGAAACATACCTTCGATATTGATTTTGAGTAGTATTTACGGAAAAGTTGGATGCAGGAACAGTTTGTTATTGTACGAGAGCTTACGTTACACAGAAAGAGCTAGAGATAGCCGCTACGGATTTACGGGAAAGGTGGATCGAATATATTGTCAAAGAATTTGACCAGTAAAAGAAAAACTACTTTCACTTCTTTTTTTGTGTGAAAATTATTACTACATTTGTTTCGATACAAAGAGTTGTATCGGTGTTATTGAAATATTTGATGTAAGTTTATTCTTTTTCTATAGTAAAGTCGGCAAAACTTTAATAATAAGCAAGAAAGATGAACTGTATGTCACATAGAGATATGTAGCCGACAAGTTTGTCTCTTGTTTTTCGGAATTTGCCGACTCCGTCTATAGAAGGACAGGCTGTCGGTCACTTTTATTCTCGGTGTGGGCATAACAATGAAAAAGTTAAAACAAAAAAGCAGTAAGGAATTGGTAGCGGAAATCCTGACTACCGTGGTGTGTGAGAAAAATGATTTGGTGTGGACTCTTCCTTTCACACAGGAGAGTTATGCTCAGATTTTAAAGGAATTATTCGTTCGGTGTCCACTATCGGATAATTGATTTTTAACCTAAAAAATCATTCTTTTTCTGCGTTTTTTCCTGTAAATTCAGTATATTTGTAATATGAAAAAAGTACAGAAAAATACAGCTCTGTTTACCCCTGTTCGTCCTACAGAGCGCAGATTTATCCTTAATTCTATGGTAGCTTCTTTCCGGATCGAAGGAATTTGTATTCCGGAAGCAAAAGTGCAGGCTATTTATGCACGGGTTAACGAAAGGCTTAAAAAATAGATTCAATGATTTTCTCCATCGGGTGGTAATTTTTTTCACTTACCTGTTGCACAGCCCATACATATTCCCTGAATTTGATTTTTTCAAAGCGAAGGCCTTCATATCCTTGTTTGCGGATCATGAGGTTAGCGAGTATACGCGCAGTACGTCCGTTACCTTCCCGGAAGGGGTGGATAAAAAGTAGTTCGCCATGTACTTGGGCCACGTCTTTTATCAAAACTTGTTTATCAGTATAGACATCCGGAAGGGGACGAAGAATTTCCTCTTCAAAAGTTTGCATGCTCTGAGGGATAAATAAAGCCGAAGGGAAAAGAAAACCCCCTTTTGACATATTGACTGTCCGGTATTTGCCTGCGAAAGAATAAAGTTCTCCTAAAGCCAGTTTATGAATATGACGGATATACCGACAATCAAAACGAGTGATGGTGGTGAGTTGTTCGGTGAGCATGATTTCTGCCATTAGAAATCCTTCGAATTCTGCTTCGGCAATTTCTTCAGGGATAGTCAAACCCTGTAAGTTTGGTAAGCATTGGTTCTCTTCTTCGTTTGTCGTATATCTACTCATGACCTTATTTTGACTTTGCTGTAAATATACGAAAATTACCAGACCTGATGTTTCCTTTTTCAAAGTTTTGATTCACCGGTGATTTGTTCCATTCTTTTGCGACTTTTTATCTATTTTTCTTTGTTGATCCGTAAGGTGTCGACCTAAATGGGCAACATATTTTGCTAATGTTGGCAAGGTTTATTGGGAGTTACAGTAAATTTTTTCAAGGAAATACAGTTCAAATATAGTCGAAACAACTTGCCTGATTTCAGCCTGATCCCGAGAAAGAAAAAAGCAGCTACAAAAGTAACTGCTTGATTGGTAGTGGTAGCACCTGGAATCGAACCAGGGACACAAGGATTTTCAGTCCTTTGCTCTACCGACTGAGCTATGCCACCATCATTTATTGTGCTGCAAAGGTAGAAAGATTATTTAATTTTACAATACAGAAAAAGTATTTTTTTCTTTGTTGGTATGTATGATTTTCAGACTGAGGTATATCATTAACAACATCAGGGAATAAGTTGCTGTGGGTACAGCTGGCATAAGGAAATACCATAAAAGGATACCGATGAATACAATCGTGGTATACAGTAGCAAATAAAATTTCAGCAGATGGGGAAGATGGCGTTTGAATAAAAAGGGAACAACCAGTAAGTTCAACGGATTTGCCCATAGGATATTCCAATTGGGAGCAGTGATCGGATGGGCTGTAAATCCTCCTAAAAAGACAATTAAACACCCTAATATACCTGTAAAAGTAAAAAGCAGAAAGGCAGTAAACTGCAAACTTTTCCGACTGGATATTGTTTGAAACAGAACGATGATAAACAGGACAACACAGGAAAATACGAAAGTCGGGTGAGTATACCATTGAATAGTTGATTTTTCTTGAGGTGCCTGGTAGAGCGTCTCTATTTCCGGAGCTAAAGGCTGTCCGTTGCAATAAGCCGAATCCAGCCCCCACATCAGATAATCCGGTAGAAACATGTATTGAAAGGTAGTGGCTGTTCGATTACCCCGTTGTCCCAGAATGGTGTGAATGCCCCATTGTACCCAAGGAGAAGCCTGCAAATATTCGTCCAGAAGGTTCCAGAACGATTTGCCATTGTCGCTGGTGTGCCAGTCAATCTTATCGGACAAACTATTGACGAGCACATCCCGACTGCGGGTCGTGCAATTGTCGAATAAGAAATTATATAAATAAGATCGGTTCTGAGGCTTATAATTTTCCAGCAACAGATCGAACATTTTTTGTTTTTGCAGGGAATCCAGTTTTAAGGTTTGGGAATAAACCGAACGTTTTTCTTCCTGATAATTGGCTATAAAATAAGGGTATGGGCTTATGGTTAGTTGATAAGGAAGTAAACCTTTGGCATATTTCAGGTAAAAATGCGGAGTATTGAAATCAAAAGTCCCGTAATTGAAAACCTGATCGAAGCGTGCTGTAGGATCGGTTATCCGGATAGCCGTGTGTCCGAACAGTGAGTAAAGTTCACTTCCGGGTGAACACGTCAGCAAGCTGATCTGTGCTTCTTTCGACAATGTAAAAGCAAAACCTTCGACTGTCAGAAAAACGATAAGCACTGAAAGTAATCCAAAATTCTTCATTTTCATTTTCTATTTTCTGTTTACAATTTTCTCCGGGTATTTTATATCCCAAAGAAATAAAGCGTGACCGGGAACGGAAGTTCCTGCATTACAACGATTTTTAGATTCGATAATTTTGCAAAATCCCTCAAGGGATAATTTATTCTGTCCAATTTGCAGCATAGTACCAACGATAGCTCTAACCATGTTACGCAGAAAACGGTTGGCTTCAATCGTGAACACCAATTGTTGGCCTGTATCTTCCCAAAATGCTTGGTATATCGTACAATTGTTATTAGTTACATCGGTGTGTAGTTTAGAAAAACTAGTGAAGTCAGTATACCGGAAGAGTTGGTTACACGCCTCATTCATTAAGTTGATATCCGGAAGCGGATAAACTTTCCAGGCAAAAGTACAAGTAAAGGGATTTTTTTGTTTATCGATGAAATATTTATAAGTCCGGGATAAGGCAGAAAAACGGGCATGGTCGTCTTCTGCCACCGGATAGATCTTGTTTATGGCTATATCATTGCCTGTAAGGCGATTGAGTTTATAAGCTACTTGCGAAGGGTCAGGGATAAGAATCGAAGTATCGAAATGGGCAACGTAATAAGCTGCGTGAACTCCCGTATCGGTACGTCCTGCTCCTACTACCTGTATGTTTTCCCGCAGCAAAGTAGAAAGAGCGCAGTTGAGTTCTTCCTGCACGGTCGGGGCATCTGGCTGAATTTGCCAGCCATGGAATTTACTGCCATTATATGCCAATTCGATAAAATATCTCACCATTTATATAAATTCAGTATGGATCGGTTTCATTACTTCGGCGAAGTTAGTAAATCCTTTGAATAATCCAGATAGAGAAAACGAAGAAGATAAAAAAAGCAAGCAAGAGGTGGAATTTCTTGAAAATTTTGTCTTAATATTCTGACATATAAAGCATCTGACTAGATGTCGTTTAAAATTTCAGGAAAAATATACAAATGAATAAGAGAAATCTTAGAAAAAAGGTCAGTTTATTAGCCGTCTTCTTTATCATATGCCGTCTTTTTACAATTTCTGCTTAGATAATTCGGCGGGCTATTTCAGCTGTTGTATTGATCAATGTAAATGTGGGGGAAGGTTTGGGTGATTCTTAGTAGGATATACAGATAATCGTCGATTACTCGGTTCATCTGAAACTGATTATGAAAGATGGGATAATTTATAAAAATGATTTATGCTAAAATCTTGTGATATGGCTATTGGTATTTAATATTCGGAATATTTACTTTAATATTGTCTTCAAGCCCGATCATTGCGTTAATCAGATATAGACATTCGAAATGGGGTAAATCCTCTAGCCGGATGTTTGCTTCTTTTATCATTCCTTGTTGCAGAAGAAATTGACGGCGTGTACCATTGAGCAAATAAGTGCGGGGAGTGAAATACTCTTTTCCGTCATAAAAGACGACATTACTATAGCTGGTATCTGTAACTTGTCCGTAACGGACGATCAATATGTCGTCACATTCTCCTTTGTGTTTCAGAAGGTCAGTGAAGCAACGGCGGTCTGCCTGTTTGAGATGATAGTCGATATTTCCTCCATCAGTGACTTTCAAGGAATTTATGGGACGAGGGATATAAAAGTCAAAATCGATTTGCCGGATATCATGGTCGTAAATTATCCGGCATTTCACTGTTCCCTGGCATTTTTCTGCTGGTACCAGTTGGGGTGTAAGCTCAAGGGGAACAGCCTGACCAAAAACTTCCCTTTGTGTGCTTTGTATTCTTTTCAGGTGAAGTTGTGGATGTACAAATTGGCCGTTTACGACTTTTATACTCTCTATAAAAAGTTGTTTCTCCATGATCTTTTTCTTTAAATTGGTAAATAAATTTTACCGATCACTTCTTTATATTCTTCATCGACATTGCTATTAACGGTAATTCCTCCGCCACTACGGAAAAAATACTGTTCTCCTTCTTTTTCAATGTAGCGGATCATCACAGCACTATCGAGATTTTGTCCATCATAATATCCGAAGATCCCTGTGTAATATCCTCGGGGGTGTTCTTCGGCTTTTTGAATCAGATGCACAGTTGCAAGTTTTGGAGCTCCGGAAATAGAACCGGCCGGAAGAAGTTGGAACAGCAAAGTTCCTGCTTGTTTTTGCCAATCGGAGGTTAGCCGTCCCGAAATTTCCGAGCTGGTTTGCAGAATTTCGCCATGCAGGGTAGGTATTTTTTCCACATACCTGAATCGTTTTACCTGTACGTTGGTGGCTACCCTATTCAGATCGTTACGGATGAGGTCTACAATGGTGTAGTGCTCACAAGCTTCCTTGTGGTTTTCAAGTAGTTGTTTTTCTGCTTCGGGTAAGGTTGCATCTATAGTTCCTTTCATGGGATAAGAGAAAATTTCTCCCTCGATAATCCGGATAAAACTTTCGGGTGAAAAACATACCAGCCGTTCAGGAATCAACAATTTATAACGGGCTTGACAATGGTGAAAGATTTGTTCCAGACTCAGATTAGTTTGGACAGGTGTTTTTTCTGTCAGGTTAAGCAGAAAACTGTCACCATATAACAGTCCTTTTTGCACAATTTCAAATTTTTTTCGGTAGGCATCGGCATCCGTTCTGAGGATGTCGAGTCGGGGGACCTCAATAGGGCTATTATCTGGTGGAACATTAGTGATTGTTCCGCAGACAAAAGCTATTTCATTATTTTGCATAGGGTCTTCGACAAAAAATCCCTCTTGCATTTCAAAATCCACACCGAACAGAAAAGTTTTCCCGGCAGCTCCGCATCGGTTCATTTCTTCCTCTACTTCTTTTGCTTTCATATCTTAATTCTTTATCATTTTAGCAGTCGTCTGAAACCTCCATTCGATATATCTTTTACTTTATGCCCTAAACTACATAGAGGTTTCTTCTTTGGGCAGTCTGATAAATTTACAAATTTAACTGCTATATTGGAATTCCGGTTTTATCGGCCTGAGAATTTTATTATTTTTGCGGTGATGAAAAAAATATTGATCGTTGATAATTACGACTCTTTTGTGTTTAACATCGTACAGCTACTCCGCGAGTCTCCTTTGACTCCGGTGTTCGATATTGTACGAAATGACCGGATTAATTTTTCTCGTTTGCCGGAATACGGAGGAATTATTCTTTCTCCAGGCCCGGGTATACCGTCTGAAGCTGGGGAGCTGTCCCGTTTAATCGATTATTGTAAACATACACATCCTCTTTTGGGCATTTGTCTAGGACATCAAGCCATTGCTGAATCATTTGGTGCTTCCTTATTTCAGCTTGCTCATCCTCTGCATGGTCATCGTAGTATATTGAAAATCACTGACTACCGAGATCCGGTTTTTACCGGGCTTTCTGGTTCTCTTGCCGTGGGACGTTATCATTCTTGGGTAGTAACTCCGCGGACTGTACCGAAAGATTTGCTGATCAGCTCGGTCGATGAAGAAGGCAATATAATGTCTTTTTACCACCGGACCTTACCGATCCACGGCTTGCAATTTCATCCCGAGTCTTATCTATCTGACTGTGGAAAAGTGCTTTTGGAAAATTGGCTGAGTAGTCAGCTGACTGAAAACCGATTTTTGACTTTAGGTTAATAGAAAGTTTAGCTTAAAAGTAGAATATTCAACTTTTAGGATTATTGTTATTTCCTGATATCGTTATATTTATGCTTGTTCAGCAAAACATGTATAAATTGCTTAGGTTTATTGTGAATTATTTTCCTGTTTTTAATAGTGTTTCCCAAAGTGTGTGAATCCCAGTAATTTCTATCTGATGCTTTTAGGCGTGCTCAAGGATTAGGAAGAAGAAGTCCAAAAACTAGTTAGCAGCCCCTTTATATCGATGCTCCTTATGTCCTAGCCCGTCGGGATGAGTCGGTGGGCAACGAAGTTTATTATACGGTATTAGGGGTGAAGGAAGACCAGACGAGAGAAGTTTTAACCGTGGTAAATTTCCTTACAGAAAGCGCAACCAATTGGAAAGATGTCTTTGAAAACCTCAAAGAAAGAGAGGGCGCTGTTGTGGATTTGTTGGTATGTGATGGATTATCCTGCATTGAAAATACGCTGGACGATACTTTTCCAAAAGCGGATCTTCAACTGTGTACAGTCCACCTTAAAAGGAACATAGCGGGTAAAGTCAAGCCAAAGGACAAGAAACAGGTCATGGAAGAATTTAGGCAGATCTACTCCCCGGACCAATGGGATATCACACCAGAATAGGTATTCGGGAAGTTTAAGGAATTTATTCAAAGCTGGCAAAAGGGTTATCCGCCACTAAAAAGATATCAGCATGACAGGTACAG
>JAETOX010000318.1 GCA_021771575.1 Bacteroides sp. | reverse complement strand
ATGGAAGATATAATTGCTCCGATTGATAGACAAGTGCTAAAATCGGAATTGACAGAAGACAAGCGGCTGAGGTCGACGAATAAAAGTAATAACGAAATCTATATCGTTACCTGGCAGGATTCTCCGAACGTACTGAAGGAAATCGGACGTTTGCGTGAGATTGCGTTCCGTGCAGCGGGAGGAGGTACAGGGAAATCGATGGACCTCGATGAATACGATGTGATGGAGCATCCATACAAGCAATTGGTTGTATGGGATCCTGAAGCTGAAGAGATTCTGGGAGGCTACCGTTATCTGTTGGGCGATGAAGTGCAGTTTGATGCAGAGGGGAAACCGATGTTGGCTACGGCTCACATGTTCAATTTCTCTGAAAAATTCCTGAAAGAATATCTTCCGACTACCATCGAACTGGGACGTTCGTTTGTGACTCTAGAATACCAGTCTACCCGTTCAGGTTCGAAGGGGTTGTTTGCCTTGGATAACTTGTGGGATGGTCTTGGCGCTCTGACGGTGGTGAAACCGAATGTCAAGTATTTCTTCGGAAAGATGACGATGTATCCCAGCTACAACCGTTTCGGACGCGATATGATTCTGTATTTCCTGAAGAAACATTTTTCGGACAAGGATAATCTGATTACTCCGATGGTTCCGTTGCAGATAGAAGCAGATCCGGCTGTGTTGGAAAAGCTTTTCTGTAATGCGACTTTCAAGGAAGATTATAAGGTACTGAATACGGAAGTCCGTAAACTGGGATATAACATACCTCCGTTGGTGAATGCCTATATGAGTTTGTCGCCTACCATGCGTATGTTTGGTACAGCCATTAACGACGGATTCGGCGATGTAGAGGAAACCGGTATCCTGATTGCGGTTGATGAGATATTGGAAGAGAAACGTATCCGTCATATCGAATCCTTTATCAAAGAACATCCGGAAGCACTGAAACTAACTTCGGGAGCCAATCCGGTTCTTTCACGCGTATAATTTATGTATTTTATCATAAGCAGCCTGTCTACAGTTTTGTACTGTAGGCAGGCTGTTTTTTGTTGAATATACTGGATAGCGAATACTTGTTTCAGATAGCTTTTCGTTTTCGCTGGTACAGATTCTTTGGGTTATGTTGGATTTGTATCAAACGAATATCGAAGCGATTCGGGGAGAGTCAAACTTGAAAAAACAGTTTTTTCGTTTGACTCTCCCCGACTTTTTTGTATCTTTGAATTTCAAACGTTTTTCCGTTATCCATTATTAATATTCATAGCTACATGAAATATCCCATTGGCATACAGAGTTTCGAACGCATCATCGAAGGCGGTTA
>JAETOX010000075.1 GCA_021771575.1 Bacteroides sp. | reverse complement strand
ACGGCTTTGGATGCTCATGGACATCAGCAAGGTGAAAGTCCCCGGAATGAAAATAAAATGATGTCAGCAGAACGTTGTGCTGCACTTATTGTACGAGGTATCGAAAAACGGAAGCGAGAAATTATCCTGACTTTTGTCGAAGGTAAACTGGCTGTATTTTTGAGTAAATGGTGGCCGGCTTTAGTTGATAAGCTGAGTTATTCGCACATGGCAAAAGAACCGGATTCTCCTTTCAAGTAATTGAATAAAGGTTCTGATAACTATTCCGAACAAAATGATAATTGTATGAAATCTATTATACTGTTGTTGCTCTTTTTTGCACTTGCTGAAATGGCATCAGCTCAGTTGCTTTATCCCGAAGTCATGGAAGCCCGCTCTCCCCTTCTTGCCCCAGTGAGAAATCAATTGGCTGGCAGTACGTATTTTCCATATCGTTTATATACCAGAATCTTGCCTAATCAAATCATTGAAAACCCAGGAATACGCTATGCTGTCCAAAATTTGAAAAAAGAACGTTATGCTGATACAGAAGTAAAGCAGGCTATCCAGACTTTAGTCCGTTATGCCGAAGATGTAAGATTGAAATATATTGTTGACTATTTACGGACTTATACGCAAAAAATGGATGAAAAAGAAGAGGCGATTCATACGCTGCAAAACCGCATCGCTTACGATAGTATCGAATTCTATAAAAATAACGAACACTTATTGACCGGTGATTATGAAGAGTATGTCAACACAGATCTGCAGACTTTTATCAACTATATCCGGCTGGATCCTAACTATATTTGGTTACGCAATGCCAGCCGGGATTCAGTTTTATTGGAAGTGATGAGTGTGGCCGATAACTCCATACGTTTTTGGATCAATAATGGCAAAATAACTTTCCATCGGTTTTGGGCTGCTAATAAATTAGGCGATACGATTGGAACATGGATACAGGTTCTTCCACACGGACACCGACTGAAAATATATGTAGACGAAGACGTGTATCAATTGCCAACCATTGAAAAAAAGCTGGTTTGCACAGAAAAGTATCTGGTCAATGAATTGACCAATACATATAAAATGTTGGCTCCTATGCAAATCGGTACAGTGTGGCGCAGGTACTGGACTTATTACTCTGAAGTCGAGGTGGCTATGAGCCAGGGAAAATTAGCGAACTGGGCCAGTGGAGGAGAAAATTCTCTCTCCTTGCTCAGCAATATCCGATATTTCTGGAATTATAATCGTAACAAAACGAGCTGGGAAAATTGGATGCACTACCGTTTCGGTTTCATGAAAAACGGCAGTGAAGAAATCCGTAAAAATGAAGATCGTTTCGAATTGAATACCAAATTGGGACAACGTGCTTTTAAACATTGGTATTATACAGCTCAGTTCAACACGTTGACCCAATTATTCAATTCATATGAATATCCGAAAGATGAGGACAAAAAATTAGTGGCTAATTTTATGAGTCCCGGATATTTTACCTTATCTTTAGGTTTGGATTTCAAACCACATGATCGTTTCTCTCTGTTTATCTCTCCTATCACCGGAAAATGGAATTTTGTCCGGGATACGTCTAAAATCGATGCAGAACGTTATGGGGTAGAAGAAAGCAAAAGGGCACGGCGCGAAGCAGGTGCCCGGATTGATCTCCGAAGTACCATCAATAATCTGCTTAAGATTATGAATGTCCGTAATGAACTGACGATGTTTATGAGTTATGAAAAAAAAGATCGTTATCGTAACTTTGAAAAAGAGAATGAAGAAAAAAAGAGATTACCGTTTACCTTAAACTGGAAAATGACGATTGATTTTAAAATCAATTATTTTATGAGAGCCTCGATATATACCGAAACGGCTTATGATGAAAATTATTCCCAAAAATTGCAGTTTAAGGAAAATTTGAACTTGGGGGTAAATTTTCGTTTCTAATATTCTGAACTTAAAAATTTTACTATTATGATGAATTTTGAAAACAGTGAAATCAGCCATATTGTCATCCATCATGTCGGAAACAAATTTGAAGGAGGAACTTTGACTCTTTCAGATAATTGTTTTCTACCGGACGATGCCGATGTCGTCAATTTGTTGAAGAGTTATTTCTTGTCTGCTTTCAAAAAAGATGCTTACTATCGTTTTTTGCCCTATGCAGAGGAACTTATGAATAATCCTGTTTATGCTTTCATCTCTGCTGTTTTTGATAATGAAAACGAATTTTATCAGCAATCGCTGGAGATTGCCGGACATTTATTCGAGCAATCTAATAATCCTAATATCAAATCCGGAGAATTGTACATTGTCTATTTTCGTAATTGTAATGTAGAAGAAGGCGTATGTGATGCTATCGGTATTTTTAAATCAGAAACGAAAGATACTTTCCTGAAAATCGTCATGAATCAGAACACTTATCAATTGGTGGGTGAATCGGGAATCAATATCAAAAAATTGGATAAAGCTTGCCTGGTTTTCAACGTAAACCGAGAAAATGGTTACAAAGTATGTATTCTAGATAAGACCAATACCAAAGAAGCGATATACTGGACAACTGATTTTTTAGGTCTCGAACCGGGAGAAGACAGTTATTTCCAGACTTCCAACTACTTGAACCTTTGTAAGGACTTTGTGAAAGATATTTATAATCAGGAGAACGATGTTCCCCGGGCCGAACAGATCGATATGCTCAACCGCTCGATTAACTTCTTTAAGGACGCAGATGTTTTTTCTGAAGAACGCTTTAAGCAGGAAGTTGTTCAGGAACCTGAAGTTATTAACGCTTTCGAGAATTTCAAATGCCAGTACGAGGAAGATAATCAAGTAGAGCTACCTGAACAGTTCGCTGTTTCAGATTTTGCTGTAAAGGATGAAAAGAAATACTTTAAACATGTCCTAAAACTGGATAAAAATTTCCATGTATATATTCATGGTGAGAAAAAATATATTCGGAAAGGATACGACCCCGACCGGGACATGAATTATTACGTACTATATTTTCGCAATGAAGAGTAACGAAAACTCCGGTTACATGAAAAAAACAATACGTAATATTATAATAGGGGGCATTTTGCTATTAATAATTATCACAGGAATCAGTTATTATTATTTCTTGAAATGGCCTAATATTACGGTGCCTGACGATGGAATCCTTTTGATTCTACCCGAAGATTCTTTTGATTCGGTGATGAAAAAAATGGAGAATAAAGGGTATATTCAAAATAGTTTCACTCTTCGCACAGTGGCCGAATTAAAAAAATACCCTTCCAGGGTCAAAACGGGGCGCTACCGACTACAAAACGGGATGAACAACAACGACCTGATTAATCTCTTACGATCTGGTAATCAGGATGTTATCCAATTTACTTTCAATAACATCCGTACATTAGAAGATTTTGCAGGGACACTTTCCCGCCAATTGTACATCGATTCAACAGCTTTTCTGACTTTGGCACGTGATCCTGAATATGTGAAAAAGTGGGGGTTTACTGCGGAGAATTTTATCGGCATGTTTATCCCCAATACTTACCAGATCTACTGGAATACGTTAATCGAAGATTTCATTCAGCGGATGAATAAAGAATACCGCCGATTCTGGACGGAAGAACGACAACAGAAAGCCAAAAAAGCCGGCCTCTCTCCCATGGATGTCATCATTTTGGCTTCGATTGTAGAAGAAGAGACCAACGAGCCAGAGGAATACCCGCTCATTGCTGGTGTTTACATTAATCGGTTGAATAAAAACTGGAAACTGGAAGCCTGTCCGACCCTGAAATTTGCTTGGGGAGATTTTTCATTGAAGCGTATCCTGGAAAAACATATGGAAATTAACTCCCCTTATAACACATATAAAAATATCGGTTTACCTCCGGGACCGGTCCGTATGCCTTCCATTCAAGTGATTGATGCTGTACTTGGTTACCAGCGTCATGATTATTTCTTTTTCTGTGCGAAAAGTGATTTTTCGGGGAGACATCATTTTTCCCATACTCTGCGCGAACATAACCGGCATGCAGCCGAATATCACCGCGTGCTCGATAAAAAAAGAATTTATGAATAGTATGTTTGGCAATTTCAAGCGAAAATACTACCTTTGCGGCCGATAAATTATTTTTATACTAATAATCAAATCATTATGTTGAATCATTACGAGACCGTTTTCATTACAACTCCCGTTTTATCTGAACAACAGATAAAGGAAGCGGTAGAAAAATTCAAGAGCGCTATCACCGACAATGGTGGCACGATTGAACACGAGGAAGCTTGGGGACTTCGCAAGCTGGCTTATCCGATCCAGAAAAAGACTACCGGATTTTACCACTTGTTGCAGTTTGAAGCAGAAGGTGAACTGGTTGACAAACTGGAAACCGCTTACAGACGTGACGAGAGAGTTATTCGTTTTTTAACGTTTAGATTAGACAAGTATGCTTATGAGTATACTTTAAAAAGAAGGAGTAAATACTTAGCTAAACAAGAGGAGAAATAAGCCATGGCACAGAACGAAAGTGAAATCAGATATCTGACCCCCCCCACGGTAGATGTAAAAAAGAAAAAATACTGCCGTTTCAAAAAAGCAAAAATCAAATTCATCGATTACAAAGATCCTGAATTCCTGAAGAAATTTCTGAACGAACAAGGTAAAATTCTTCCCAGAAGGATTACCGGAACTTCTGTGAAATACCAAAGAAAAGTTGCAACTGCTATAAAAAGAGCAAGACATCTTGCTTTGTTGCCCTACGTAACCGATTTGATGAAATAATTAAAAGGAGGACAAGAAATGCAGATTATATTATTGACAGATATAGCAAATCTGGGTCACAAAGATGACGTGATCAACGTAAAACCCGGATATGGCCGTAATTACCTGATTCCTCAGGGATATGCTATCTTAGCAACTGAATCGGCAAAAAAAATTGTAGCTGAAAATACTAAACAAAGAGCTCACAAAGAAGCTAAACTTAAAGCTGAAGCTGAAGAGTTAGCTGCTAAACTGGCAGAAGTGAAACTGGTTGTAGGTGCCAAAACTAGCAGTACCGGAAAAATTTTCGGTTCGGTGAACAATATTATGATTTCTGAAGCTCTCCAAGCTCAGGGATTTGATATCGACCGGAAGAAAATTATGCTGAAAGAAATCAAAGAAGTAGGAACTTATTCCGCTGTCATTAAACTTCACCGCGAAGTAAAAGTAGATGTTCAGTTCGAAGTTGTTTCTGAATAATTAACAAAAGTCATAAACGGACTATAAACGTATTTCCAAACATATTCCAAACGCTTAAAAGCACTCCTCTTGGGGTGCTTTTATTTTTCCAGATACAACATTTTCATTATCTTTGTTCTTCAAAGGAAGAAATTTATGAATAAGCAATATATTGATTTGAAGGGAATCCGGGTTCACAATCTAAAAAATATCGATGTTAAAATCGAACTGAATAAACTGATTGTGATTACCGGTGTGTCGGGAAGCGGAAAATCTTCATTGGCATTCGATACACTCTATGCCGAAGGGCAGCGTCGTTATGTAGAAAGTTTATCGTCGTATGCTCGTCAGTTTTTAGGTCGACTTAATAAGCCGGAATGTGATTACATTAAAGGTATTCCACCGGCAGTGGCAATTGAACAAAAAGTAAATACCTCCAATCCCCGTTCGACAGTTGGTACTTCTACCGAAATTTACGATTATCTCAAACTATTATATGCCCGGGCAGGCCAAACGATATCTCCTGTCTCTGGTCAGGAAGTGAAAAGAGACAACGTCGACGACATTACTCGCTATATCCTCGAAAAATATGAGGGAAAAATAGTGATTATCATGGCACGTCCAGAGCATTTAGAAAAAACCGAAACTCTGAAGCTGTTATCGAGCCAAGGATTTATACGTCTAAAAGTCAATCAGGAATTTTGCCGGATAGACGATGTGGTCGCTCAAAATCAGCCATTCCCTGAAGAAGTGGAACTTTACCTAGTGATCGATCGAATCAAGGTTGGTCAGGAAAAAGATACCCTCTCCCGGATATCGGAATCCATAGAAACAGCTTTATATGAAGGTAAGGGTGAATGTTTTATCGAAACAGAGGGCGAAATCCGTTGTTTTTCGAATCGCTTCGAAGCTGACGGGATGCATTTTACAGTGCCTTCAGTTAATATGTTCAGCTTCAATTCTCCTTTAGGAGCTTGTCCCAAATGTGAAGGGTACGGGCGCGTACTTGGAATCGATGAGGATCTGGTGGTCCCTAATAAATCCTTGAGTGTATATGAAGATGCTATTATGTGCTGGAGGGGAGAAAAAATGGGTGAATGGAAAAAAGAACTGGTTCGAAATGCCTACAAAGTAAATTTTCCAGTACATACGCCTTATTATGAATTGACGGAAGCCGAAAAAGAATTGTTATGGAAAGGATGTCACTATTTCGGAGGTATCTATGATTTTTTTGCCCATTTGGAAACAAAAAAATATAAAATACAAAATCGGGTAATGATTGCGCGGTATACAGGCAAGACCTATTGCCCGGAATGTCATGGTACTCGCTTAAAACCGGAGGCCGGTTATGTTAAAATCGGCGGTAAATCTATACTGGAGTTAGTTCAAATGCCTGTAACCGAATTGAAAGCATTTTTCGATCATCTGGAATTATCGCCCAGACAAATGAAAGTAGCGGAAAGAATCTTACCGGATATTCAGAACCGACTGGAATTTTTACTGGAAGTCGGTCTCGGGTATCTGACTTTGAACCGTCTTTCCTCTACCCTTTCAGGGGGAGAATCCCAACGAATTAATCTGGCCACCTCCTTAGGATCGGCATTGGTGGGCTCCTTATATATCCTGGACGAACCTAGCATCGGGCTTCACTCTCGGGACACTGAACAATTGATCCGGGTGTTGAAAAAATTGAAAGATTTGGGAAATACGGTCATTGTAGTTGAACATGATGAAGATATCATTAAAGCGGCGGACGAAGTAATCGATATCGGTCCGAATGCCGGCCGTTTGGGAGGTGAAGTGGTCTTTCAAGGTGATACAAAACAAATGAAGACTGCCAATACCTTTACAGCAGATTATCTGTTTGGAAAAAGAAAAATTGAAGTACCGACGCAAAGAAGAACATGGAATAAAAAAATTACTGTTTCCGGGGCTACGGAAAATAACCTGAAAAATATCACGGTAGACTTTCCGTTGAGAGTGATGACAGCAATTACCGGTGTAAGCGGATCGGGTAAAAGTACGTTGGTTAAAAATATCCTAGTGCCTGCCTTGAAAAAATATTATGGGGATTATTCCGACCGAACCGGCAGTTTCGATAAATTATCCGGAGATTTGAAAGCTATTTCGGGTGTCGAATTTATAGATCAGAATCCCATCGGAAAATCTACCCGTTCCAATCCGGTGACTTACCTGAAAGCCTGGGACGATATCCGAAAAATTTTTGCCGATACACAAGCGGCCAGAATGCAGGGTTTCAAACCCTCTCATTTTTCTTTTAATGTTCCCGGCGGACGTTGTGAAGAATGTCAGGGCGAAGGGATCATTAAGGTAGAGATGCAGTTTATGGCGGATATCTACTTGGAATGCGAACATTGTAAAGGGAGACGTTTTAAAGATGATGTATTGGAAATTCTTTACAAAGGAAAAAGTATATACGACTTGCTGGAAATGACCGTAAATCAAGCATTGGAATTTTTTTCAACGTGCAATGGACATAGCGAGCGGAGCATTGTAGATAAATTGCAAAAATTAGTGGATGTCGGACTAGGATATATAAAACTGGGACAATCATCCAGTACTTTGAGCGGCGGAGAAAGTCAACGAGTGAAATTAGCTTACCACTTAAGCAGGGAAAATGCCGAACCTACTCTTTTTGTCTTCGACGAACCGACCACCGGACTCCATTTTCATGATATCCATAAACTGATGGAATCTTTGAATGCCTTGATAGATCGTGGACATTCGGTAGTGATCATCGAACATAACATGGATGTTATCAAAGGTGCTGATTATGTGATCGACCTAGGCCCGGAAGGAGGAAAAGAAGGAGGAAATATCGTATTTTGCGGAACGCCTGAAGAGTTGGTCCATTGTGAACGTTCCCATACCGGACGCTATCTGAAAGAAAAATTATAAATTTAGCATATCGCTTAGCAGATTGACCAGAATGAAAAAAATAATCGATTTTACTGTAAAAGAAAACCGGCAATTGAATCCGGATACTTTTCTGTTGGTGGTATATTCTCCGGAAATGCCTGAAATAGAACCAGGACAATTTGTCAATATCAAAGTGGAGCATTCCCCTGCAACTTTTTTGCGTCGTCCTATCTCGGTGCATAATGTAGATCCGGACGAAGGTTTACTTTATTTACTTATCAAAATTGCCGGTCAAGGTACGGCTACATTGTCAAAAATTAAAGCAGGAGAAAAGTTGAATATTATACTTCCCTTAGGAAACCATTTTTCCTTACCAGATACCGGAAAGTGTCTTCTTGTCGGCGGAGGAGTCGGAATCGCTCCACTCTTGCATTTGGCGAAAGAACTAAAAGCGAAGGGAGTAACACCGGTCGTGCTTATTGGTACCCGTACCGCTTCGGATATCGTTTTGAAAGAAGAGTATGAAAAATATGCAACAGTCTACTATACAACAGAAGATGGCTCTTATGGAGAAAAAGGATATCCTACTCAGCACTCTCTCCTAAAAGAAAAATTCGATCATCTCTTTTGTTGCGGCCCTGAACCTATGATGAAAGCAGTTGCAAGGTATGCTTATGAGAATAAAATTGAGTGTGAAGTTTCGTTGGAAAATAAAATGGCTTGTGGAATTGGAGCCTGCCTTTGTTGTGTAAACGATACAAAAGAAGGGCATAAATGTGTGTGTATAGATGGTCCCGTGTTCAATATAAATGATTTAAAATGGCAGATTTAAATATAAACCTTAATCATGGGTTGGAACTGCAAAATCCTGTTCTAACCGCTTCAGGTACATTTGGGTATGGACTTGAATTCCAGGATTTTATTGACTTGAAACGTTTGGGTGGTTTTATCGTAAAAGGAACGACCTTGAAACTTCGTGAAGGAAACCCCTATCCCCGCATGGCCGAAACTCCTTCCGGGATGCTTAATGCAGTAGGGTTACAAAATAAAGGAGTAGACTATTTTATAGAACACATTTATCCTCGGATCCAGCACATCAAAACAAATATTTTAGTAAATGTTTCAGGTTCTACCGTTTCTGATTATGTAGCAACGGCAGAAAAAATAAATGAACTGGAAAATATTCCTGGGATTGAGCTCAATATTTCTTGTCCCAATGTGAAGGAAGGCGGTATGGCTTTTGGTACAAGTTGTGTCTCGGCAGCTGAGGTGGTGAAAGCTGTACGTAAAGTTTATCATAAGCATTTGATGATCAAATTATCCCCGAACGTAACCGATATCCAGGGTATAGCCTTGGCTGCTGAAGCCGAAGGAGCCGATTCGGTTTCTCTGATCAATACCTTATTGGGAATGGCCATAGATGTCCGAAAACGCAAACCTCTATTAAGCACGGTCACTGGTGGACTGAGTGGCGCCTGCGTAAAACCTGTCGCCTTACGCATGGTGTGGCAAGTGGCTAAGGTGGTCAAAATACCTGTTGTCGGTTTAGGTGGTATCATGTGTGCAACAGATGCCATAGAATTTCTGCTGGCCGGAGCTTCTGCTGTTCAAATCGGTACTGCCAATTTCATTGATCCTGGTATTACCCTAAAAGTTATTGACGGCATTCTGCATTATTTGGATGAAAACGGGTTTAAATCAGTAAAAGAAATAATTGGTTTAATCTGATCAGAATAAGGCTGTGCATATCCGCAACTTTGCACAGCCTATTTTTCGTAATCTTCAAAACTACCGTCTTCAAAAAATATAATAATTCTTTTGATCTTTTTTGTAGAAACAGCCGAAGGAATGACAGCAGGAAATGACTGTATCTTCGGTTGATCCGGAGGTAACGGAATTTCTCCTTCCGGCTGAGGAGGGGAAACTTCTTTCGTCTTGTCCTCAGATAAACTTTTAGAGGCAGCCGTATGAGCTGCTGTCGGTTGCTTGATACGATTCAACATGGCTCCTTCTCCCGAAATCAACCAATTCAAATTAATATCTGGAAATGCTTGAATGATTTTGTCCAATAAATCAAAACTAGGTTTACTACGTCCATTCAGAATATGAGACATAGCAGAAGCATTGACATTGATCATTGCAGCAAAACGCGTTGCAGTCAAGTTCTTTTCCTCTAAAAGTTGCTTAAATCTTTCTTGCATATTGTAATAAATTGCATTACAAATGTAATGCAAAATTCGAAAATACAAAAATTACACATGTAATGTTATATAAATTACAAATGTAACTAGTAGTCTAGTTACTTTTTTGAAAATGATTTTAATCATTGAAAATCAATATGTTATATTATTGTTTGTCGTTTGTTTTAAGTAAGTATATTTAAATCAATTCATTGACACATTGCATCCCAAGAGATATGCTTCATTTTATATTGAATATAATATTCATATAATATATTATAATAAACTGATAATAAAACAAATAACAAAAATAATAATTTCCAAACCTCTTGATTTGCTGCTTTAAATGCGTTCGCCCATCTCCTTAAATTAAAGTTTTTTTGTAGAAATGCATATGTAAAATACTAGATATCAGTTATGTATATACAAAAAATTAAAAATTGTAAAAAAGTATAATCGCCAATTGTTATATTTGTAAAGACAATCTACTACGTTGATTTTTTATTACACTTGTAATACATATTTCTTCTTCTCATTTTGGGCGTATCATTGTTACATTTGTAACACTTCCTGTTTTGTAATTTTGTATATTTGTTTATATATTTGATGGAATTTAAAAAAGAAGAAATATGACTACTAATGAAAAACTATCGGCTTTAAGAAAAATCATGGAGCGGGAAGGTTTGGACGCTTATATCGTATCTGGGACAGATCCACATAATAGTGAATATTTACCTGCAGCCTGGCAACAAAGAGCATGGATTTCAGGATTCACAGGTTCTTTTGGTACCGTAGTCATTTTAAAGGACGATGCCGGTCTTTGGACAGATACCCGATATTTCATTCAAGCTGAAAAACAATTGCAAGGAACCGGAATCAGTTTGCACAAGTTGCGTATTCCCGGGGCTGTTGATTATCCAGAATGGCTGGCAGCCACTTTACCTCCTGAAAGTAAAGTTGGTTTAGATAGTTATTGTATTTCTGTTGCCGATATGCAGAATTTACAAAAAAAATTGGATGTACAAGGAATCAAAGTCACCGAACAAACGGATTTGATCGGTGAAATCTGGTTGGATCGCCCTGCTTTACCTGAAGATCCGGTGTTTTTAGTGCCGACAGAAATTGCAGGACAATCGGCAGAAGCCAGACTGGAAATGGTTCGGGAACATTTGAAAACTTATCAGGTCGACTATTTTTTATTCAGTTGTTTGGATGAGATAGCTTGGTTATTGAATACGAGGGGTAATGATATCGCTTATACACCTGTTACGATTAGCTATGCTGTTGTGGGTAAAGAAAATGCCTGGTTATTCGTAAAGTGTTCCAAAGTGGTTCCGGAGGTAAAAGCACAATTACATGCTCAGGGCATCGAAGTAGAGGATTATCATCATCTCCCCCTTTTCCTTGAAAGCCTAAACAAAAAATCCCGGTTTTGTCTTGATACCACGACGTTAAATTATGCTATATATAATAAAATAGCTTCCCGGTTTCAGGTTGAAGTTGTAGAGTCACCAATCCCCCTAGCCAAAGCCATCAAGAATCCTACAGAAATAGAAGGTTACCGCCAGGCTTGTATAAAAGACAGTGTAGCCCTTACCAAATTCTTTTATTGGCTGGAAAATAATATAGGCAACCAATTGGATGAAATTGTTGTATCCGACAAACTTTCGGCCTTCCGGGCCGAAATGGAAGGGTGTGTTTCAGATAGTTTCCAAAATATTTCTGCTTATGGAAAGAATGCGGCTCTTCCTCACTATTCTGCTGTACCAGGAAAAGCTGCTAAATTGGAAGCCCGGAGTTTTTACCTGATCGATTCAGGAGGGCAATATCTTCATGGTACAACCGATATTACCCGAACCGTACCTTTGGGAGAACTTACCCAACAGGAAAAAGAAGATTATACAATTGTACTAAAAGGGATGATCGCATTGAGTAGATGTATATTTCCGAAAGGAACACGAGGTTGTAATATGGATGCTATTGCCCGACAACCTTTATGGCAGACTTGCAGAAATTACGGACACGGGACCGGACACGGTATCGGTTTTTTCTTGAGCGTACATGAAGGCCCTCAAGCTATTCGACAAGAATTGAAAGATCAAATCCTACTACCAGGTATGGTTACATCCGACGAGCCGGGACTATACCGCGAAGGTGCTCACGGCATTCGTCATGAGAATATGATTCTTTGCGTACCTCTGGCAAAGAATGAATTCGGAGAATGGTATGGATTCGAAACATTAACACTTTGCTATTTCGATACTTCAGCTATTTCGATTGAACTCTTGAATGAAGAAGAAAAGAAATGGTTGAATGATTATCATCACACCGTATATGAAAAAACAGCTCCTTTCCTTAATCCGGAGGAAGCTTGTTGGTTAGCTGAAAAGACCAAGCCTATCGGTTTATAATCCCAGTAATAACCAAAAAAATGAGGTTATTCAAAAAATGGATTTTGAATGGCCTCATTTCTTTTTTTTGTTTTCTCCGGCGCAACCTTTTTCACATCTTTACATCTAAAGAATAGATATTGATGTATAACTTGGATCAAATAATAAATAAATGCAAGCAAGGCGATAGAAAAGCAGCAGAAAAACTTTATCGGTTGTTTTCTGCGAAAATGTTTGCTATTTGTATCCGCTTTTCCCGGGATCGCGCAGAGGCCGAGGACACCTTGCAGGACGGATTTATCAAGATATTTGCATCCATTGATCAATATACAGGTAAAGGCTCTTTTGAAGGTTGGATGAAACGAATCTTTATTAATACTGCCCTTGAAAAGTTCAGAAAAAACTATCAAATGGAATTGACGGAAGATTTTCCGGATGTGGAAGACGAAGATCTGTCGGAAGAAGTTACTATACCAGTCGATGTACTCTCCGAATTTGTATCCGAATTACCGGAAAGATATCGAATGGTGTTTAATTTATATGTCATAGACGAGATGCAGCATAAAGACATTGCGACATTGATGGGGATTACAGAAGGTACTTCTAAATCCAATCTGGCTAGAGCCAGGGAAATTTTAAAACGCAAAGTAAAGGATTATTGGGATCATGAGTTATAATTTGGATCGATTGTTCAAAAAGGCATTTCAGGATAAAACCTGCGAACCTCCCCCCTATATTTGGGAAAATATTGACCGACAATTAGGTGATTATAAACATCCGGCAATCTACTGGTTATACAGTGGGATTGCTGTTGCAGCCTTGGTGGTTGCTCTTATCGGAATCTGGCTCTTGCATTCCGATCCGGCTCCCAAAGTGAAATTAGTGGAAATAATGGAAGAATTTCCCCGGATTCAAACAGAACCCTCCAAGCTAACCGATCCGGAAATCTCCGAAAAACAGTTCTTTCAGGGAACACTTTTCCCGATCCTGCAAACCGCTGCCCTGAACTACCAACCAAAGAAAGTTCATTCGGAACCGGTTGTTCGGCAATATGCAAAAATAACGGCCCTGAAGCACACCACCTTGCAATATTTGAATACAGCAGGGCTTCGCAAAGATTTCATTCCTTTAACAAGTCAGGAAGCCATCGAAAATAACAAAAAATATCAAGCTTTGCTAGCTGAAAAAATTACTATTTCCCAACCTGAAAAGAAGAAATTTAGTTTTGAGATAAGTGGTCATTTTATACCGGTATATTCTTCCGGATCTTATTCTTCGGAGGTGAAATCTCCCCGCGGTTCCGATTATTCAAGCAACGAAATGGATGGGCTGATGAATACTGGTGGTGGTTTGCGTTTAGCTGTTCATACCGGGAAAAGACTATCTATTCAAACTGGGGTCTATTATTCCCGAATGGGACAGAAAACTTCAGAAAAAGTTACCACAAACAGACAATATGCTGTTTTGCAAGGATTGCGAAACAGTGAAAAAATAAAAACTACTCCCCTTGGAAATGTGAAAAGCCGAACGAAAGCAGTAGCATACCGTAATCCTCAGGCTATGGTAATGAATAGCATCGGAAACTATGACCAAACCATCGAACAAACTTTCGGAACAGTGGAAATACCACTACAGTTGCGATGTCAACTAAATGAAAACAAGATCTTATTTTCTTTGGTCGGCGGAATCTGTGGAAATTTTATCGTTAA
>JAETOX010000317.1 GCA_021771575.1 Bacteroides sp. | reverse complement strand
TCATTATTCGAATCAGGGTCGCCGATATGGATTTGATTTTTGCTATTCATACCAAGCAGCCTTACAGGACTGGAAACAACGTTATTATAGTCGCCGTCAGGAGTGCTGCTGATGATAAAATCGGTAGTAATCCATTTGTTATTTTGTATTTCCAAATCATTACGCAATGCATTACCCAATGAAAGATCTTCTATCCACACATTTCTTAAAAATTTTGTTGCAAGCCGTATGGTACATTTATACTCACCAGTGTCTTTACCAATATTAACATTTCCGCCATCCGCATTTAGTGATATTTGATTCGGCGTTGTACCGTTGCCTTTTCCCTGTATCTCATTGTTATCAAGCTCTAAATGGGCTTCTGCGGAGGTTCCTCCGACAATCAATGCCGGGGATTTGTTTTCCGTGCCGGATGCGTCGGTTTTCTTAGACAGTACAAGTGTTCCGGTGACGGTTGCGGCCTTTAGATTTGTATTTCCCTGAACGGATAAATTTCCAGTCACACCGATATTACCTCCGACACTGGCGTTACCCCACATATGAGCATCGTTTTGTATATGCAGATAGGATGTGATCGCCGCCGCTCCCCCAAGCCTCAGAACGTATGCTTCGGATAACAGTTCCCAGCTTAAGGCTTTTTCGTAACGTGCGCCAAAATCACTTATGTCGTCGCCATGCCACATCATAAGATCGTTATTAAGGTAAATGTTACCTTTGATATCAGCCCCCATGCAGGTGAGCTTCCCGTTTTGAATCTGCGTATAGGTGGAAGGGGATTGATACTGTCTGATTCCGTCCGTCCCCAGGTACACTCCCGTAGCCGTACTTGTCATGGAATCCGTCCCGTTACAGAGCGCGTTCGGCTTTATCGTAAACCCGCCGATCTTCCCGCCCGGAGAAGACAGATTGCCGGCAAAATATACGTTTCCGTCTTTGTCGGTATAAAACAGATCTTTTGCGCTGCCGCCGCCTCCTTTTGTAATCCGCAGCAGTTTTTCTTCGTCGGGATTGACGACAAAAGAAACCATCTTATCGCCTTCCTTGCCGTTGGTGATATGGAAGCCGTCTTTTTTGAATTCCAGAGAACCGTTTTCATTGCGAATCAAAAGATTTTGCCCGAGGATAAATTCGCCGATGATGGTATCTGCGATCACCCCCATGGTTGTCTTTTCTTCACCCGTATTCGGGTCGATGTAAATATATTTTCCGACGGCAGCCTTTACGGATTCCCAATTATCATCCGTCACATACAGGCCGCTGTTTATAAACCTTGACTGGCAGGGGTCGTACATGTCGGTCAGATCGTCGTAGGTTCTGCATAAAAGGCCGG
>JAETOX010000074.1 GCA_021771575.1 Bacteroides sp. | reverse complement strand
GGAGCCAGTTACGCTTATAATAGCATTATCGGCCCGATCAGTGTGACTTTCGATTTATCGAATTGGGACAAAAAATTGGGGGTTTATTTTAATTTAGGATTTTATTTTTAAAAATGATTCAGCATACCGTAAAAGATCAGGATGGAAAGCGGGAAGGGGCTGTATGATAGCTGAAAGAAGAGGATAAGAATATGAAAAATTATTGGATTATATTTCTGTTTCTAGGAGGATGTCATCAAGGAGAAATATATCGGTATGCAGAGGGGAAAATTTACGGGACTTATTATCATATATCCTATGCTGGTACCGATGATCTGCAGGCAGAATTGCAGGAACAGATGGAACTGGTAAATGCCTCCCTATCTATGTTCAACTCCCGTTCTGTGATTAGTGCGATCAACCGCAATGAGTCCGATAGTACAGACCGTTTATTCCGCCGGATGTTCCAAATGGCATTGAAAATCAATGAAGTCACAGCAGGTGCTTTTGATATCACGGTTGGTCCGTTGGTAAATGCTTGGGGATTCGGCTTCAAACGTACTGCTTTTCCAGATTCGTTGCGTATCGATTCGATTCTTCGGTTTGTCGGAATGAATAAATTGGAATTGAAAGATAACCGTTTGCTGAAACAGTTTCCTGAGATAACTTTGGATGCCAGTTCCATTGCTAAAGGATTAGGGGTGGATTTGGCGGCTGAATACCTGGAAAGTCAGGGAATAGAAAATTATATGGTGGAAATAGGAGGAGAGGTGCGAGTAAAAGGAATAAGCAGTAAAAAGCGCCCTTGGCGTATCGGTATCGACCGGCCTGAAGATGATGTTACTGCTGCCGACCAGCAATTGCAAATGATTTTAGGGCTCACTTCCGGAGCTCTGGCTACTTCCGGTAATTATCGGAACTTTTACATTCATGAAGGGAAAAAATATGCTCATACCTTGAACCCGAAAACCGGATATCCCGTTCAAACAGAGGTACTGAGCGCTTCTGTTTATGCAGCCAGTTGTATGGAAGCAGATGCTTATGCCACGGCATTTATGGTGTTGGGGCTTCAACAGGCAAAAGAAATCATAGAAACGCAACCTCAATTAGAAGGATGTTTTATATATTTGGAAAATGGTAAGATAAAAACCTGGATTTCGGCTCCTTTACAGGAAAAGATCATTCAGGAAGGAAGATAAATCGGGCATAGAACTGGTAAGCAGCCGGCCATGAGGAGAATAGTATGAAGAATATCGTGGTATGGGTTTTGATGATGTTTATCGGAGGGAGATTGTTGGCTTGCGACCCCAATACTCTTGCCAGGCAGGATAGTGTCCAGATAGATACTTTATTTCCCAGGGAAGGTGTAGTGCGTGTGTATAGTGATTTCAGACGGGATACCTTGTTACCTGTAAAGTATAAAGTTATCGGCGAAAAAGAGAAAATGCCGTTAGTGTATTTGCCCGATAGCCTGATTCGGGATACATTAAAGTACGAATATACCAAAATCAAAGATTTTGCTTATAAAAATAAGTGGACCAAAGAGCTTTATAAAATGGTCTTTGTCGATCCCAAGCCTGGACATTTGAGCGTTATGCGTACCCAAAACAGCGAACAACGGTTCAAGCAGTATACCGGGAAGATAATCCGCGATATTGTTGTTAAAGTGTTGCCTCCATATGGGACCAGCGTTTACGATACCACCTATTTCGAGGAAGATATTGGTTGGCTGAAAAACTTGGCGAATAAAACACATCTAAAGACGGCAGAAAAAGTGATTCGAAGACAGTTGACGGTTAAACCCGGCATGAGGCTGGTTCCTTTCGAATTGGTACAGAATGAAATACTGCTGAGAAACTTGGATTACATTGATGATGCCACAATCAGGGTATCGGAGGTACCTTCGGATACCAATCAAGTAAATGTGACCTTGATTTGCAAAGATCAGTTGTCCTGGGGAGCTACGGTAGAATCGAACTTTTTGAACTCCTTCGAACTGGGGGTGGAGAATAAAAACTTCCTGAAATTAGGACATGTCGTCAATTATGAGTTTAGTTACCGGGGTACTAAGGATAAAAAGTGGGGAAATAGATTGGAATATAAAGTGAATAGTATCCGGGGATCTCATATCGATATACTGGGGTTCTATCGGAACGATTATTGGGAAAAACAAGTTCGGGTCGACGTAGAACGGAAATTTTTGACTACCCGAATGAAATGGGCTGGAGGAGTGGCTGCCGGCAGAGTTTACTATTCCGACGATTTACCCGATCGGAATGTCAATCGCCTGGAAGTACTTTTTGATTATCATTTTCAGGATCTGTGGATAGGAAAGTCATTTTTATTACCTTACCGGTATAGTTATAACCAGAATATCTACCTTACCGGACGTTTTTTTACTACTTTTTTTAATGACCGACCTGTCGTTTCCGATGATACCAATCATTTGTATTACAATCGTCGGGATTATTTCAGTGCCATTACCTATACCAAGTTGAAATATTATAAAGCAAATTTAATCTATGATTTCGGACGTACCGAAGATATTCCTACCGGTTTATACCTCAATACTACGGTTGGTTTCGAGAAAAGTGAATATGATAATTTTGGCTATTGGGGAGCAGAATGCTGGTATTCACATTTCAATACTGCAACAGAGCGGTACTATGCTGCCCAGATTGCTCTGGGATCTTATCTGGGGAAAGGTGGTTTCGAACGTGGAGTATTCAAAGTAGGAGCCAGTCATATCAGTAATTTGTGTAGTCTGGGAGATCTGAAATTCCGTTTCTATAACGATATCCGCTACGTTTTAGGAATCCGGCGATATGAAGACGACTATTTGTATATCGAAGATTTCAATATTCGTGGATTTTCTTCGGATACTCTCCGGGGAAATCAAAAACTATCAATGGCTTTGGCAACTACTTTTTTCTTACCTTATATCAAAAGAGGATTCCGGATTTCGGTATCGGGATTTGTGGATGCCGGGATCATTGCTCCCGAAGAAAAACGTTTGCTTAAAAGTAAGACTTACTGGGGTATCGGAGTTGCTTTGAACCTTCGAAATGATAATGTCGTTATTAAGAATCTTACTTTCCGGTTCACTTTCTATCCCACAATTCCCGAGGATGGACGAAGTGTACAGGCTATTTTATCCGGGAGAAAACAGGGTGAGTTTTATGATTATCGCGTAACAAAACCTCAGGTGATTCAGTATGAATAAAAGAGAAAATAAAAATTAGAATCACCATTATGGGAGAAATCACCTCGTTCGACATTGGGATGGGCTTTGTTATGACCGGGATAGCGGCTGTGTCGACTTTTACAGGAGCGGTGACTTCTTTATATTTCAGGGGGGTAAATCAGCGGACTTTGTCGTTGATTTTGGGATTTGCTGCAGGAATTATGCTCTACACCGCTTTTATGAAATTAATGCCTGATGCTATTGGCATTCTCTCTTCCCAACTTGACTACCGGGAGACGAAGCTGATTAGCACTCTTTGGTTTTTTGTTGGTATCGTATTGTTACATCCGTTAGGATATTTGTTGAATATAGGAAAGCAAAAGAAAGCAAATCTGTACAGCGAATCTACCCGACAAGACCGTCATATTGCTACTCTCGTTGTATTGACTATTACGGCTCATAGTTTTGTAGAAGGATTGGCGACTTTTTTATCCTATCTGGCCACTCCCTGGGTGGCAATTCCGTTGGTTATGTCTATTATCGTTCACAATTTTCCCGAAGGAATGACTATCGGAGTACTTTTCAATAAAATTAGTGAGTCTATGGATCGGAAAAAAGCGATAAGATATAGCATCTTCGCTTCTTTATTCGAACCGATAGGAGCAGTGACCGCTTATTTTTTTATTTTGAAATATTCTACCCCTGTATTGACTGGCATATTGAAAGCTTTATTGTCAGGACTATTGGTTGCGACTGCCCTCAATGAATTGATTCCTCATTCGCAATGTAATGGTGATCGGAAAATTTCTGTGCAGAGTATTATTTTCGGTATGCTTATCATGGGGGCAGTTTTACTGGGAGGAGTCTATTTTTAGTCCTTATTTTTCTTTTTAAACAACCGTTTGAAAAATCCTTCTTTTTGTTCTTTTATGGAGGTTTCGGCAGGGTGTTTTACTTTTTCCAGTTTCCGGTTGGTGATTTTATCGATCAGATTCAGATGTTCTTTAAATTCGGGAATTTCTTTGTTTTTTTCCTGCATCACCGGTGCTTCCGGAAAACTGAGTTTGTTCCAGTGGCGGTAGGTATCGCTTTGCAGGCACTTTTTCATGAATTCACCGAAAATGGGTAATGCCATATTAGAACCTTGTCCCAGCCGGATGGTGTTGAAATGAATGTTTACATCATTGGCTCCTACACGGACACCAACTACCAGACGCGGATTATAACCGATAAACCAGCCGTCTACCTGATTTTGAGTAGTTCCGGTTTTTCCTGCCATCTCATTTTGAAGTCCGTATGAACGTAATCTCCGCCCGGTGCCTTCATCGATGACTGCTGCCAGCATATTACTCATCAGATGAGCTTCCGAAGGGGGAAGAACTGCTTTGGCTGCTTCAGGCTTGGCCTGATAAATAAGATGTCCTTCTTTATCTTTGATTTCGGTTAGGTAATAAGAAGAACTAAGTTTTCCGCTATTGGCGAAACAAAGAAAAGGATCGATCATTTCGCGTAAAGGAATGTCGGCAACGCCTAGGGCTAGCGAAGGGTAGGGGGGAAGTTCGGAGTGAATGCCTAATTTACGGGCTTGCTCGATCACTGCGTCGATCCCTGTTTGCAGAAGTACTTCTACTGCAATTGTGTTGATGGATTTACTTAGTGCTCCTTTTAACGTGTAATAGCCATCATATTGATTGTCTGAATTCCGGGGAGACCAATCATCATATTCCGGATATGTTTTCTGTTCATTTTTATAATAGGCGTCTGGACGGGCTCCGTGGCTGATGGCTGCACTATATACAACGGGCTTGAATACTGAACCTACCTGACGGGGAGCTTCTACTTGGTCATACTGAAAATATTTATAATCCAGATCTCCCACCCAGGCTTTGATTTTCCCCGTTTGAGCTTCGACGGCGATCATGGCCGGATGTAAAATTTTCAGGTAGTATTTGATCGAATCGATGGAAGAATATTCTACTTGTTTTTCCCCTTGTTCTGGACAATAGACCAACATAGGCTTTTTTTCTTCCATTTTCTTCAGGATTTCCTTTTCTTTTAATCCCTGGTGTTGTAACCGTTTATAAATGGGGCTTTTCTGAATGGCATTTCGCAGAATAGCCGGATTTTTATCCCACGGTTCTTTTTTTCCGAGGTGTGTATAGTATGATTCCTGAAGTTTTTTTAAATGTTGCCTGACAGCTTCTTCGGCGTATTGCTGCATTTCTGCATCCAGTGTAGTAGTCAGCGTGAGACCGTCTTTATAAAGATTATAATTGGTTCTGTAGAGATGATTGTATTCTTCGAGTATCTTGACCGCATCTTGTCGGATTTTTTCTCTTAGATACGGGGCCAGTCCGGAATAATGGTTGATCGGTCGGTAATGAAGAACCAGTTCTTCAGCTTTCCATTGATTTCCACTGTCCTCGTCCAGATAATCGTATTTGATCATTTGATCAATAACCGTATTGCGGCGCTGTAAGGCTCTTTGTGGGTGCAGGCGGGGATTATACCGTGAAGGACCTTTCAACATACCGATCAGGGTAGCAGCTTGGGGGAGAGTAAGTTGAGAAGCTGAAGTGGAAAAATATTTTTGGGCAGCACTTTCGATACCAAATGTATTCTCTCCGAAAGAAACCGTATTCAAATAAAGTGTGAGGATTTCATCTTTTGAATAAATATTTTCTAAACGCCGGGCTGTAAACATTTCTTTTAGCTTGACAATAGGAATAAAAGTTACTTGCTGTTCTTCCCGGGGATACAAATTTTTGGCTAACTGCTGACTTAAAGTACTGCCACCGCCGGAGCTACGGTCGCCTAGAAGAAAAGTCTTGAAAAAGACCCGGAGCATACTGATTTTATCTACTCCTTCGTGTTGGTAAAAACGGACGTCTTCGGTAGCGATCAAAGCTTGGATCGCATATCCGGAAATATTTTTGTAATTGACGTTTGTCCGGTTTTCAATATAATATTTTCCAATCAGGTTGCCGTCTTCGCTGTATAATACTGACGCTTCATCGTTACGAATATTGCGTAATTCTTCATAGTTGGGAAGTCGTCCCCACAAACCGGCATAAACGGAATAGACAAATAAACCCACACTGCCACCTAAAATTAAAATAAACAGAAAAATATATTTGAGATGGCGGAATTCGTTGGATTTTTTTCGTGAAGAGCGGAGCTTCTTTTTTCTTGTCTTATGCTGTTTCCGGGTTGTCATATAAATGTAATTCTAATAATGCTTCAACCTACAAAAATAAGAAAAAAGAGGAGACGGATGAATAAAGATGAAACGGATAAAGCGGTTTATTAGACACTCCATCCGCTTTATCCGTTTTATCTTCTTTATCCGTTTTATCCGCTTATTTGATGATTTCTACCATAGCACAACGGTTCCATTTGTTGTTGCTCTTATAGTAGGGTTTTTCTTTTCCGACATACTCAATCACCATGCGGTTGGAGTTGATACCATATTCTCTCTTCAGCATATTGGCCACAGCTTCGGCTCTTTCTTGAGAAATGCGCAGATTGACATTGATTGGACCGAATTTATCGGCATAACCGACGATCCGGATTCTGACATTCGGATTGTTTTTCATAAACGTACCGATGTTATAAATCAGAGGATCATAAATATCCTGAATAACGGCACTGTTAAACCGGAAAGGAATAGTAGAAGGTATAGATTCATAGATTTCTACATCCTTGGATTCTACCGGACGAATTACTTCTTTTTCAATTACTTTGATTTCTGGCGGACGGTTTTGTAATTCAGTAACTTGATTAGCCAGAACTAAGTTTGCAGCAGCCATTTCAGCAATAACGGCTTGTTTCGGAGCAACCTGGAAACCTCTGCCTTTGAAGCGATAAGTGAAACCGGCTGTCAAACCACCGATACCGTCGTTCGGAAAACCACCTACTTTTACAAGTTTATCGTTAAGGATTAACCCTTGGAATTCGATGTTGAAATCAAAACGTTCGGATAACATAAAACGAGCTTGTACACCTCCATGAATGGTAAAAGATTGCTGGTGTTTACGGGTCATACCTCCGACTCCGAAAAAAGGAACAATATCGAATACGCGGTCAGGTTTATATTTAGCGAAGAAATTGATCAAACCCATCATAAAGTCAATATTCAGATGCATGTAATGCATGTGAATCATACTTTTCGCATCGTATGTGAATCCATGCAGGGAACCTCCGCCGCCTTGCAGTCTTAATCCCCACCAGGGATTGAACATTTTTCCGATTGCCAGTTCCGGCATAAACGTAATCGTGTTTCTGAATTTTGCCTGTGACGAATGCTCGGCAAACAGAGCATTGGCACCGAAGTTTGCCGAAACAAACCAGTTGTGCCAAAACGGGTTAGCCTCAAAAGAAGTTTTATACCCCGGGAGACGTTGTTCTACAATCAATTCCTCCACTTGCCCCTGTGCCTTTGTTATACCACATAGACCGGCAGCCAATACAATAAACATTAATCCTTTTTTCATAACATTTTCATAATTAAGTAACTCACAATTTTATATTTCTTTTTATTTATCCTTCTGACTCATTAGTAGAATTTGTAAATATGTCGATGAACTCGTTTCTAGTTGTGGAAACTTACCCGAATAACGGATTTTGGGATTCCCACGTTTCAAAATGAAAGAAATAAGATGCTCATTTTTGTATTTTTTAACATATTGCCGGTTTTAGGATGAAAGATTTCTTAACAGATGGGTAATAGAATGCCAATGGAATGTCAATGGAATGCCAATAGTTTTTTATTAGGAAATGATTAGTATTGTAGTATAAAAATGAACGAATCCGGATTCCATTATTAATTCGCAAATTTTTATGTATAATGAAAACTCACAAATTTTGGCTGACAGGCCTGATATGGTTTTGTCTGCTAGGGGAAAGTTTTGCCCAAATCACTTATGTCGGCAATTATCATCTCCCTCCTTCTCCCGATGGGGTGGCTTTAATTCGTAGTGTGAATACGCCGGTAAACCTCTATTCAGGAACATTGAACATTCAGCTTCCTTTGTATACCGTCGGCGAAAGCGAGTATGTCGTTCCAGTACATTTGAATTGTCAGGCTTCCGGTATCCGGGTCGAAGATCTGGCTACTCCGGTTGGATTGGGATGGCGGTTATCCGCCGGGGGAAAAATCACGCGGATAGTAAGACATTATCCCGACGAGACCGGTTTTGCTGCGAGCCAGGGGAGTCAGGCTTCCGAACTGGCTTCGTGGAATAGCTCGAATTTCGAAGCCCGCCTCAAGGACATGGACACGGAGCCGGATTTGTTTTATTTCGAAATCCCCGGGCATACCGGAATGTTCGTAGTGGGTAGCGACCGACAGGTATGTCTGGTGCCTTGGCAACCTTTGGATGTCCAATGGGTCGATCAAAGCTATTTTATAATTACAGACGAAAACGGTGTCCGTTATACTTTGGGTGAAACTTCTGCTTCCCGCGAAGAAACCCAAACGACAGTGAAAGATGTGGATTTCAATAAAACGCTCACCTTTGTTTCCACTTGGAATCTCGACCGGATCCAGCTTCCGAACGGCCGGCGTATAAATTTCACATATACGGTCGGTACGGATTATGAATTTATTCAGTATAATCAAAAACGGGTGGTCGATAATTTCGGCGTATTGGATAATCCGCAGAATTTTTCGTTGAAGGTGAATACGATTGTTGATATGAATACCCGGGTGAAAATTTGTTCCCCCAAATACCTCCAGCGCATGGCATGGAGCGGAGGTCACTTGTTGTTTAAGTATAGCGCTGGACGTTCGGATTTATCGGGTGCTTACCGTCTGGATGCAATCGAGGTGTGGAACCTTTCGGACACCTTGCTCAAGACGCTGGAATTTCAGTACGGCATTTTCGGTAACCGTGCCTTTCAGCTTACCGCCATCGGCGAAAGGAGTGGAGAAAACTACCTGAAACTCAATACATTCAAATATTACACTGAGCATCTCCAGCCCTTGCGTAGTTCCCTTGCCTACGATCATTGGGGATTCTACAACGGCGCCAATAACAAGGTGGGGTATCCTGCATTGACGGTGACCGGAAAACAACTGGCTGGCGACGACCGTTCGCCGGTATTGGAATATGCACGGGCGAATACGATTAAAAGCATCACCTATGCGACAGGAGGGAGCAAGACATTCGAATACGAACTCAATGCCACTTCCTCGGGTAGCCGCTTCGGTGGGTTGCGGATTGCTAAAATCCGGGAAAAATTGTCCGAGGCGGATACCGGGCTCACCACTTCTTATCGGTATACCGACTTGCAGGGGCGGGCATGCGGCATCGCTTTCGCCACTTCGCAGGAATACGCTTATGTCGTGAGTGCAGCACAGGTTTCTAAAAAAGGATATACGTACAACCTTTTCGGGATCGCTCAACACAGCCAACCCCTGAATGCGCAGGCCGACATGAACGGTGTGATCGTCGCTTATCCGAGTGTCGTCGAAGTGCATCCCGATGGTGGTTATGTGTTTTATGAATTCGATACTTTCCGCGACGAGCCGGATGAAGCCCATCGCACCTATGATGTTATCGCCCGGCGTTATGCCGATTTCCAGAATCTGCATACGCCTTCCACTTCCCGATGCTGGCAGCGGGGACGGTTGCGGAAGAAGACTGCTTACGATGCTCAGGGAAATGAAGTGGAGATTCAGCGGTTCGGCTATGCACCCAAAGCTGTCAAGGCGGAAATCCGGGCTTTCGTACCCTATTATTCCGGAGCAGGCATGGCTTTGGGCAACGGCGTGGATTTGCGCATACCCATGATCGGAGAATACAAATGGCTTTCGCAGCCGGTGGCGGTCGATACGATCGTTACCTGGGGAAAAGATCGTGCCGAAACGACGGAAATTTGCCGCTACGATCCCGATCGGATGCTGCCGGTGGAAAACGTCGTCTCTCATCCGGCTTCGGGGCTTACGCTTCGTACGACGGTTCGTTATCCTTTCCATTATCGTCCGGATAATGCTATCGCCGATTCCGTTACGGCTTATGCCGTCCGGTGTATGAACCGCGATCATATCCTCGCGTTACCATTGGAAACAGTACTGTACCGCAACGGTAATGTTGTCGATGCAACCATTCAGGAATATCGGACCATTACAGCCAATGGGCGCAAGGAATGCGTGGTTGCCGCCCAGACCCGGCGATTGTTTGCTAATGCACCTTTAAGCTATTATGTTTCCTATGCTATCGGCACTTCCGGTCGGGTGACAGTGGATCCGAACTTCCGGATCGTATCATATGCCGACGAATACGATAATTACGGCAATTTGATTTCCAGTCATGCAGCCGACGGTCATAGCGAAGGGGTGGTATACGAGAATGGAGGTACTTTGCCGGTAGCCCGGGTGGAAAATGCCGTCGTTTCTACGAGAGTCCGTAGGAACGAGGTGTTTTATACCGGTTTTGAGGACCGGGCAGATGCCGTATTTTTGCCGACGGCCAAAAGCGGATGTAAAGCATTCAAAAATGTTTATAATATTTTTCTGCTGAACTTCAAACCAGGCACGTATCGGCTGGCCTATTGGAAAAGTAATAACGGTGTACACTGGGAAAAGGTCTCCCAGGATTTGACGGTTACTACTTCTTCTGCTATTCATTCGGTGGGGAGTGCGGATTATTACATCGACGAATTGTCCGTATTGCCTGAACACGCCCGGATCACCACCTGTGTTTATTTGCCGGGAGTCGGTAAAATCTCCGAGACCGACTGCAACGGGCAGACCCTTCATTATGAATACGATGCTTTCGGGCGGGTGTCGAGGATCAGCGACAACGAGCGGAAACCAATCAGGGAATATGAATATTGGATTATTAACGAATAAAAGCAAGCGTTATGAAATACTGGATATTATTACTTTGTTTTGTTGTGGGCCTGAAAGTGGCGGACGGACAGGTCTGCGATTTGAGCGAATGGATCTATACTTTTAATACCGATACACCGCAGACGATCGTCAGCGGCTATGGAGGTCAGTTTTCGGTAGAGGCTAATCTGTTACATGCCGGTGCTGCCGATATGGCTATACGCGGAATCAATACGGCGTTGAACAAGGTGGGGTTGACAAATTGGTTGGTGTTGGAACAGGTCGTTTTTTCTTCCGGATATGTCGGACGTTTATATTTTCGGGTAGCTAAAAATGAAACGGGAGAAGCACGGACGGCTATTTTACGTTGTCGGAACGTGATGGCCGTCGTGCAACCCGTTCCTCAGCCTTATCCCAAAGTTTTTCCGATCAAATATTCGGGAACTAAAATTTTTCCTCAGCTGATCCATCCGGTGGTCGGGATAGACAGTTCGGAGCGAGATGTCGTTTATAGTCTTCGACATAATGGTCAGACGTGCGACACGATGACCGGAACCGGGGGGGCAATCCGCTTTCGGGTATCCCAGTCCGGTAAGTATACCATCTCCGCACAAAGGGGATATGAAAAGGTTTCCATGCAGGGACAGGTGGAAATGCAATATTTCGCTTTAGCTTCCGCAGATTATTATTTCACCTCTCCGGCGGCGGGTGTTGTGGCGGACGGGGCGGTTGCCGAAGCTTGTTTGATGGTCAGAAGTGCTTTGGCAGGAATATATCAGCAGGAATTGGTAGAGATTACTCAGGCCGTATGGCAGGGGTTGTCTTTTTATGATTGGGATTCCGATGTACGCATTATGTATATAGGATATAAGGATGGTTACCGCCTCCTCTTTTATGTACCGGTGAGCCTGTCGGCAGAAAACCGGACATTTCCTTTCGTTTTGGGTGATCCTTCGCTTCAGCGGACTTTTACCATCCATCAACAGGGCGGCGGGGAAGTAAAGGCTTATCGTTTGTCGGGACCAGCGTGTGCGTCTTCGGGAGAAGGGTTCCGGTTACAACTTTCCGGCTTTCAGTGGGGCGTCACTTACGAGGTGATGAAAAACGGTAGCCGGATCGGTAGTTTTTCGAATGTCAACTATTACCAATGCAATGACGGGGCGGGGGAATATACCGTGTATGCCTGCTATAAGAACATCCGCCGTCCGATGAGTAATTCCTGGACGGTGCTTGACCGGGAGCTTTACTCCCATTATGTCCTGACCCGTACCTATATCGATACCTTGCAATCGGTCTGCGACGTTGTTTACTACGATAATCTCAGCCGTCCCATACAGCGGAGTGCCGTCGGTGCTTCGCCTTCGGGCAAGGATATCGTGACGCCGCAGCAATACGATGCCGCCGGACGTATTTCCCGTCAGTGGCTTCCTTATGCGACGGATGCCGGGGGGACGTTGCGCCGTCGGTTCGGTGAGGAACAGACCGCTTTCTATGCTTCCTTGTACGGCCCTGATGCTTATGCTTACAGCGATGTGGTTTACGACGATTCGCCCCGTCGGCAGGTCGTGGAGCGTAGTGCTCCGGGAGCTTCGTGGCGTTTGGGCGGTGGGCATACCCGCTGGTGGGATACCCGCACGAATATCTCTTCCGATCCTGTACGGCAATATCGGCTTTTGGGCACAAGTGTGATTTGCTCAGGGATTTGGGCACCCGGCACGCTTTCCGTCCGGCGGAGTGTCGACCCCGAACAGCGTGAGAGTTTCGAATATTATAATACCGAAGGACACTTGGTTGCCAAAGAGGCGCGTTTGTCTGCGTCCGATTCGCGTTTCACCTGCTACGTCTACGACGATTTCGGCCGCTTGCGTTACGTTCTGCCTCCGGCTCAGACGGCAGTGTTCACCTCCGGCACCAAATCCTTGGCCGATTTGTCGGCTTTGTGTTACTACACCGAATACGATCGCTACGGACGGGTATATCGGCAATATGTGCCGGGAGCCGGCTATACCGTTACGCTCTACGATAAGCGCAACCGGCCCGTATTGACGCAGGATGCCCGTCAACGCAGCCGTACGCCGGAGGAATGGAGTTTTACGAAATATGACGAATGGAACCGTCCGGTGATCAGCGGGGTATGCGACGGCACGGAAACTGCCCATACTTCGGCTTTGGCGGCACAAACGGTGTTCGCAGAAGAAAGAGGAGCTGCTTTACATGGCTATACCAACCAAACTTATCCGACTGCTGTGACTACTGACCGTTGCCTGAACGTCACTTACTATGACGATTATACCTGGAGCGGAAACAACAACGTATCTTTTTCTACTGCAGATGCGCTGGGACAGCAAAAATCGGATGATGTAAAAGGACAGGCTACAGGACGCAAGACTAAAGTGCTGGGCATTGCCACGGACCAGTGGTTGTTGTCGGCAACCTATTATGATTCGCGCTATCGCACGATGCAGGAGGTGAGCCAGCTTTATCCTTCAGGTACGGAAGTGACCACCAATGTGTCCGATTATATAGGGAACATCACGCAAGTGAAAGTAAAACAAACCGTAGATAGTCAGATAACGGAGTACAATAAATATTACTCTTATGATCATCGTGGCCGCTTACTGAAAGTGGAACAGCAGATGACCGGGGATCCGCATGGAAAAATCACGTTGGCGTCCTATACATACGACGAGCTGGGACGTCAGACGGGTAAGAAACTGCATAATGATTCTTATCCTATGACTTTTGCCTATCAGGTGGGAGGTAACCTCTCGGTATTTAACTCGAAAGATCTGACCTACATGCTATCTTACGATACACTGGCAGTGCCTGTGAGCGGGGCAGTTGCCAAATACGATGGCAATATCTCGTGTTTGAGGTGGAAAAACAACAATACACCTTTTAAATCTTATACCTATGCTTATGATGCACTGGGGCAACTGACGAATGCCCTTTATAATGAGCAGAGCGGCAGCACATGGAGTAATCCGGCCAATAAGTTCAATGTAAACGGCATCGATTATGACCGGAACGGTAATTTGAAAAGCCTTATCCGGCGCAATTTGTCGGGCGGCATCTTGCATAATCTTGTATATCATTACGATCTTACCGACAATGGGAATGCTCTTAGCAGCGTAACGCTAAATGGTGGTGCTTCAGGAGCTTTTGTATATGATGCAAATGGCAATCTCACAACAGATGGACTACGGGGGATAACTATCAAATACAATGAGCTGAATTTACCTGCTGAAATCAGTAAAGGTTCGGAAAAGATTTCCTATATTTACAGTGCATCTGGCGCCAAGCTGGCGATGCAGGTAGGTAGTTCTTTGACTTATTATCGTGATGTCATGGTCTACAACGGCAACACCCTGAGCTATGTGCTACATCC
>JAETOX010000073.1 GCA_021771575.1 Bacteroides sp. | reverse complement strand
ACGGCTCTGCTCTACCTTTATATAATACCAACAATCAGCTATCGGCATAAACTTCCCCTGATATTGTACTGATTTCCCCCTGGGATTTAAAATAACTCTACCATAAGGAGTGTCCGGAACCAATTCAACCGTTACGTCCCCACTAAAAGGAGGAGCAACTGTATATTTATAAATAAGCCAACCCTTTTTGTTGGTATAATGTTCTTCACGGAGTACCTTTCCCCGATAGTGCTCCGGAAAATATCTAACATCTGGTCGATCACTATTGAAATTCTTAAACTCATGTCGATAAACGACAAGAGCTTCTAATTCTTCTCCATTGTATCCGACCACATTAGGTTGATTTTGCCCTTCAATCGGCATCCCCTCATCATCAACCAGCTGAAGAGTCTCGAAAGCCCATCTATCGGATTGAAAAGCTAACAGAACCCGATTATATTCTAATTTAGACAACCTTGCCTGTTCTGCCTTTTCCGCCGCTTTGCGGACCGCTCTGGATTGATTGTTTTTCTGAGCAACACTATGGAAGCATATTCCAATCGATAATATACCGATTAACAGCCATTTCTGGTTAAGAAGACATATCCGAATTTTCATAAGACCATAATTTAAATATCCTATCCACAAAAATTTTGCCTTAAATATAATTAAAATTTACAAATAAAAGAATATTTAAAATTTATTTTATCCATCTCATCTACTTCATCCGTTTCATCTTTTTTGTATATTTGGGCGCAAAATCGTGCGTCATGAGCTTAATCACTATTCTCCTTATTGCCATCGGATTATCTATGGATAGTCTCGCAGTTAGTATCAGTGGCGGGATCTGTATGAAACCGTTCTGTATAAAGAAATCCCTCAAAATGGCTCTGATTATGGGGATTTTTCAGGGAGGGATGACTTGGTTGGGCTGGGCTCTGGGTATTCATTTTAGTGGTTATATTACCGATCTCGATCATTGGATAGCATTTGTTTTGCTCAGTTATCTCGGAGGAAAAATGGTCTACGAATCTTTCAAAGAAGAAAAAAACACCCCGATCACTTTTTCTAATAAAATACTCTTCACTTTAGGCTTAGCCACCAGTATCGATGCTTTGGCCGTAGGAGTCAGTATGGCTTTCCTAAAAACCAGCATCTGGTTTCCCGCACTGGTTATCGCTTTTATCACCTTTTTTCTCTCTTTCAGCGGAGTGATTTGTGGTTTTCGGTTCGGTAAAATAAAAGGCCTCAAAGTAGAATTACTCGGAGGCCTTATCTTGATTGCAATCGGAAGCAAAATTCTAATCGAACACACTTTGTTAGGGAAATAATATCCCGAATAAGGAAATCTATTCTTTCAGAACCTTTTCCAATAATTTTTTCAATGCCGGATCAGAAGGACGCGGAGCATGGATAGTGACGACATTCCCATTACGATCAAACACCATAAACCGGGGAATTCCTTTAATCTTATATTCCTTTACAATCTGACTCCATCCGTTGGCAAACAATTGTATACCGGTCATTCCTTCTTTATCCAATACTTTGATCCATTTTTGCCAATCTTTTTTTTCATCCAGCGATACTCCGATAAAGACAACATCTGTACCTTCCATTTCCTTCTCCAGTTTTACCAGATAAGGCACCTCTGCCCGGCAGGGTCCGCACCAGGTGGCCCATACATCGACCAATACCACTTTTCCCCGGAAATCCGATAAGGAAACAATTTTCCCACTCCTGTCCGGATAAGAAAAGTCGGCAGCTTCTTTGCCTTCTATTCCCTTGTATAATTTAGCGGATACCGCCTCCATCCGTTTTTGATGGTTTTCAGTGGTCAGGAAATCTGCATATTGACGGACAATTCTGATATACTGATCATAATTCCGGCATCTTTCTGCCTGCCATAATATGATTTCCGCTTTTAAAAGATCATCCGGCAACCACTTCAACCGATTTTCCAAAGTAGCTTCGGCCTGCTCTCCTTTTAAGGCAAAATCAGTATAGCGCAGGAGATAATCGTAGCCATACGGCTGTTGCAGGATAGAAGCATCCGACAATTTATCCTTAACCACCAGTGTCCGGTAATATTCCGGATAATCTGCCGGCGTAGGACGGCTGGGCCGATGAGTATGACGATTCGCCTTCAGGGCATTCAAAATCCGGAAAGCATAATAATCCAGATCGAATCCGACCGTTTGCCGCAACAATTCGCCGAAATTTTCATTCCGACTATCGATTCCCTCTTTAAACCGATAAGCCTGAGGCAGGAAATTCACAAAGTAAGGATAAAATTCCTGATAATCGAACAAAACATAGTCCAAATGATCAACCCGTTCCCGGACCGGAATGATCAAAGCTTCCCATTTGGCCAGCAGTAGATTTTCCGGGGTATTACGCGCCGTAATGATTAGCGTATCTTCGGGAATATCCACTTCACTTCGATCGCCCGGTTTCAGATAAAGCCGGATCCGGTCAAGTGCCTGTTCCCCACCTACCGTATAAAAACCAGCATGGGAAGGCTGGAAAGAAAAACCGTACAGCCCGTCTTTTCCTACCCGGGTCGTTGATAATAAGATTTCCTTGCCGTCTACCACTTCGTACAGACGCACTTCGGTCATTTTATCCCTTGTCACACATCCACTGACACAAGCCAATTGGCTGCGATCGCGCAAAATGTTTCGATAGCGGGCAAAGGTATTATCGAGCACCTGCTGAATCGGTCCTTCTGCAAATTCCCGGGTCAGCTGGCTTTCTAATTTCAAAAAACGATTTACCTGTTCTATGCTTCCCGAAATCACCACAAACTCCAGCTCAAAAGGCAGCTCATATTTAAAAAAGTCAGTTACAAGCCCGACATTCTCTTCTAACACAACAAGCAAGGGCTCCACCTCTTTCATCCGAAAGGCTTTCAAATAATTCAAACAAGCAACAATCTGGGGTTTTCCAGCAAAATCAACCGTTTCTAACTGCCGGTCCATTAATCCCAACAGAAAATCCGGGCTCTCTCCTTCTGTCGTTCCTGTCTTTATCCGCCTCAACATATCGGCATATACTGCATATATCCGCTGTCCCACCACTTCTGCTCCTATGGCCCTGTCAAAATCCGGTTTATGCGCCAACAAAAAAAGAAAGGCTTCCTCATGCGGAGTGATGAATGAACGATCGTATATTTTCCAATAAACAGGGCTCATCTTTTCTTTATCGGATAGTTCCCGGAACTCCCGGCCAGCCACCTCCTGCAATTTTACTTGCATCGAAGCATCTTCGAGGGCTTCGCGGTACAAAGGGTACTCTTTTTGTTTCAATCGTCCGGCATCGTAACGGCTATCCAGATAAAGCAAAGAGGTTTTCCATTCCATCCCTTTACGCATCCGGTCTAAAAAGACATCTTTTCTACGGGACCCACGGACCCGGTGTTGCAATTGTCCATCCGGTCGGACCAGCAGATAGGTGGGATAAGCCTGAACCTGATAGATCCCATGATACTTTTTGTTTTCTTTCGCCGCCATGTTCAGTTTGACACATACACACGAAGCATTCAGCAATTCTCCGACTTCAGAGGTCGATAGAACATCTTTTTCCATAGCCTTGCAGGCCCCGCACCAAGGGGTTCCGCAATCTAAAAAGAGTAATTTATTTTCTGCCTTTGCTCTTTCCAATGCCTGCGGCAAAGTAAGATCCCGGAACGCCACCCCCTGTGCATTCACATGAAAGAGGGAACCGCATAACCATGCGGTCCACAAGAGTAATATTTTTTTCATGTTGTTTCTTTAATTGATTCCATAAGCATTTAATCCCCGGAAAAGGACATTTTTACCGGTCCCTTTACCCGAAAAAGACTGATAATGCGGAGTTTCGATATCTGCCGTTTTACCAATAAAATGATAGAGATAGACTTTCCAGCCAGCCGTACTATTGGTTAATACAGCCAGACAATCCAGACTTTGATCTCCTGCATTGTAGGTTGTATAGGAAATATGCCGGATATATCCGACATTTTCTCCAGCCGGGTAGGTCAAAATCGCTTTCTTTTCTATGCCGTTGCTGACATTATACATACCAACCGTATTGCCACCATCCGAGAAATATAATACATCATTGGTACAATTGGTTGCAAATAACTTTCCTTTTACCACCTCATGCCCTTCCGGAACCGTTACAAAATTGACAAAAGGATTCTTCCCGGACGACCAATTCATATTTAACATGGCTCCGTAATATTCTTTCTTTTCTTTGTGTTTCAGCAGTGCGATTCCTCCTTTGGTTACTCCGAAGTAAGCAGTCTGTTCATCCATAAAAATCAGGTCGCAATTCATATTGTTACAGTCCTGCTGCCCGAAGTCGCTGGTAAGCGTAACCAATTCTGTATTGCCATACGGTACTCCTTTAAAAGAACTGCTCTTCTTATCAAAAATCAGCATGCCCTGATTCATGCTTCCCATATTGAAAGGTGCCGCTTCATAATCTCCCAACATGGGATAACCAAATTTTCCGATACTTCCGGACAAACCGATCCAATGAATTTTTCCGTTATTGATTAAAAATTGTCCGGACATTCCCAGAAAAGCATCCTGGGGAGCTTTCGCCGGCACTTCAAAAAAAGCGTCCTCAAACTTTTTAAACAAGTGCATATTTTCAGCATTATATACCCGCATATCCCGGTCACTCAACACATATATCACCTTTTGACCATTCAGGGTCGTGACCGTACCGTCCGGATTTTCCTGCTGATGGACATAATATCCCGACTGATAAAAACTTTTCAGGGCTTCTCCCGGCAGTCCTTCCCCGTTTACACTTCGGAGGATATTGGAGTATAGCATTCCGTCTTTTTTTACCAGATCAAGGTCGGTCGTTCCGTTCTCCGATTTTGTTACGAACCATCCCTCACTATAGAGAGAAGCCACCGACAGGTCCGTAATGAAATAAACGCTTACACCTGTCTGTTTGTTTTTCGCCTGAAAAGCTAATTCATAAGTACCCGAAGTCAGCGTTACCACATAATCCAGTGTCTTTTCATAACCGATTGTATCCTTCCAATTGGTTTGATTGAAACCGGTTCCCCACACCACCCAGTAATACTCATAATCTTCGTCGTTCGTTATTCCAGAAATCTCCGGAGTAATATGCAAATTATACAATGAGTTTACACTATAAAACGTCTCTATTCCGGAAACATCTCCCGGAGTCACTTCACTAGCGTCCCGGTAGTCGTAATTACCGTCGCCTTTCACACATGCCGACAAGATTATATTTGCCCACAAGCCTATATAGATGATAAATCTTTTTTTCATAAATATCCGTTTATAATCGGTTATACACTTCAAATCCCATCATTCATTTACTATTTCGGGAAAGTTACCGGCGTAATCTGGTCGTCTTCCATCAGAATGGTTTGATTGTCCCGGTTGTATTCTTCCAGTTTCTGATTGGCTTTCATACGATAATATTTCAATTCTGCCTGACTAAACTCTGAATATTTATCGAAATCGCTGAGTCCGACATAGTCTATAATAAACTTCATTTTAACCGGTCCCCATTCTCCGAAGTAATATTTCCAGGAACTCCAGTTAGCAGGCGGAGCAGTAATATCCGACACTTTCACCAGGAAGGATTTCTGAGCATCCAGACCGACTCCGAAAGCTTCGTTTTCGCCGATTTCCAAGTTGATTCTGAATTCTTTGGATTTCATGGAAGGGTCACGCAAAACAATCAATGGAATAGCAGCCTTAACGGTATGAGCCGGAATCACCATTTGCGAAATTACTTCCGGATCATCGAAAGCAACATAATGGGTTCCCGCCACCGCCGCATTCTCTCCCTCGGCATCAGTTTGAACCAACCGGATTGGGCGCGCTTCTTCGGAAGGAATCCCCATCGTACACACATACAAGTAAAGGGTGTCCCGTTGCCGGGAAGTTTCTTTGATATAGAAAGAATACACAATACTGTCGTGTTGATGGATATTATTCGTATAATCATCTCCATTATAGAAGTACAGGGCCGGTTTGTTTTCATAAAGCATCACCACTTTTTCTTCACAGGCATACAAGAATATACCCATACCTAAAAGCAAAATATATTGGAATATTGTCTTCATCATTTTTCAAATTAAATTCGTTATTCGAACACAAGCTGAGAGTCCGGACGCGGAATGACATATTTCGCCGCATCGACCGAAAAAGCAGCAGGCCAGGTATACTGTTCCACCCGATGACGTTTGTAATAATAAAACATCTGTCCTTCGCCATAGAATTCTTTGCGATATTCTTTTTCCAGTCTCCGATCGACAGCCGGTTTGTCGGTCAATTCGTTATCGACACTACTATCCATATTTCGGCTGATCCGGAAAGCTCTGAATTTTTCTCCTGCTTCGGTTAGCGATCCGCATTCCATGACGATAAAATACATCTCCGAAACCCGGATCAGTGGCATCAAGGTAGTGGAGGTGGTGCCGTTCACCCAATATTTTTTAAACATATTCTGCACCCGTCCCGAAACCGGTATCGGTTTTTCTTCCCAGTAATTATTTTTATCGAAACGAATGTCGTTGGTATGGATCGCCGTTTCGTATGCCGTCTGAATAGATTGGAGTTTTTGAGAATATCCATCGAAATCTATAAATAGCGGACGGATAATTTCTTCCAGAATACTGCTATGAAGCGCAAAAATATGTTCGCAACTCATAATCCGGTCGCCGGTTTTATTGTCTTCGGTCCCGTCGATCACAGCATCTGCCAGAGGAAATTTCACCGTATTATCGTCCGGATTGATGGCAGCGATCACCTCGTTCGCACATTCAACCGCTTTTTCTGGCTCATTGATCCATTGATAGTAACGGGCCTGGGTAGCTTTTACAGCATAATAGTTGAAACGATTCGAGCGATAATACTGGAATTCGTCCTCCGGACGTTTGAAATCTTTGCTCAATATAGCTCCGTATCCTAAATTCAATACACTGGACTTGCATTCGATAATCGGATCTTTTGCCAGTAACTTTTCTGCAGCCTCCAAATCAGTTCGGATTTTTTCCAACACCTGTTGATAGGATAACGGTAAAGCCTTATTCGGGTCTTTGGTCATCTCTGTCAGATAAGGAATGGCCTCTTGCCCCAGATCGGCATGCCGGGGAACCGGTCCCCACAAGCGCAAGACATCGAAATGCAGGAATGCCCGCAAGCCCAACGCCTCTCCTTTGATAAGCTCATAATTTCCCGAGGTAAAAATATCTTTTTTCACATCGATCTGTGCCAGCATATTATTCAGGGAAGCAATGGTTTTATAATATTGTAACCACATTTTCTCTACGATATCTTTTGCTCCGGAATTCTCGAAATTGAATTTCCGGATGTCGTCCAACGTTTTTGCTTCTGTGGTAGAAGTGGAAGTTTCCCAATGCTGAGCCAACAGTTCTGGTACACTCACTGTCGTATTCTTACCGTAAAGGTCTTCTGAAACCAGGCGGATATAAGCACCGATCAGCACATTTTTAAAGCCTTCTTCCGTGGCATACATATCCTCTTCTTTCATTTCCGTACGGGGCCGAACATCCAGCCAATCGCTGCATCCCAAACAACCGAGCAATAATCCGATCATTATATATCTTAATATTGTTTTCATAATCCCATATTTTAATTATCATTTTTCAATCCTCAGAAACGCGCTGTCAATGAAACAGAAAATTTCCGGGCAAAGGGATAGGTAATCCCCCGTTCCTGTTTGATCGTGGAAATCCGGAATACGTCCTCTGTATAAAAACCGATGGATAAGTAAGTCATCGACAGATGTCTTTGAATCCATTCGGAATTGAAGTCATAGGACACGTTCAGGGAACGGCATTCCAAGGTATTTTCCTTCATCACAAAGCGGGACGATGCCTTAGTTTTCGTACGGTCGTCTACGCCTTTGAAATAGGCTACATCTCCCGGTTCCTTCCAGCGGTCGTAAAATACCCGCTTATCTGCATTGTACCAAGGATCTACATTTTCCACTTTATCTACCAGCGTGCTGTTGTAAATGTATCCGCCCATGCGATAGCCAAATACAGCATTGAAAGAAAGGCCTTTATAACGGAACATCGTATTGAAATTTCCCCATACCTTAGGTTCGTTTACTCCGCAAGCAACTTCGTCCGAAGCATCCCAGGTATAAGTCTGCGAACCGTCCTTTTTCAGGAAGATTTCTTTTCCGTTACTGGGATCGATACCCAGGGAATGAACAGCAAAAATGGTATTCATCGACTGGCCTTCCTCAAATAAAAAACTGGGATTGGAATCTGCATTATCCAAAAGCTCTTCATTGAGGAATTCCAGAGAATTGGAAATTTTCATGATTTCGTTTTTATTGTGAGCCAGCGAACCGCCTACCGACCAGGTAATTTCCCTTTCCGTATCCCGTAGCAGATAAACATTAGCCGTCACCTCGATTCCCCGGTTACGCACTTTACCGATATTGGCTTTGTAGCTGTTGAAACCGATGGCGGTCGGCAGATTGATATCCGATAATAAATCGTCGGTCAGCTTGTTGTAAACATCCACATTCAGGCGGACTGCCCCGTTAAACAGTAAACTCTCTATTCCCAGGTTCAATTGTCCGGTCTGCTGCCAACCCAGATCCTCATTTCCCAATCCGAGTACATACGAACCGACCCAATTCCGGTATTTCTCTTTTCCATAATAAGTGAAAGTAGTCATGGCCTGGTAGGGATTAAAATCCTGTGAACCAGTAATACCGTAGGATAAGCGCAAACGCAGACTGTTGATGATCTGTTTATCGGTAAGAAAATGCTCATTGTGAATATTCCATCCCAACCCGGCAGACCAGAAAGGGGCGACACGATTATTCGCACCAAATTTAGAAGAACCTTCTAATTTCCCAGAAAAATCGACGAAGTAGCGTTTATCGTAGGTGTAGTTGAAGTTGGCTATTCCTCCCAAACGCCGGGAAAAGCCTTCGGTACTCATGGGCTTGCCATTTTTTTTATAAGTACTTCCCATGCCCAGGAAATCCATGTTTGTAGCCGAATACCCCTCGGCATTAATGGTATGGGCTTCAGTCTTATTCTCTGCAAAATTATAGCTGATACCGGCATAAATCTGATGTTTTTCTGCCAATACTTTCGAATAATTAATGGTGAAATCAGCTTCATAGCTGAATAAATAATCCGTCCCGTATGCATACGTTCCCCTACGGTCGTAATCGGTCTCTGCAAAACTGGTGTGCTGTGCCGACAGGTATTTATCGGAACGGCCGCTCTGTTTGATCAGCGTAAAACGTCCCCTGACGGTCAGATCGGGAATAATCGTCCAATCGATAGCGAAATTATTCTGTATATTGGTGTATTCAGAAGTATTCCGCGTGGGAAGAGCGGCATTATACAAAGGGTTGTATTGAAAAATGTTTCCAGAACTCCGATTGGGTACATAAGTATCTTCCAATACTTTTTTCACATGTCCTTCTTCGTCATAAGGCGTCCAATAAGCATTCAGTTTTGTATATTCAGAAAATTCACCGTATGGGGAATTAAAAGCTTTGTTCACCGTTACCGACAAATCGTTCTGAAACGAAACTTTATCAAATTTGTATTGCAGGAACATGCTTCCCGTGAAATTTTCCCGTTTGGATTTTCTCATGACACCCACCACATCGTTATATCCGACATTGGCAGCATACCGGAAATTTTCATCCCCACCGTCAACCCTCAGGCTATGGCGATGTCCGACACCGGTATGTACGGGGTATTTCAGCCAATAGGTATCCACCCCTCTTTCCACTTCAATCAGGCGTTCGTTATACAAGTTCAGCAAGTCTTGCTCGTTCGAGGGAATCGAATAGGAATAAATCCCGGCAGCCTTTTCATATGCCAGTTTTTCACGGGCATTCAATAAATTGTAGGAAGTGAAATCCGGCGCTTCGATGTTCACACTTCCTTTGTAGGTAATTCGGATCTTACCGGGTTCGGGCTGGGACGTCGTGATCACTACAACACCGTTAGCACCGCGCGAACCATACATAGCCGTAGCGCTGGCATCTTTCAGCAAGGTGATCGATTCGATAAGGTTTTCGTCCATATCCATCACTTTTTGCAGGGAGATTTCAAAACCATCCATGATAAAAAGCGGCAGATTGGAAGCTGACGAACTTTCCATATCCGTTTGCAGATCCTTCACACCCACCTCCAGACTCGTGCTGCCCCGCATCTGAATATCCGGTAATTGATTGGGATCAGAGCCTGTCAGGTTGTTTTCGAGTATATTAAAGCTGGGATCGATATTCCGGATCTGGCTGATGACACTCCGGTTTCCGAATTTTTTCAATTCTTTTGAAGTGATCGTCGTCACTGCTCCGGTATAACTCTCCCGGGCTTTGGTGAAAATACCGGTGACCACCACTTCGTCCATTTCGGCAACATCTTCTTCCAGCACCACTGTCAGTTCTTTTTCGCCCCGGTAAACGACTTCCTGCTTTTTCATGCCAACAAATGAAAACACCAGAACGACCGGTTCGGTTTCCGGAATATCGATCTGGAATTTCCCGTCGGCATCTGTCACAACACCCAAGGTGGTCCCTTTTAACAGAACGGTTACGCCAGGTAGCGAATTTCCGCTCCGGTCATTCACTTTACCTACAATTTTCATTTTTTCTGATTCAGCCTCTGCTGCCCGCGGACGTAATACGATCACCTCATCCTGAATTACATATGTCAGTCCACTCCCTTTAAGACATTTTTTTAAAGTCTCCTCTACCGATTCGTTTCTCAGACTTATGTCGATCTTCTCCGCTCTATCCAAATCGTCTTTACTGTACATGAAAACAAAACGGGTCTGATTTTCGATCGCCCAAATCACTTCTCTTAAAGTTGCATTCTTCAAACTGAGGGATATAGACTGCGAACGAGCATGCAGCTGAAAAATTCCCAATAGCATACAAATCAAAGTCAATTTCGACATAAGCCATAATTTTTTGAATCTTCCGGGATCATGCCGGAGAAACATCCAGTTTTTTTTCATAAATTTGTTTGATTTTAAAATGATTATTTACTCTATAAGTAATCGGAAAGAATGGAGGATGCTGCCAACATCCTCCTTCTCTTTATCTGCCTCGTTTTATTTTCAAATAATTTTCTTGCTGTTCTATCCGAATTTTCCCGTTTGCTTGAAAGATGCGCAATAAAGGTTCGATAGATGCATGCCGATCAAAATTACATCCAAAGCGCAATTCTTTCAAAGCTTCTTCCTCATAACTGATTTCTACCCCATACCAACGGGAGACGGCCCGCATGATGTCTTCCAACCGGGCATCGTTAAATCGCAATTTTCCATCTTTCCAAGCAGTGTATAAAGAAACATCAACTCGCTGCACTCTGCTCTCCCCACTCTCTATGTGTAACAGCCATTGTTCACCGGGATTCAGTTTCTGTTGCCGGCAGGCTTGTTCCACCGTCACAGCTCCCTCTATCAAAGTGGTATGCACCTCCTCTTCATCCGGATAAGCCGATACATTGAACTGAGTACCATAAACAACGGTCCTGCTGTGATGTGTCTTAACAATAAAAGGACATTCGGAATTTTTCGCTACATCGAAATAAGCTTCACCTTCCAATTCAACCTCCCGAACCGATCCGCTGAAAAAATCGGGAAAACGTAATTTAGTCATCGCATTCAAATAGATCACCGTGCCATCGCTCAATTGGAGCTGATACTCACCACAAGGAGGAATCACAATCTCATGATATACCGGAGTCGTATCCTTCTCTACTCCTTTTGCCTGGTAAGTCAGACGATTTCCCGAATTATGGATAAAAGGTAAAGAATCGACTATCTCTCCATGGCGCTCTTCCAAATCGATTTCTTGACCACCATTCAGAATCAATCTCGCTTTAACCCCTCCCGGGCCAATCTCCCGGGCAACAACCATAACCTGCTCCTTTCCGGAGGATGCTGACAGATAGCGGAAATATAAAGCAAATCCGGCAAATAATAAAGCCACTGCAGCGTAAGCGACCCAGCGACGATAAACGAATATCCGCCGTTTAGCCGACCGTTTGGCTTGTAAAGCCTTCCAACCTTCGTCACAAGGGAAATCCTCATATCTTTTCTGTTCCATCCGACTCCGACTATCTATCTGGATTCGCCGGAGTAATTTTTCATTTTCCGGCTGCTTTCGCCATTCTTCAAATAAAGTTTTCTCTTCTACCTCTTCCGTTCCACTCAACCAGGCAGCAATCCATTTCGCTATTTGAAAATACTTTTTCTCCATTTTTAATCTTTTTCATGTATAAAACACCGTTTTTAATTCTTATGGTGTATCGAAATTGATTTTTTTTCAAAAAAAGTCGAATTTTCAATAATGCGTTTAATTGAAATTCAGGTATGCAAATTCAGGAAAAACCGAAGCTGGTATTTATAGGGCACAGACAATCATGCAGGGTCGACACATTAAAAATAAATATATCGTGAAATTGAACAGTATTTGTATATGTTTTTTGATTAATTTCGCAATATGGTTTTAAATGAATATTTTTCTTCTCTTATAGAGACAGAACCCTTATCTATTCTACCCAAAACAGTATTATTGGAAGAAGGTAAGGTTGCAGATAGGTTATATCTAATTCATAAAGGTTGTTTACGTTTGTTTTTCTATAATGAAGGAAAAGATATCACTTTTCAGTTCTTTTTTGAAGGGGATTTTGTCGCATCATTCGATAGTCTATATAAACGGCAACCAAGCCTTTTCTTTTTGGAAAGTATTGAAACTACAGAAGCATCAGCAATAAAGAGAGATGATTTTTACCATCTTATCGAAAAGAGGCCCTTATTGAGAGAATATTATGAAGAAAAACTCATAGAACGTTTTCATGTTTATCAACAACTATTTCTTTCCCGTATAAAAAACACTCCACAACAGAGGTATGAAGAATTATTGAAAGAGCATCCCGACATTATACAGCGAGTTCCCCAACATTATATTGCATCTTATCTGGGCATTACTCCTGTATCTTTATCCCGAATAAGGAATAGACGTTAATTCATTTCTTTACAATTGTTATTGTTGGGCTCTATCAGAATAAGGAACTTTGTACCAGTAAATATGAAACTGGAAAATAATGAAAAAGATTTTTGTAATAGACTGGATTTTAATTATTGTATTTATCCTATCCGCATTCTCCGGCATTAAATTGCATATTACAGGACACGGAAGCAATCACGAACTATGGCATAATTGGGCTGTATTTCACGTTTTGACAAGTTTTCTATTCTTTATCACTGTAATATTTCATATAAGGACACATTGGGGGTGGTATAAAAGATTTATTAAAAATGGAATACATAGAAAAAGTAAAATGACGGTAGTGTTTTCGATTGTATTTTTGCTTGCATCTGTTACAGGCATTGTTTTGCTTGGTGAAAACTGGACTAATTCCGATAAAGGGCTGTGGCATTATAGAATAGGGATCATCCTAGCCATCCTCTCTGTTGTACATATCCTAAAACGTATCCCTTTATTGCGTAAATCACTAAAAAAATAACCAAGGTTTTAATTTGGCAATAGTAGTGAAAAAAGTTAAATATACAAAACAGACTAATTGCTTGATATAAAATACATTGAATATACATAAAGACGCTGTCTATATAAATGGGAGTATTAATATGCAGGCTTATAGAAAGGTCTAATTTTTCAGGATTTATCCCTTTTATCCGCTCACGAATATAACTACTTCAATTTTAAAAACAAAACAAATACATGTACTTTTCCATATAGAAAACAAACAATGGTATCTTGCTAATAACCAAAAAATCTAACACAACCATATAGTTCACTGAAACTAAAATAATATTTGTCCTGCAAATGTTATTGGTATCGGAAAGCATTTCTTCTGGAACCAAACACCGTGATTTTATATTTTTAATTATCTTTGCTAATCGTATAAAATGGAGAATTTATGGAATGGAGAAACCTAACTGAAATTGAAATCGCCCAGCTGACAACCCAAGGCTGTAGTTCAACCGACTGGAAGTGTATCCAAGTGACAAACGATTTTCAACCGGATTATATACATAATACCCGATTTTCCGGCAATATTCAGTTAGGCAGTTTCGACAATGAATTTATATTAGAAGGAGGGTTGCCCAAGCATTCGGGGCTTTTCAATGTGACCCTGCATAATTGCCGGATCGGAAATAATGTACTGATAGAAAACATTCCTAATTATATCGCCAACTATAATATCGGCGACGACTGTTTTATTCAAAATGCCAATCTTATCGTTACAGAAGGGCGCTCTTCTTTCGGAAACGGCACTTTGGTCGCTGTACTAAATGAAACCGGAGGACGGGAAGTTCCGATTTTCAATGAACTATCAGCTCACTTGGCTTACATTATCGCCCTTTACCGCCATTATCCCGTGCTAACGGAAAAAATAAAAAAACTGATCGGACAATATGTAGAACATATTTCTTCCGACAAA
>JAETOX010000072.1 GCA_021771575.1 Bacteroides sp. | reverse complement strand
AAACCTGTTACCTTTATGTTGTTATAAATCTTTCTGCTCCTGTTGGTCGTTAGTTACCATGCTTTGAGTGGAGTTTCAGGCGCATGAGGCGTAAGTCCTCTTCGGCGTAATCTCCTTCAAATTCGTCGAAAGCTTCGGAAATATTGTCGGAAGTAGCTTCCATAAAGTAATCCATAATTTCCTGCTGCTGTTCGTCGTCCAGAATCTTATTGATATAATAATCGATATTTAATTTTGTTCCGGAGAACACGATAGCTTCCATTTCTTTGATCAGTTCATCGAAGTTGAGGCCTAGCGCTGAAGCTATGTCTTCGAGATCGATTTGCCGGTCGATATTCTGGATAATATATACCTTGAATTTGGATTTATTGGCCACCGTCTTGACCACCATATCCTGAGCCCGTTCGATTTCGTTGTCCTCGACATACTGTTTGATAATCTCCACGAACTCTTTTCCATACTTCTGAGCCTTACCCGCGCCGACTCCCTGAATGTTAGCCAGTTCTTCCAGGGTGATCGGATAGTTCGTACACATGTCCTCCAGTGAAGGATCCTGGAAAATAACGTATGGAGGCAAATTATTGGTCTTGGCTATTTTTTTACGTAAATCTTTTAATATGGCGAACAAAGTACTATCCAGGGCAGATACTCCTCCTTTCTCCTGAATCTTTTCTTCTTCTTCATTTTCGTCAAAATTGTGATCTTCCATCAGCATAAAATTTTTAGGTTTATCCAAAAATTTCTGGCCTTCTTCCGTTAATTTGATGACTCCGTATTGTTCTATATCTTTTTCAATAAAAGAACTTACCAGTGCCCGACGGTATACCATGGTCCAGAACTGCCGGCTTTTTTCCGATCCGGTGCCGAACAATTCCAGTTGATCATGTTTATACGATTTTATAGCCGTATCGGCTTCACCGATTAGGATATTTACCAAATGTTCAATTTTGAATTTTTCTTTAACATCACTGACCAGTGCCAGGGCATCAACCATATATTCTTTTCCTTCAAACTCTTTTTTCGGATAAAGACAGTTATCACAGCATCCGCAATTGTCTTCTTCATAACCTTCACCGAAATAATGCAGCAGGACTTTCCGGCGGCACAGAGAGGTCTCAGCGTATGCTACGGTTTCCATCAGCAATTGTTTACCGATTTCCTGTTCTGCTATGGGTTTACCTTGCATAAACTTTTCCAGTTTCTGGATATCTTTATAACTGTAATAGGTCAGGCATATTCCTTCACCACCATCCCGTCCGGCACGGCCCGTTTCCTGATAATACCCCTCCAGGCTTTTCGGTATATCGTAATGGATGACGAACCGGACATCCGGTTTATCGATTCCCATTCCGAAAGCAATCGTAGCGACGATGACATCCACCTCTTCCATCAGGAATTTATCCTGATTCGTACTGCGGGTTGTAGCATCCATACCGGCATGATAAGGAGCTGCTTTGATCCCATTGATACAGAGCACTTCAGCCAGTTCTTCCACTTTCTTCCGGCTCAGGCAATAAATAATACCGGATTTCCCTTCGTGATTTTTGATGAATTTGATGATGTCTTTGGTGACGTCGCCTTGTTTGGGGCGTACTTCATAGTAAAGATTGGCGCGATTGAAAGAAGACTTGAAAACCTGGGCGTCCATCATATCCAGATTTTTTTGTATGTCGTTCTGTACTTTCGGTGTCGCGGTCGCTGTCAGTGCGATAATGGGCGCTTTTCCGATTTCTTCCACAATCGGCCGGATTTTACGGTATTCTGTCCGGAAATCGTGTCCCCATTCCGAAATACAATGCGCTTCGTCTACAGCAAAAAAAGAAATCCGGATTTTTTTCAAAAATTCTACATTACTTTCTTTGGTTAAAGACTCGGGGGCTACATATAACATTTTCGTTTTGCCGTTCAGAATATCTTCCTTTACACTTAGAATTTCATTTTTAGTAAGAGAAGAATTGAGAAAATGAGCTACCCCTTCGGCTTCTGAAAAAGAACGCATGGCGTCTACCTGATTTTTCATCAATGCAATCAGCGGCGATATAATGATAGCAGTCCCTTCCAGAAGTAATGCCGGTAACTGGTAACATAACGATTTGCCTCCTCCCGTCGGCATCAATACAAATGTATTATTCCCTGCCAACACATTTTTAATAATGGCTTCCTGATTCCCTTTAAAATGATCGAAGCCAAAATACTCTTTTAATTTTGCGTGTAAATCAATCTGCAATCCCATTGTACTAACTAAAATTTCTGCACACCTTTTTTGAAGGAGCTGCAAATTTATAACTTAATTTGTTCGAACAAACAAAAATGGCACAATAAATGTTATAACCACGTAAGTAATATAAACGACAAAAATGGTACTTTTGTCATTAGTAAAGTTATAGTAAAAAAATGGTGTAACCATCATTTTTCTTCTTTTTTTTAGCAAAAATATTGTTTATTGTTCGGGAAATGTTTTAAAGAAAATAATAAAATGATTGATATCAAGGAAGTTGCAAGAAAAGTAATTGCAGATGAGGCTGTGGCTATCGGTAATTTAGTTCATTTTATCGATGACGATTTTGAGAAAGTGGTGAAATTGATCTATGAATCCAAAGGCAGGGTCATTGTAACAGGTATCGGAAAAAGTGCGATTATCGCTCAAAAAATAGTGGCGACTTTAAATTCTACCGGTACTCCGGCGGTTTTTATGCATGCTGCAGATGCCATCCACGGCGATCTGGGGATGATCTGTCATGATGATGTCGTCATTTGCATTTCCAAAAGTGGGAATACACCTGAAATCAAGGTATTGATTCCTTTGATTCGCAATGTGGGGAATGAACAGATTGTGGCGATGGTGTCGAATACGGATTCTTTTCTGGCACATAATGCTGCCTATGTATTGAAAGCACAGGTGGAACGGGAAGCCTGCCCTAATAATCTGGCTCCTACCAATTCCACTACGGCTCAGTTGGTAATGGGGGATGCCTTGGCTATTTGCCTGATCCAGTGCCGCAGCTTCTCCAGTCGTGATTTTGCTAAATATCATCCGGGAGGGTCTTTAGGGAAACGTTTATACACCCGGGTATCCGATGTCTATGATTGCGAAAATGCTCCACGGGTGACACCCGAAGACGGTATCCGTAAGGTGATTCTGGAAATGTCGGGTGGCCGGCTGGGTGCAGTGGCGGTAACGACAGAGACCGGTGAACTGTTGGGAATCATTACCGATGGTGACCTCAGACGCATGCTGGAAAAATATGAAGATGTAGACGATTTGAAGGCAAAGGACATTATGTCAGTGTCGCCGAAGACGATTTCCGAGGAAGAATTGGCCTACCATGCTTTCCAGAAAATGGAAAAAAATAGTATTACACAGCTGGTTGTAACGGATGATCACCTTATATATAAAGGTATGGTCCATATCCATGATATTTTGCGCGAAGGTGTCGTATGACAGAAAGGCCCGTCAGGGAATAAGGTGAAGCTATGCAGATAAAAAGAATCATTGTTATCGTATTCTTATTGTTACTGGGAAACTTGGCTTATGCACAAAGTACACGAGTCAGGGGACAGGTAACGGATGCAAAGACCGGAGAAATATTGCCTTTGGTGAATGTCTTTTTCAAGGGGACCACTGTAGGGATGACCACCGATTTCGATGGCAATTATACCTTAGAAACCCGGGAAGAAGTAAGTGAAATACAGGCTTCTTTTGTCGGATATCTTTCTCAGACGGTGAAAATCAAGCCGGGAGCTTTCAATACAGTGAATTTTCAGTTGGAGCCTCAGACTTTCGATCTGGATGAAGTGAAAGTCACTCCGGGGGAGAATCCGGCTCACGCGATTTTACGCCATGTCAGTGAAAATAAACCGAAAAACAGCCCCAGTCATCTTGCTGCCTATTATTGTCAGACATACACCAAGATGGAGCTCGATTTGACCAACATCAAACCAGGCTTCAAGAATAAAAAATTGCAGAAGAATTTCGGCTTTGTCTTTCACCACATGGATACTTCGGTAGTCACCGGAAAGGCTTATTTACCTGTCATGATTTCGGAAGCTTCGGCCGATTATTATTTCCGTAAATCGCCCGCTTTGTCCAGGGAAATTGTGAAAGCAAGCCGGATTTCCGGTATTGAAGAGGATTATACGTTGGCTCAGTTTACCGGCCATTTACATGTGAACATTAATCTCTACGATAATTATATCGACATTTTTGAAGTACGGTTCGCCAGCCCGTTATCGGATCATGGATTACTTTTTTACAAATATTTTTTGGTGGATAGTTTGCAGATCGATGGACGGAAAACGTATAAAATCCGTTTTCATCCCAAATCGTTTTCTACCCCTGTTTTGGACGGGGAAATAAACATCGACTCTGCCAGTTGGGCCTTACAATCGGCTCATGTTAAAATGGTAAAGGGATTGAATGTCAACTGGATCCGGCATTTGGTGATCGATAACGAAAATCAGATGCTGGACGATTCGGTCTGGTTTCCAAAGCAAGATAAGGTATTTGCCGATTTCTCGCTTGTGATGTCCGACTCGGCGAAAGTGCTTTCTTTTCTGGGACATCGGCAGGTAGATTATTCCAATGTCCGCTTGCATCCGGAAATTCCCGGGGAAGTATTGAAAATGGATAATAACGTCATCATCCATAGTGATGTATTGAAGAACGATGAACATTACTGGGATACAGTAAGGCCATACGCGCTCAGTGAAAAAGAAAAACAAATTTATGGTATGGTGGATTCCATTAAAAATGTTCCTTTATATCGTACGATTTACGATATCGTCAATATGATCTTCGGGGGATATTATGATACGAAATATGTAGAACTCGGGCCCTATTATAAATTGTTGAGTTTTAATGAACAGGAAGGATGTCGTTTTCAGATTGGAGCCCGTACAACCACCGATTTCAGCCGGAAAATCCGTTTATTCGGCTATGGAGCTTACGGTACGAAAGATCAAAGATGGAAGGGTGCTGGTGGGTTCGATTATGTTTTCAGAGAGTTACCGACTTCCCGGCTGACGATGTCCTTCAAGCATGATGTAGTTCAATTAGGGGCGGGTATTAATGCTTTTACGGAAGGGAACATCCTGAGCTCTATCTTTTCGCGGGGGGATAACGATCGTTTGAGTATGGTCAACCAATTGGATGTCAATTTTGAACATGAATGGCGGCAAGGGGTTACCAATACCCTGGGCATCCAGGTCCGGGATATCTTCTCTAATTCGTTTGTGCCTTTTATAAAGCCCGACGGCGGGATCATGCCTGCTATTCAATCCACGATTTTGCGTCTCAATACCCGCTTGTCTAAAAACGAGATCGTTCTTCGCAAGACATTTGATAAATATTCGATGGGGTCGGATTATCCTATAGTGGGAATAGACCTGTCGATGGGGATCAAGGGACTGTTTAAAAACGATTATGAGTTTTACCGGATTGTGGGATCGGTGAATTATGATTTTCCGATCGCTCCTATAGGAAAGTCGTACATGGTACTGACCGGGGGAAAAATATTCGGTAAAGTTCCTTACCCCTTGCTGAAATTGCACGAAGGAAATGCGACCTATTTTTATGATCAGTATGCTTTTTCATGTATGAATTATTACGAATTTGCCTCCGATTTATGGTTTTCTTTTTTTTATGAACATCATTTCAAAGGATTTTTCCTGGGCAAAATTCCGTTGATGAAAAGATTAAAGTGGCGGGAAGTGTTTATTTTCAAAGGCTTGATCGGTACATTGTCGGATAAGAACAACGGTAGTCTGGCTCAGACAGATGCGGTGCTGCGTTTTCCCGAAGGGATGTCTTCCGTCTCTAAACCTTATTTCGAAACCGGAGTCGGGGTGGAAAATATTTTCCGTTTATTACGGGTGGATGCCATCTGGCGGTTGACTCACCGGAAGAGTAAGCCTGGACAGAATATTCAGAATTTTGCTATCAATTTTTCCGTTTATCTTGATTTTTAAGTTTGGCAATAGCTATAGAAAAATTATATCACGTATATTTGTAGGATAAAACAGGGATTATGATTTTACGAGCAGAACATCTGGTGAAAAAATACAAAAGCCGTACCGTAGTAAAAGATGTGTCGGTACAAGTGGAACAAGGAGAAATCGTTGGATTGCTGGGACCGAACGGTGCAGGAAAAACCACTTCCTTTTACATGATTGTGGGATTAATCACGCCCAATGGGGGACGGATTTTTCTGGATGATCAGGAAATCACCAAAGAACCTGTATACAAACGGGCTCAATATGGGGTGGGATATCTGGCCCAGGAAGCTTCTGTTTTTCGCCGGTTGAGTGTAGAAGATAATATCCGGGCTGTTTTAGAGATGACCCGGATGTCCAAAGAAGAACAAAAGGACCGTTTGGAAGAGATGCTGGACGAATTTGGATTACAGCATATCCGCAAAAGCTTGGGTATACAATTGTCCGGAGGAGAACGCCGGCGGACTGAAATAGCCCGTGCGCTTGCTATCCGGCCGAAATTTATTTTGCTGGATGAACCCTTTGCCGGGGTAGACCCTATTGCTGTAGAAGATATTCAGAATATTGTGCAAAAACTGAAAGATAAAAATATTGGAATCCTGATCACCGACCATAATGTACAGGAAACGCTTTCAATCACCGATCGGGCCTATTTGTTGTATGACGGGAAAATCCTTCAGGCAGGTACTGCAGAACATCTTGCTGCCGATCCGGAAGTGCGTAGGGTCTATTTGGGTAAGAATTTTGAGCTGAGACGGAAAAAGTGAATTTACCGTAATAGCCTTGTTGGGGGTAATTCTTCTTTCCATACCAACGATATTTTTCAGGATTTTTTTACGGATTTGGGAAGAGCTGGAGAGGTCTGCCGGAATAGGTGGAAGTCATGTCACAAGACAAAATGTTGGATGGACATGCCTCCACATAAAATTTGGTGGGCAATTTCATAAAACATCTGGGCTCCGCTTTCGATCACTTCGTCGGGGAAATCATATCCCGGGGTATGAAGTGCTGCCATTGCTGTTCCTGCCCCCAGACCGAACATTGCTCCCGGAAAATGTTGGGTGAACAATCCAAAATCTTCTCCCCAGGCAAAGGGATGATCGGTTTCGAGGTAGGTGAAATGATGCTTTCGGGCTGCCTGACGAATGATCTCTACTGCTCCGGGATTGTTTTCGTTGGCTGCAAAGGCTTCCACCCATTCGATGGTATATGTCAGTCCCGGTATCGGTTGAATGAGTTCCTGCGTGATTTGTTCCAGGCGCCGGACATGTTGTTGAAGATTCGCTTCCGTCGCTGCGCGGAAAGTCAATCGAATATATCCGCTACCGGCTGCAACCCCGAATGCCTTCTCGCCGATATGTAATTCCACTAAAGTTGTACGGAAATAATCAGAAGAGGTGAGTACATTGTGATTCCAGCTATCGGCAGTTTGCCAGATATTCAGTAAAACGTTTGTCGGAGCGATGGCTTTTTCCGGTTCGGCAGCATGAGCGGTTTTTCCCTGAATTTGAATGGTACAACTGATCACCGAGCAAGTAAAACTGCCAGCCCGGCAAACGACAGCTGAACGAGGAAAACCGGGAAGGTTGTGTAAGGCGAAAGCTGCGTCGATCGTGTTTTCTTTGAAAAAAGGGTGATCCAGCACTTCCCGCGCTCCTTGCCCCGTTTCTTCTGCAGGTTGAAAGAGCAGCAGAATGCGTCCCTGTGAGAAAGGGGAGCGGTGAAGCAAATCGGCAAATGCTGCTAAAATAGCGGCATGACCGTCGTGTCCGCATTTGTGGGAGACCCCGGCATGACACGAACAATAAGGAAGAGGAAGAGTTTCCTGTACGGCTACTGCATCGATATCTGCCCTGAAAAGCAAAGTCGGGCCTGCTTGCGGAAAGCGGAAGTCTGCTATGAATCCATATCCACCGATATCAGTATGAAGGGTGGCTGAAGGGATTTTATGAAAAAATTTTCTGAGACGCTTAGAAGTCTCCGACTCATTACCGGAAAGTTCCGGGTAACGGTGCAATTCTTCCCGGAGTTGCTTAAACTGATCGATTTCCATGTCTGTATTTTTAGCTACCCAAAATTAAAAAACTTATTCTCCTTTACCTTGCATTTCCTTTTGATTTTTCTGATATTCTTATTGCATCAATAAAATTTATTTTCTACATTTGCACCGTGTTCATCAGATAGTATGCGATAATAGCTCAGTTGGTAGAGCGTTGGCTTCCCAAGCCGAAGGTCGCGGGTTCGAGTCCCGTTTATCGCTCTTCAAAATCAGTCACTTGCGTAAGTGACTGATTTTTTATTTTTATAAGATTTTTCTAAGAGGAAAATCTGAAGATTCGCTGGGGTTGCGCTGGGGATTCGCTACATCTGCGCCGTTTCAATAGCGATGCCGAAGCGGTTCAAAAGCGGCTGACGATACATCTGCCACGCTTGCATAACGCTATGGGAACGGAGCGAAGCCAGCGAATCCTTAGCGAATCTTCCGGGAAACCTACTTATAGGAGAAAGGCATCCATATCGGGTAAACATAGTCATGGAAAGACCCAACCTTTGATCGGTATCGGGCAATTTAAGTTCGACGTTCATTTTGAAAACGATTTGCCCCGGTCTTTAGCCATTCTTGGATAGAAATGATATTAGCTGTCGGGGGATAAACGATTTTTAGAAGGATAGGTTGTTAAGCGTTCCGATATTCCCGGGAAATGATTACTTTTGGCGGCCAAAATACCGAGCATCATGAACGCTAAAGCTAAAGGCTATATTTTGGGGGCTATTGCTGCTGCTACTTATGGAATGAATCCCTTGTTCGCTCTTCCTTTATATAAGGTGGGCATGGATCCGGATTCGGTTCTTTTTTTCAGATACTTGTTCGCGATTCCGCTTTTGGGGATTATGCTGAAAGCAAGAGGGAGAAGTTTCCGGCTCCAACGAAAAGAAGTACTTCCGTTGATCGGGATGGGATTGTTGGTGGCTCTTTCTTCACTTACGCTGTTTCAGAGTTATAATTATATGGAAGCCGGTATCGCTTCCACCTTGTTATTCGTCTATCCCATTATGGTCGCTTTGATTATGGCGTTGGTTTACAAAGAAAAATTGACCGGACAAACAATCTGCTGCATTTTATTGGCTTTGACGGGAATCGGACTGCTTTACAAGGGTGGCAACGGTGCAACCCTTAGTGTGCTCGGCATCACTTTAGTCATGATTTCTTCTCTGGCCTATGCCATTTATATCGTCAGGGTAAATCAGTCGACACTGAAAAATGTAGCTACACTAAAACTAACCTTTTATGTATTGCTTTTCGGTTTGAGTCTGTTTCTGGTGCGCGTGGATTTCGGGAGCAGTTTGTATGTACCCGATAAATGGTATCTATGGGGCAATCTACTGGCACTGGCTGTCTTTCCGACTGCCGTATCGTTCCTGTGTACCACCCAAGCAATCCAGTATATCGGTTCGACCCCGACCGCCATTCTGGGGGCTTTGGAGCCGGTGACAGCCGTAGCCTTTGGGGTCACTGTTTTCGGAGAATCTTTGACGCCGAGGTTATCTCTCGGCATCCTGATGATTATTCTGGCTGTGACTTTCATTATTGCCGGAGGGAATATTACTGTCTATCTGGTGCGTTTCAGGAAACTCTTTCCCAAACTACCGGTCAGAAAAAAGAAGAGGAACGATAATTAAATCAAGAGAGTCCCATGATCGACAATAGAGTGCTTTCATTTGTCGGTACGTTATGTACTCAATTCCCGTTGTAACTACACTTTATTTCTTCAACGCCTTTTCCAGCCTGAACATCTCATCCCGGAGCCGCGCAGCTTCCATGAAATCGAGTTCTTTAGCCGCTTTTTGCATGGCGGCTTTCGTTTTTTCGATCATTTTTTCGATTTCCGGTTTGCTCATATAAGCTGTAACGGGATCGGCTGCCAGATTGATATGCTCTTCTTCAATATAGGCTTTGGCTGTATCCTGGGTGAGCGCTGCATCCGTAGATTTGTGGATTTGTTTGGGGGTGATGTGATGATCTTCGTTGTATTTTAGTTGTTTTTCGCGGCGATAATTGGTTTCATCAATCGTTTCCTGCATGGAGCGGGTAATGTGGTCGGCATACATGATGACTTTCCCGTCTACATTTCGGGCTGCCCGGCCTGCCGTCTGCGTCAGGGAACGGGTTGAACGTAAGAAACCTTCTTTATCGGCATCCAGAATGGCTACCAAAGATACTTCCGGTAAATCCAGTCCTTCCCGGAGTAAATTCACTCCGATCAATACATCGGTTATCCCTTTGCGCAGGTTTTCGAGAATTTTTACCCGTTCGATGGTATCCACATCTGAGTGAATATATTGACATTTGATACCGATCCGGTCCAGGTATTTACTCAGTTCTTCCGCCATCTTTTTAGTCAGGGTAGTCACGAGCGTACGTTCCTGTAAAGCGATACGCTTCTGGATTTCATTAACCAGATGGTCGATTTGATTGAGGGTGGGCACGATTTCGATTTGGGGATCAGGTATTCCTGTTGGACGAATAATCTGCTCAACGATGATTCCCTCGCTTTTCGTTAACTCGTAATCGGCCGGAGTGGCACTGATATAGATGGTCTGTCCCGTTTTGGCTTCAAATTCGTCGAAAGTCAACGGCCGGTTATCAAAAGCTGCCGGCAATCGGAAACCGTACTCCACCAGGCTTTGTTTGCGGGCATGGTCACCTCCGTACATGGCCCGGATCTGAGGCAGAGTTACGTGGGATTCGTCGATGACCATCAGGAAATCCTCTGGAAAATAATCCAACAAACAAAAGGGACGGACTCCCGCTTTACGACCGTCGAAATAGCGGGAATAATTTTCGATACCGGGACAATAACCTAATTCCCGGATCATTTCCATATCATATTTTACCCGTTCTTCCAAACGTTGTGCTTCGATAAATTTACCTATTTCTTTGAGATAAGCCAGTTGGTCTTGTAAATCCTGCGCAATCTCTACCAGTGCATGAGCAATGGTTGTTTTGTCCGTAACAAACAGGTTGGCCGGGTAGATGTCCAGTTCCTCCTGTACGCCCAGATGCTGTCCCGATACCGGATTAAAACTGGAGATACGGTCGATGACATCATCCCAGAATTCGATCCGGTAGGCCATTCCGTCATAAGTTTCGATTGCCGGAAAAATATCTACCGTTTCTCCTTTCGCCCGGAAACACCCTCGTTTAAATTCAATTTCATTGTTAGCATAGAGAGCGTCTACCAATTTTCGGAGCAAATCGTTCCGGCCGATTTTTAGTCCTCGTTTTAAATGAATCACATTGGAACCGAAAGCCCGGGGATCAGCCATACCGTAAAGGCAGGACACTGACGAAACCACGATAACGTCTTGGCGGCCCGATAACAACGAAGCTGTGGTACGCAAACGTAGTTTATCGATCTCGTCATTGATTGCCAGGTCCTTTTCGATATAAGTGTCTGTTGTGGGAAGATAAGCTTCAGGTTGATAATAGTCGTAATATGAGACAAAATACTCAACCGCATTTTCGGGAAAAAAAGACTTGAATTCCCCGTACAATTGGGCGGCCAGTGTTTTATTGTGACTGAGGATCAGGGTGGGGCGGTTGATCCGATTGATGACATTGGCAACTGTAAACGTTTTTCCCGATCCAGTCACGCCTAACAACACTTGGGAAGGACGTTCGCTGAGCAACCCCTGTGTAAGCTGTTCGATGGCTTCGGGCTGATCGCCTGTCGGGCTGAATTCCGAAGTGAGTTTAAATTGCATCTTACGATAAATATTTACTTAAAATATTGATCAAATATTTACGGTTGATGGGCTTTAATAAAAAATCATCGAATTTTTCTTCCGTAATTCGTTGGGTGAGTCCATGGGCCGTTTGTGCTATTACGATTTTATCCGGAAATTGTTGCTTTATATATCGTAAGGCTTCGATGCCGTTGAGGTATGGCATACTGATATCCATCAATATCACATCAATATCCGGCTGTTCTGCTACCATACGGATGGCCTCTTTTCCGTCATGTGCACGGAGAAGTTGCACGGCCGTTTTTTTCAATAAGGCTGACAATACCGCGTAATTGTCATCGTAATCTTCGGCTATCAACACGATTTTCCTGGACCAGTCGGGATACTCAAAGGTTGTTGACAATTTCAGAATAATTAAAGTTTACTCATAAATTTTTCAGGGTAAATGACAAAGCGATCATGCCGGGCATGGCCGATCGGACCCTTTTCGTCCCAGGCTTCTATTTCGAAGCCGATACGACGATTGTCTACTTCGGTAACGGTAGCTTTACAAGTGACCTTTTGGCCTACAGCCGTCGCTTTCGTATGCTGAACATCAATTGCAATTCCAACTGTGTCGGTTCCGTTTTCGAGCATGCCCTCCAGACAGCGGACAGCGGTATTTTCCATCAGGGCGACTAAGGCCGGTGTGGCAAATACCGGTAATTTTCCCGACCCGTAGGCCTCGGCCGTATCCTGAGAGGCTACTGTTATTTCCTGAGTAAAAGTTTTTCCGTTTTCAATCATAATCAAATTATTTAGAATTCCGAAGTAAAGTGGAAGATCAGTTTTTTATAGTTTTCCTGAGCCATTTGGAGCATATATTGCGAATCGGCCAGGAAAACGTCTCGGCCTTCTTTATCTTTAGCCATATATTGCGATTTGTGCTTTTTAAAATCTTCCAATTCGGCCGCGTCCAGTGCTTCTATCCAGCATGCCTTGTAAAGGTTAATGGGTTCCCAGCGGCAAGCTGCTCCATATTCGTGTAACAAACGGTACTCGATCACTTCGAACTGTAAGGCTCCAACCGTGCCAATAATCTTCCGATTATTGAATTGGTTGACAAACAACTGAGCGACTCCTTCGTCCATCAATTGGTCAATGCCTTTAGCCAATTGTTTGGATTTCATCGGGTCGGCATTTTCAATATATTTGAACAGTTCCGGTGAAAAACTGGGTATACCTTTGAAATGAAGCTTTTCACCTTCGGTAAGGGTATCCCCGATCTTGAACGTGCCCGTATCGTGCAAACCGATAATATCTCCAGGATAAGCCTCGTCGATGACCGATTTTTTCGAGGCCATGAAGGCGGTCGGTGTAGAAAATTTCAACTGCTTCCCGTTCCGGACATGCAGATAATTGGTATTTCTTTTGAAGATACCCGAACATATTTTGACGAATGCAATCCGGTCCCGGTGATTCGGGTCCATGTTGGCATGGATTTTAAAAATAAAACCTGTAAACTTATCTTCGTCGGGTGAGATTGTCCGCTCTTCTGTATCCCGGGGCAGGGGAGAAGGTGCAATTTCGATAAAACAATCCAGTAGTTCCCGGATACCGAAATTATTGAGTGCCGAACCGAAAAAGACTGGTGCTACCTGGGCCTCCAGGTATTCCTGGCGATTCAGGCTTGGATAAACTTCCCGGACCAATTCCAGATCTTCCCGTAATTTAGCAGCCGCCCGTTCGCCGATATGGTGGTCCAACTCGGCCGAATCCGTATCGGTAAGTTCGATGCCATCTGGAATTTTTTGAATACTAGGGGTATAAAGGCAAAGATTTTGCCGATGTAAGTTATAAATTCCCTGAAAAGTATCGCCGCTGCCAATGGGCCAGCTTAGTGGATTTACTTTGATTTGCAATTCTTTTTCCACATCGTCGAGCACATCGAACGGGTCATTGGCTGGACGGTCGAGTTTATTGATAAACACGATAACCGGGGTTTTCCGCATACGGCATACCTGCATCAGCTTCCGTGTTTGGGTTTCCACTCCTTTCGCTGCGTCGATAACAATAATCACACTGTCGCAAGCGGTCAGCGTACGGAAGGTATCTTCGGCGAAATCCTGGTGGCCGGGAGTGTCCAGAATATTGATTTTGACGTCTTTGTATTCGAAGCCCATCACCGAAGTCGCAACCGAAATCCCGCGTTGTCGTTCGATTTCCATAAAATCGGAAGTGGCGGTTTTCTTAATCTTATTCGATTTTACAGCTCCTGCTACATGGATCGCTCCTCCGAAAAGTAAGAGTTTTTCGGTTAAAGTGGTCTTTCCGGCATCCGGATGGCTAATGATACCAAAAGTTCGGCGTCGTGCAATTTCTTCTTTAAATCCCATAATTATTTTTTTGAATGTGCAAAGGTAGCATATAAAAGACAAAAGCTGAAAAGTAAAGGCTAAAAATTGACCCGCTGATTTTTAGGATAACAAAAAAATGCTTACCTTCGTTAAATCAAATTACGTCGAATTTAGTTGACAGGTTATGCAGATAGTTTATACATCAACGAATTTTAAAGGAAGTCTTTTCCGGTCCGTTCTCGCTATTATTCTGGGATTGGTTTTAGTGATATGGCCGGGTACCGCTTTGAGGTATATCATCATGTTTATCGGTGTGATCTTTTTGATCACCGGCATCATTGCCTTTGTGCTTTCATCGAAATACCGGGAAGAGAGGAGCCGGAGTTTTGCTCCGATGAGTGGCGTCGGGAGTATTTTGCTGGGGCTTCTACTGCTCTGCCTTCCTACGACT
>JAETOX010000071.1 GCA_021771575.1 Bacteroides sp. | reverse complement strand
TAGTTTATAAAAGCGGAAGATTGGGTATTTAAAATTTATCAATAAATTTGACGAATCGGTTGGCGTAGATCAGATAGAGGATAGTCCATAACAAAAAACGGCACATCCGTCCCAAAAACATTAGTATAAAGGTTTTAGTTTTGTTGGTACGATAGAAACCTAAAGCGACGTTCGAAATATCTCCGATTATAGGAATCCATACGAATAAGGCTAGCAGACTTCCGTATTTTTCGATTTTGGCTTTTTGTTTGATCAGCTGGGTTTCTTTTATGCGGAATAATTTTCTGATACGTTGCGCATTTCCGGCATATCCGATTGCATAGATCATTAATCCGCCCAACCAACTGCCATTCGTTGCAATTAGCAAGCACAACCAAGGATTGAAACCATGTGCAAGCAAGGCGACAAAGAGTACATCTGCACCCAGTGGAATGAACAAGGCTGATAAAAAAGAACCGGCGAATAATCCTAGGTAACCGTAATTTGCCCAGGTTTGGGCGGCTGTTAGTATGATCAAACTGTCATCCATAGTCTTGATTAGAGTTATAAAGTCATAAATTACAGATTCACAAAGTTTAAGGTGTGTTTAGTGTTGTGATGTTGTCATTTCTATTGTCGGGTGTACGGGATTGAGGGAGGAAAGTTATCAGTCAGAACGAAGAGATAAATTGAGTGAAATGCTCGGCGTACCGAAAGTATAGAAAGGTCCATAACAGAAAGCGAGCCAGACGTCCAATGAGCATATAGACAGTGGAAGTATAAGGACGTATCCGATAAAATCCTAGTGCGATAGCAAACAAATCTCCCACTAGGGGAAGCCAGGTGAAAAGAGCAAGCCAGACCCCATAGCGATCGATGTTCTTTTTTTGACGAAGTAGTTTTTCTTTTTTTACTTTCAGCCACTTTTCAATCCATTCCCACTTCCCTAGCCAGCCGATTCCATATGAAGTGAGTCCTCCCAACCAATTACCCACAGTCGCTATCGCCACGCATAACCATACATTTCCGTCAATCGCCAAAGCGCCTATTAACAATACATCTGCACTCATGGGTAAGATGGTGGAAGCTAAGAACGAGCCGATAAAGAGGCCCCAATAACCTAATTCTGCTAATGTCTCCATATTTCGAATCTTATCACAAAGGTAAGATGTTTTTTGTATCTTTGTTGTAGTAAAAGTTTTCAGGATGAGTAAAATATTGATTATGAAAATCAATTAAGAAGTTTACTGGCTTGTATTATTGGTTTTCCGGATAGAGTTGCCACCTTTGTGTGAGCGGCTCTGTGGTCTGGAAGGATATGTCCGTGCTTTTGTAAAGATGTTCGGATTAGAGTTAGGAAAACGAATAGAAGAAATTACGCTTGAGTATATGCAAGCTCTAAAAAGGTATTCCTGGAAGGGAGATATCTGTGAATTGAGAAATGTGATCGAACGGAGTATCATCATTTCCGATAGTGGCCGTTTGAGCATCACAGACCTTCCTTTTGAAATTCAGCAAATAGCAGTTGCTGAAGATGGAGAAAAAAGTATTTTCGGAGTTCGATCTGGTTAAAATGGAAAAATTACATATCCGGAAAGTCTTACAGTACACAGCTGGAAATAAAATCGAGACAGCCGTCTGATGCACGTCAGTTTGATTACGTTTTATCGTAAAATTGAAGAATACGAGATAAATAAAGAATAATGATAGAATAAAGATTCCATAAATGCCCAAAAATAAAAGTGATATGAAAAAATGGTTAATTGGAGGATATGTGTTTTTGATCGGCTGTATACTTTGTTGTTGTCGGGAAGAAAAAAAAACTGAAAGAAGACTCATTGGCGTATGCTGTGATTACTGGACACATCAAAAATCGGGAGATATATCCCCAACAGCGATCGTTGAAAATCATTATTCCTTTTTTTGACCAGTCGGAAACGGTCGAAGAATGTGTGATCAAGGATGATCATACTTTCACTTTTCGTTTTCAACCATTGGTTTTACGTGATATCGCCATTGAGACCTTTATTCCTTATTTGTTAATTCGTCCTGGAGATAGTTTGCATATTGAGATGGACTTTCGACAATTGGATTGGGTAAAATTTTCGGGATCTGCCGGAGAATTAAACCAGCTTCTTTACGCTTATATGGATGGTGGCGGTTATTATTTGAGACAGAATGCGGGAACCGCGGCTCTATTGTTGCCACCGGACGATTATCGAAAGCAGAGAACAGAAGAATGGGAAAATTGTAAAAATCGATATGTTGCATTCAAACAAAAATATGTGCCCGAACCGGATTTGGAGAAATGGATACTCAAGGGATTAGATGCCGAGTATTATACTCAGTTATTGCAGTACATTTTTAGTATTCCTTTTCCGGTATGTGATTCCTTGCTGGAAACTTGGAGTGATGTTCTGCCAAAGGTTGAACAATTGTTTACAGCAGATGTTATTCATTCCCAGTTGTTCCGGTTGGCTTCCGTGTTTCCCTATCCCGATTCCCTGGAGCGATACGCTTCGATAACATTATCTGGTGTGCAGGCATTAGAAGAAAGTACTTTCAGCGAAGTATTAGCCCAGTTTATGATCGCTGGTGCATTGGACCATGATTTGTCTTGTAATCAAGTGATTAGTTTTGAGAACTCTCGGGAATATTTCGATCGGAAGATCACTTTTCCTTTTTTACGGGAACCTTTGTTACAGAAATACCGGAATAAAAAGAATTACCTGGTGAATCCCCAACCTTTGTCCGATGCTTTGTTATATGGGGAAAACCGGGAGGGGGGAATGACTTCCCTGGCAGTAGAAGGGATGAGAAAATTGCAAAAGGTGGTGGAACAGAATGCCGGTAAAGTTATACTGATCAATTTTTGGAGTGGCTGTGGGGCTGCTGTGGCTGAATTGGAACCTCTGAATGAATTGGTAAGGATGCATAAAGGAAAAGATGTAGAGTTTGTTTCGATTGCCATAGACGGTGATTGGACTCGTAAAGTAGCCGATAAATTACAGTTGGATGGACAAACTTATTTTTGGTCTGTAGAAGATTTGCGTCAGATTATGAAAAACTTTCAAGTTACTTGGTCGCTGTTTTATCTGCTAATTGATCAACAGGGGACTATCGTAGATTATGGTTCTCATATCCGACCTCACAGTTCATCGACTAAGGAAAAGATTGATCGGCTTTTGGAAAAATAACAACCGTAAAGTAGATTTTCATTTTAGTAATGAGGTTGCGCCTATTTTGAACTGCCTGATAATCAAAAAAATCCCAGAATTGAATCATAGGTTTATATTATTTTCATGGGTGCTGAGAAATTTTTTTTCTTATTTCTGTAAAAAATAGTAAAATTCCTTATATTTAAGAATTTTTAATTTTAGCCTATGACACCTTCTGTTTCCACATCAGTAACTGTTAAGAAAGGGAGATATAGAACTATATTAAGCATTAGTTTGTTCCTTATTCTCTATATTGTGTGTATTGCATTCATCCTGGCTTCTTTGGTTGGGGCGTTCTGGTTGGCTATTTTTGTGATGAGTTTAAAATTAAATGTTTTTTTTATATTGGGAGGTTTAGGAATCATGATTGCTGGTAGCCTTTTGTTTTGTTTTCTATTCCAAAGCTTTTATACTACTTTTTCTGCTGAGGATCCAGAACAAATTGAAATCCGTGAAAAGGACTTTCCGGATTTGTTTCAGTTTATCAGAGAAACTGCAAAAGAGGTGGACGTCAAATTTCCGAGGAAAATATATTTGCATCCTCAGGTCAATGCTGCTGTATTTTATGCCCCGGGATTATTTAATTTATTGTTTTGGGGAAGAAAGAATTTGCAAATAGGTACAGGTCTGTTGAATTGCCTGACAGAGGCAGAATTCAAGTCAATTCTCGCTCACGAATTCGGACACTTTTCACAAAAAGGTATGAAAATCGGATTTTATGTTAATCGTATAAATCAGATTATCTATACACTAGCATACAATTATTGTGGTTGGGATCGGGCATTAAAACAATGGCAAAATGTGCCGGGCTTTGTTTCTCTTTTCGTTTCCATTGCTGGGCTTATTGTGGAAGGTATGCGCTATCTTTTCAGACAAGTCTATCAAATTATAAATATTCAACACCTTGAATTGAGTCGTGAAATGGAATTGCAGGCAGATGAGGTGGGGGCTCGTATCTGTGGGAAGCAGGTGTATATTTCTGCATTGCGACGAATTGATTTTGGAAGTGTTGCTTTCGAAAAAATGTTATCTTCCCTGGATATTTTATCCAAGGAACAGAAAATAGTACGGAATCTTTTTACTACACATCGCTATTACATGCATCGTCTGGCTTTGCTGAATCGTTTGCCGTTGCAAGATGGCTTGCCTGTTATCGTAGATGAGGATATCTTTGGGGGTACTTTCAAAAGTAGAGTTATTTTTGAAGATCAGTGGAACTCACATCCGTCATTAAAAACACGGGAAAAGTATATTAATCGGATAGAAAATACCAGATCCGTCATTTGTACGAAGTTAGCGTGGGAGCTTCTGCCTTCACCTGTGGCATTACAAGAAATGTGTACTCAGGCTTTTTATGTTGTGCGTTTGGGGCAATTTAAGGAATTTGAAGTTTTTAATGATGAACAGTTTCAGAAGTGGGTAAATAAAAAAAATGAAGCTTTCTGTATTTCACCTATTTTCAGGGATTTCTATGAAGGCCGCTGGTTATGTAATATAGATACCCAGCATTTGATAACGATTGAAACAGACTTACCCTTGACTAGTGAAAAATTCAAGGAAATTTATGCGCCGACCGTGTATTCTGAATTTGAAAGTATACAAATCGTCCAGGATAATATAACTGTTTTACAGCTTATAAAGGATAGGAAAATAAAAACTCCTTATGTTGAATTGAATGGACAAAAATATATGGCTGATCAGGCAGAAGTATTAGTGGAACAACAGGAAAATATGCTCCAACAAAAGCAAGAGAAAATCTTGAATAAAGATAAGGAAGCATTTTTGTTTAATTATCATCTGGCCAAACATCTTCCGAAAGATCAATCTTCCGTCTATTTAGATTTGTTTAATGATATAATAAAATATCAGAGTTATGTGGGACAATATGAACAGTTTATTCAAGAATGGGAGAAATATGCTGATCTTGAACAGTTCAGTAAGAAGGTGAGCGATGAGGATATGACCGATATGAACAGGGAGTTATCTGATCTGGAAATATGTCATAGAAAATTTATGAAGGATTTGTGTGCTGTCTTTCCGGAGGTAATGCAACGCTGTCCTTTTATCAGGGAATATGTAGAACAGAAGGGGTGCATTTTGAAGATTTCAAAGTTTACTTCGGAGAATTATTATCTCTTCCAGCAGAAATTATATGAAATTTTTAGGTTGATCTCAGAACAACATATGGTTCTTGTCAAAGAAATGACGGATTTTCAAAAGACGATATATAAACAATTTCTTGCATATAAAAAGCAAGAGGCGGCTGAAATGCAAAAAGATCATTTGTAAATAGCTTTTTTATAGAAAATTATACCGTTTCTACTCGTATTTCCCCTTTTTTGTCCGGAGAAAACACTAACCGTTTTTGAAAGAGAGATTGGCTGTTAAAGTCAATGACCAGGCGAGGGTCGATAGGTTTGCCATTGACGCGGATTTCAAAATGTACATGGTCGGTTGTGGCCCGTCCTGTTTCTCCTGTGATAGAAAGGGGGCTACCGGCTTTTACCTGGTCGCCGGAACGGACCAAATGTTTGGAGTTGTGGGCGTATACGGTTTCCAGTCCGTTATAATGTCGGACGACAACGACATTACCGTAACCACGGCTCCAACCAGCCATTCGTACAATGCCGTCGAAGGCTGCAACTACCGTATCGCGACGGTTGATTTTCAAATCCATGCCGGTATGTTTCCGGCCATTGCGGGGACCAAATGAAGAGAGAACCCGTGCTCCGGGTAGAGGAAATACAAAACTATTCTCGTCAATGTTGACCAGATCGAGGATAAGTTCCTGACGCCGGGCAAACAATTGCTCGTCAGGTACTTCAATGATAGATTTCTCTAATCGGGAGAAAGAATCACAGATGACTAAATTCGGTTCGTGAAATTTAGCTGGTTGGGCCTTATAATAGGCATACTCGATAGGGGATGTGGTTAAAAGACTGTCTGGGATGGTGAATACAGGTGCCGGCATGTAGGACAGTTGGGTGGGGATGGTAGAATGACGGGAACAAGAATAGAAACTTACTAAACCGATAACTGTTACAGCTAGCACTTGTTTTTTTAATCTCATGCAATATTGTTTTGGTTCATACTCAGGATTATTTCATCCATGGAACGCAAAGATAGCCTAAAAAGTTGCAATATAAATTGATTTATATAGAATTACAATTTTATTTAATATGTTAACGTTTTCACAGGAAAGCGAATAATAGATTCTTTTAACCTTTTCCTGTTCTGCTTTTCTTTGAATTTATTTTACTTTTGTCCCTTCAGTTCGAGCATGTTAAGTTATGGAATGGTTAAATAGTATATTTCTGGAACATAGTGTGATTCAGGCAGTAGTTATTTTTTCTCTGATTTCTGCCTTGGGGTTGGCTTTAGGAAAAATCAGTATCTGCGGAGTTTCACTGGGGGTGACCTTTGTTTTTTTTGTAGGCATTCTGGCCGGGCATTTCGGTTTGACGGTAGATCTTGCCATGTTGAATTATGCTGAGAGTTTCGGTCTTATCATTTTCGTTTATGCTTTGGGGTTACAAGTAGGGCCGGGTTTTTTCGGTTCTCTGCGCAAAGGAGGTATGACTTTGAATTTGTTGGCTTTAGCGGTCATTTTGCTGGGGACAGTGATGACCTTATTTTTCCATGTGGTGACAGGAGTTTCTCTGCCGGATATGGTCGGAATCCTAAGTGGTGCTGTAACCAACACACCAGCTCTGGGAGCTGCCCAGCAGACTTTGAAACAAATGCATATAGATGGTGCTGATCCCGCTTTAGGTTGTGCGGTCGCCTATCCGCTAGGTGTAATTGGCGTTATCTTGGCGTTGATTTTGCTCCGGAAATTGTTTCCGGTGCGTACACGGCAAAAGAGATCGGCAGAAGGGAAGAGCAAACAAACTTATATTGCCGGCTACCAAATATGTAATCCGGGAATATTTGGGAAAACAGTGCGGGAAGTGGCCCATTTAGCTGCTCATAAATTTGTGATTTCGAGAATGTGGCGGAATGGAAAAGTAAGCATTCCGGAGTCCGGTACTGTGTTGAAGGAAGGAGACCGTTTACTGGTGATCACGACTGGGACGGAAGCCGATGTATTGAAAATGCTTTTCGGAGAACAGGAGAAGGTTGATTGGAATAAGGAAGATATCGATTGGAACGCTATTGATAGTCAGCTTATTTCTCAGCGGATTGTCATCACCCGTTCTGAAATCAACGGGAAAAAATTAGGATCTCTTCGGCTGAGAAATCATTATGGGATAAATATTACCCGCATTTACCGGGCTGGTGTGGACTTGTTGGCTACACCTGAACTGGTTTTACAGTTGGGAGATAAATTGACGGTAGTAGGAGAAGCTGCTGCCATTTCTAATGTAGAGAAGGTATTAGGCAACCGGGTGATCAGCCTTAAAGAACCCAATCTGATCGCTGTGTTTATCGGTATTGTGTTGGGAGTGGGGCTGGGGGCGATTCCTTTTTCTGTTCCTGGAGTGAACTTTCCGGTAAAGTTAGGTATTGCAGGTGGGCCGATCATAGTGGGTATCCTGATGGGAGCTTTCGGGCCACGTTTACACATGATTACTTATACCACAAGAAGTGCCAATCTGATGTTGAGAGGATTAGGGTTATCACTTTATCTGGCTTGTCTGGGCATAGATGCCGGAGCCCATTTTTTTGAAACTGTATTTCGGCCGGAAGGATTGTTGTGGGTTGCTTTGGGATTTGCCATTACCTGTGTTCCTGTCTTGCTGGTGGCTTTCGTTGCATTGAAATTGATGAAAATTGATTTCGGTTCCTTGTCGGGCATGCTTTGCGGCAGCATGGCTAATCCCATGGCCTTGAACTATGTGAATGCAACTGTCGAAGGGGATAATCCCGCAGTTTCCTATGCTACGGTTTATCCTCTTTCTATGTTTATCCGGGTGATTTTTGCCCAGTTGATATTGATGTTGTTTTTATAAGTAGAAGAGGTCAAAGTAATTGTTTCGACCTCTTTGGTGGTTTCGTCCTTTTAATATCCGGCAGGATAACCTCTGTAGAACCAGCTGGTGATATAACTTCCAAAAATCAGGCCAAGAATAATCCAGATAGCCATCAGGATTAAAGCGGCTTTTGCCCAATTGGCTTTTGTGGGAGGTGTTCCGTGGCTGAATCCCCAGACAAATAACATAATGATATTCACGATAGGAATAAAAGTGATGATTAGGGTCAGAATCCAATTACCTAAGGAAACTTCCGGATAAACGGTTGTTGTTCTGTAGTCGTTTTCCATAACTTTAATTTTAGAATTGATATATTGTATTAAAAGATTGTATCTTTGTTCCGTATTCGTTTATTTATGGTGAGAGAGTCTTTATCTACATATCAGGATGCTGAACTTTTACGTCTTTATCGTGAAACTCATCGCTCCGACTATCTCGTTGAGTTATACGAGCGTTATACGGCCTTGGTTTACGGAGTTGCTTTGAAATATCTGAAAAATATTTCAGATGCTCAGGATGCTGTGATGCAGATTTGGGAAGACTTATTTCAGAAAGTACTTCATCATGATATCCATATTTTCAAATCCTGGCTATATACCTGTGTCCGGAATCATTGTTTAATGGAATTGAGGCTACGTTCTGGAAATGTAACCTTAGAATTAGATGATAAATTTATGGAATTTTGCGATGATTTTAATCCTTATAGAGAAGACGATGAGTATAAGCAGAAGGAATGGAGAAAGGCTTTGGAGAATTGTATGGAAAAATTGCCTGAAACACAGCGGATTTGTGTACGATATTTTTTTATAGAAGAACAATCATATAAAGAAATCGGAGAAAATTCCGGCTTTTCTTTGAAATCGGTCAAGAGTTATATTCAGAATGGTAAACGGAATCTTCGTTTGTGTCTTGAACGGAAAGGGGTAAAATTATGATTCGGCCCAAGGACTTATGGAATTACCTTCGGGGGGATAAGAAGGGGAAAGTTGCCCATCGATTGGAACAAGTAGCTTTATCCGATCCATTTTTGTATGAAGCGTTGGAGGGCCTGTCTTCAGTGGAAGGAGATCATGAAAAAGTAGTCGATGCTTTGCAGCGTCGCATTCTGCATCGGGAGGTCTCTGGGGCACGATTGTTCCGGTTGCGATGGATGGCTGCTGCGTCGATGGTAGTATTGGGAGGGATCGCCTGGGTGCTCACTACTCGTCAGGAGTCATTGGAAACACAGCAATGGACCCGAAATGAACCGGTAATAGCCGATTCTGTGCAAACAAAATCGGAAGGAATAGCGGTTGGGGCTGCTTTAGAAAACGATAAACCGGGGAGGCATGCAGTTGAGGAAAAGACTGGGGAGACCCAACAGCAAAAAATGGCTGTAAAGGAGATACGAAAAGTGGAAGTTGCAGCAGATAAAACTGAGCCCATCATTTGGCAGAGAGCGGGAGGGTTGTCGAAAATGTCGGAGGAGAAGAATGTGTTGCCGGATAGTGTCGTGAGAACAGAGAAAAAAACGACAGGTGCGGTGGCTGGCACTTGCCGGACCGTTGCCACGCCTGAATTACCCCGAAAGCATATCAAAGTAATGGATAATGCGAAGACTGCAGCAGCACTGCGCAAAAAAATGAAGCGGTTGGGAGGAAATACGGAGTGGCAGGAAAAATTCAATTGTTATGTAGCCGATTCGCTGCGTTACCCTAAAGATGCCAAGTTGAAAAAACTAGAAGGAGAGGTGAGCCTGGTGGTTCGCTTAAACCGACGCGGACATCCCTCCAGAATAAAAATCCTGCAATCGCTTTCGCCTTCCTGTGATCGCGAAGCCATCCGGTTGGTAGAAACTTATCCAGGGCCGTTGGGGGTATCTGAAAAAGAGATCACTCTTACAATTTTCTTTAACCTTTAGTTTGAGAGACTTATTCTAACATAAGATTCATATAAGGTCGGCTTTCGGTGAACAGGGGGGCTAAGGACGAAGGTAATAATTCTGTCTGGTAGCCTAGGAGAGCTTTTGTCAGTGTTGCAATATCGGTTTCGATATTGGTCTCAACAGATGTTTTTGTCGATAACAAACATTGACCTCCGGACAAAGTATATATTCCTGTATTATTTTCGAGTTGTATATCATTTAAGTGGATAGACAGGGAAATCTCCGGTCGGAGACGGGCCATGTGTTCCAGAACCTGATGGACGTCGATGATTCGGGCCATCCCTAGCCGTTCTGTGTTTAGCTGATGAGGTGGGATCTTACAAAGCAAAGGGAGGTTGGGAAAGTATTTCCTGATGGCAGCGAGAAGGGCTTCCTTCCCCTCAGTAGATTCGTAAAATATTTCTTTTACAACAACTTCCTCTTTTTCCGGTAATGCCAAAACTAGTCCAACCGGAATACCGGAATTTTTCCGGAAAGCGATGATCACGCGTCCACCGGACATATATAATTCCTCTATTATGGCAAGGAAATCTTCATAAGGATGTTGAATGCAACAAGTCCGTTTTTGCATGTGGTGATCGAAGTAAGGGAAAAGCGCTTGCGCCCATTGTTCCTGATAACTTTCCGGAACGGATGTCCGGATATTTATACTCATCTTTTCTTCCGGTGCCGGAAAATAATATTGAGAGGAATATTCAAATACAGGAACATAACCTATTCGGGCATAATAATCGAATAAGTGGTCATTAGCAGGGATCAAGGTACTAAAAGCAGTCCGGCGTTTAAACATTTCGATGAAAGCGGCTTGCAAAAGTAAAGTCATGATGCCCCGGTTCCGGGCTTCTGGAAGGGTACAAGCTCCGGAAATGTATACTGTTGGTACGGTGATTCCTGCCCAGCTCATGGGATAGGGAATCATTTGTAAAGCAGCTAAAGCTTTACCTTCTGCCTCATACACCAAAGAGTCTTCGTCCTTGTACTTATGTTGGAAATAAAAACGAATGAATTCTTCGGTATCTTGAAAACAGCGATGCCATAATTCCATTACTTGTTGCTCTTTATCCATGACATGAAATTTTTATTGCACGTGTTTTTTCTAACAAACTGATCGGATGATAAGAAAGTTTTGCTTTGCGTAATCCGGTGATTCCCAGGTCTTCTTCGCGATTGAGGTAGACGAAATTTTCCGGTAAGCGCGAAGCAAACTCTTGGTTGATGGCGCTATAGGCTCCGTCAATACTAATATCGGCTTTCTCATAATGCACACCGAAGGTATTGTAATTAATCGGCGCTCCGAAAGTAAAGGCTACAATTTTGCCTTCTACATACAGGACAGCGCCCACTAAACCGAGTTCATCGAAATGATGCAGAGCATAAGTAAGAGCACGACGTTCATTACGGATGTTCTCGTTTTCGATGTATCCGTGTTTGATACACCATTCGGATTCGAACTGCAAACAAGCCGATATATTTTCTAGGCTGAGCGGCTGGTAAGAATAGGAGTATTCTTTACGGAATTTATTGACATGGTTTCGTTTGGGTTGATAATTTTTTCCTTTTAGTTCTGCGAGATTCTGACGAAGATAAATATAATCGAAAAAATCTCGGTCACTCCGGTATTCGAAAAGTGTGGGATAATATTGTTCCAGTTTTTTTTGAAGGTCAGGAGTACAACCACGCAAATATAAAGGCTCGTCCTCTGCTTCTGCCTGTTTAACCAGTATGTCGATCACAGAAATCAGACAGCCTTTTCCCTGGGGCATAAAATATTCATGCCCTCCTGTCGAATGCCGGAAACGGATTACCAATTGTTTTTCGACTATGGCATAACTGGATTCGGTTATAAATTGCCAACTGCATAAATTGGCGAAAGAGAGGTCACAATCTTTTTCCTCCGAAGGAAGGAGATAAGAAGTGATCTGTTTTTTGTCGTTTAAACCGATCGGTTTGAAATCAATCATATATTATTTGTTTAACAATACGAAAATATTTCATTTTTGGTGAAAATAGTTCTCAAAGTCTATATTTTTATATGCAAACGAATTCGAACGTAAAATGGTTTATAAAATGTAAAAAACAGAAACAGCTGCCTGAAATTTTTTGGGACAGCCGTTTGAGGGATAAGTACACTATAAAATTATTTGAGAAATAACAATTCTGAAATACAACTGAAATAAATAAAATGGGTCATTTGAAGAACCCGAATTCTGGGATATTAAATTCTGTATACCTTAGGCATACAATGGATTACTTTTTTAAAGTCCCCTTAAAAGTTAGATAAAAAACTTTTAAGGGGACTTCATGTAGAATACCCTTGATAAAAATCCTTCTTTGTGTATAGAAGCTTAAAACTGAAATGATGCTATTTCCCCTGAGAAAAGCTTTGTAGACAGCTTTCTATATTTTTTTCGATATCTAAGATCATAGGTAAATGCAAAAGTTCCATTACATCCATGACTTCTTTGGATAAATGGCATAACTTAATTTCCGATTGATTGCTTTTGGCAGTTTTTACTAAGGAAATAATACAGCCGATACCACTACTGTCGATAAATTCGATTCCTTCGAAATTGAAAATCATACGGGTACCTTTTTTCGAAAGGAGAGGTTTTAATTCTGTTTTTACATCTTCTGTAACTGCTAAAGTAAATCTTTTTAAATCAGCAAATTCTGTAACAACACATCCTTGCAGTTCAGTTAATTTCATCATCATTTTTTTTTCTGTTTTTTTATGCTTAATCTCAATTTAAGTTAGCTATTCTAAGTATATGTATGTTTCAATTATGTTAGGTATATGCTATATCTTTTGTCGCAAGTATGACAAAAAGTATAAATAACCAAATATTTTTTTACGGAAAATCGGAAAACATGTTGAGAAAAAAAGGAAAAAAGAAGAAGTGGTAACAGATATAAATTATATCTTTGTGAAGTTTTAAAATGCTAACGTTTGCAATTGCTACAGTGGGGTGAAAAAATTGAGAATCTGATAGATTGCAGGTGCACTTGGCAAAAAGTGGAAGACGAACAAATTTAAATAATCTAAAAAATGAAGACTACTCCTTTTACTCATTTACATGAGGCACTCGGTGCGCGTATGGCTCCGTTTGCCGGTTACAATATGCCGATCGAATATCCTACAGGTATCAAAGAAGAACATCTTACCGTACGGGAAAAATTGGGCGTTTTCGATGTATCGCACATGGGAGAATTCTGGATCAAAGGCCCTAAAGCTTTCGAGTTGGTACAGAAATTGACTTCTAATGATGTTGCTGCCTTGACGGATGGGAAAGTACAATATAGCTGTTTCCTGAATGATAAGGGGGGGATTGTAGACGACTTGTTGGTATACCGTTTCAGCCCTGAAAAATATTTGTTGGTTGTGAATGCTGCCAATATCGAAAAAGACTGGGATTGGGTAGTTAAACATGGAGCGGAATTAGGTATGAAACCGGGTGTTGAACTGGAGAATGCTTCTGACAATATTTGCCAGTTGGCTATTCAGGGACCTTTGGCATTGAAAGCTATGCAGAAATTAACCGATGCCAATGTGGTGGATATGGAGTATTACACCTTTCAGGAAATTCCGTTTGCTGGTATCGACAAAGTGATTTTCTCTACGACAGGATATACCGGTTCCGGTGGTTGTGAGGTGTATGCCTACAATAAAGATGCGGAGAAATTGTGGAATGCTGTTTTTGAAGCTGGAGAAGAATTTGGTATCCGTCCGATAGGTTTGGGAGCTCGGGATACTTTGCGCCTTGAGGCTGGTTTCTGTTTATACGGACATGAAATCGACGACGATCATTCCCCTATCGAAGCTGGATTAGGTTGGATCACCAAGTTCGTTCCGGGAAATGATTTTATTATGCGGGAATATCATGAAAAATTAAAAGCAGATAAACCGACCCGTTACCTGAAACCTTTTGAAATTCTGGATAGAGGAATTGCTCGTCAGGGATATCCCATCGAAGATGCCCAAGGAAATGAAATCGGTGTGGTTTGTTCTGGAACAGTATCTCCTTTGACCGGAAAATCTATCGGTACCGGATATGTGAAAAGCGGATTCCATAAACTGGATGCAGAAATTTTTATTCGTGTCCGGAATAAAGCTTTAAAGGCAAAAGTGGTGAAAACTCCTTTCTTTTAAGAATGAAAAAGAAATATCGGGGAAAGCAAATCCGGGATTTTGACATTTATTTCAAATAATCATGGAGCTCGAATATTTTCCTTAAAAAATGATATTTCTTGATATAAGTTTCGCATATTTGTCCGATAAAAAAAGATTCAAATTATAACTTTAAATTATTAAATAACATGAGAAAACATATTTTTAATGCAGGGCCTTGCAAATTGCCGGATATGACGCTGGAAAATACTGCTAAAGCCATTATGGAGTTAGGAAACTGCGGACAATCTTTATTGGAGGTATCTCACCGTTCTGCAGACTTTCAGGCTGTTTATGATGAGACTGTAGCATTGTTCAAAGAGGTTTTAAATATCCCCGATAATTATTCGGTTATTTTCTTAGGTGGTGGAGCCAGCATGCAGTTTTGCATGATTCCTTATAATTTCCTGGGCAAAAAGGCTGC
>JAETOX010000316.1 GCA_021771575.1 Bacteroides sp. | reverse complement strand
TCCGACGGCTATATCGACTCTCACGACGAGGACTGGCTGCACCGCGGCTACCGCGGAAACGTCTGCATCGGCGGCGGACCTCAATTCGTCCACCACGGCTCCACTTTTATCAATGCTTATACAAGCCACGGTTTCCAGTTCAACGAATGGGCTTATGTTGGAGGCGGAATTGGAGTGGATCATATATCAAACTACGAAACAAGCACTTCTTTCATATTATTTGCCAATCCGGTATTAAATTTACCCTTAGACTCCCGTTTTTCGCCATTTGTCGATTTACAAATAGGAGGCAAATTCGACGACGATACTGGGCTATACTTTTCAGCCGCGGCCGGATGCCGGTATGCCGTCAATGAATCATGGGGAATAAATTTTTCCATAGGCGTGACATTGCACACAAATCAATATTGGGACTATAGCAACTATTACGACGCATATAGAAATATTTACGAAAACCCGTATGCCCTTGTATTCCGCATTGGCGTCGACTTAAACCTTTAACAGCATAATCAGATGATCAAAAAGTTAATTTTAAGCCTTTGCCTCCTAACGGCTGCCGCCACAGGTGCGCGGGCACAGTATGCCTCCGACGGATACATCGACTCCCGCGACGAGGATTGGCTGCACCGCGGCTACCGTGGAAGCGTCTGCATCGGCGGCGGATTCGACGATTACGGTCATGTCTTCGATTTAATGACAAGCCATGGATTCCAGTTCAACAACTGGCTATACGTCGGTGCCGGAATAGGCTACCGCAATATGGACAATTCATGGGATGACAACAATGTTTTTCTGCTGTTTGCAAATCCCCACTTTAATCTGCCCTTGCAATCGCGGTTTTCCCCGTTTCTCGACATCCATGCCGGGCTGGCAAACGGATTCTATTTTTCGCCATCGCTCGGATGCCGCTTTGCCCTTAATGAACTGTGGGGCATAAACCTGTCGGCAGGATATGTATATCAATCCGGCAGTAACAAAAATGGAACGACAAGTGCCATTGTATTCCGATTCGGTATCGACTTAAACCTTTAGCTTCTATTATATATTCCGATTCGGCTGTAGCGGCCGGAATATCATGAACTGATGTTCCGGCCGCTACTGTAATTCTTCAGTCACATATCTGCCAGCCGAACAGGAATAGCATGCGTTTATCGCAAAAAAGGTGGATTTTATGGGTATTTTTTCATCTATATGTCTTTTTTATTTGTTTTTTATTTTCTTTTACGTAGATTTGCCAAAGATTCCGCACAGTTTCTAAAAGACATAAAAAACATCAAAAAAACAACAATAGAATTATCTTTAAAACCACCACACACACCTTATACTAAACCATGAACAAAACCGACCTTA
>JAETOX010000315.1 GCA_021771575.1 Bacteroides sp. | reverse complement strand
TAACGAGAATACCGGCAACCCAAACCATTAGTTTTTTAATCATCATATTTAGTGCTTTGATTTAACTATTGCAAAGTTACTGCCGCTGAAAATTCCTTGCCATACCCAAAAGTGTATGATTAGCTGTATAAGGTTATTTGAAAATCCAATATGCCAACGACACCGAAAAAGTCCGTTGCTTGCCGTTGCCATAATGGGTTGCGGTCGCAAGTCCTAAATCGTATTCCGCCTTGATTGAAAAGTTGCGATACCCGATGTTGAGTGCGAAAGCGAGTCCTCCGTCGTTTCGGTTACAGGGTCGATATGCTGTACCGTTGGTGCCGGAAAATGTAGATGTCCTCTCGGTATATGGTTGGTTAAAGGCATCTACTCCGTCTATAAGCGCATATCCTCCGACACCTACGGCATAATAACCGCCAACGGAGGGTTTGATGCTGAAATGATTGCCTATGTTGAATTTATAGCCAATCATCACAGGCAACTGCAAATAGTCTATTTCCGCAAATTTGATAGAGTTGATTTCGGTGCCTGACAAACGTATGCCGGAAGTTGTGGCACCTTTTCGGATATACGCCAGCCCGGACTCCAAACATATTTTATTGGCAAGTTGGTATTCGGCATCAAGGCCAAACTTAAAACCGCTTCGGGCGGTGGCCTTATATTCGCTTACATCGAGGGTGTTGTTTACATATCCGGCTTCAATCCCAAAATTCCAGGATTGAGCCATAATATCTGCCGGAATAGCAAACAGGGCGATAAGAAATAAAGAGATAAAATGTTTCATATAGCTTGTTGTTCAAATGAGATAAAAGGACTCCCGACTCTCGCCGGGAGCCCCATTCTTGCATGAGATATTTGTTGTTTATTTTGTTCTGCCGGACTGGTCTTCCTTGGAGTCACGCCATACCCCGTTGACTTTATCACGTCCGAAGCGGTAGGTAATTCCAAACAGCACGGAAGCCGGGTGGGCGTTGAACGTGTGCCGCATGGTATAGTCTGCGTAATGCTCCTTTGATTTTGTCTTGTTCCACCCGAAGATGTCATTTGCACTCAATCGCAGATTGAGTCGGTCATTGAGTAATGAGTATCTGAGGGAGAAATTGAGAATTTGGAATGACTCGTAATTTATCAGGTTCTGCTGCCACGGGAAGAAGTGGGTAAACTGTGCGCTAAAAATCAGCGTTTTTGGTCGGTTGAGCATTACGTTGGTTGTCAGTTCAAGTTTGCCGGACCAATCTTCCATACTTTTGATTTTGAAATCGGGAACATCGCTGTGCGAATATGTGCGGAATACCTCACCACCGGCACCTATCTCCCAACGGTCAAAGAATGTGCGTCTGTAATTGGCATAGAGT
>JAETOX010000070.1 GCA_021771575.1 Bacteroides sp. | reverse complement strand
CCTAAATACAGTCCCTCTTCGCCTTTAGGTGCCTGTAAAGAAAAATATTCCAGAAAGCGGGGAGAGATAAAGGTTTCTGCCAAACCTTGAAAAATAATTCCTATTACCATCATGAAAGCTACTGGATGCATCGACAAAATGGTCGTCTGGGGATCAAGCATGTTTCCTGATGCCATACAAAGGGCAGATAGTGACATAATAAACATGCCCACTGTCATGGAAGTCAGTGCTGTACGATGCCGCATCAACTGAGTGACGAAATTTACAGTGAGCACGACGACTAACGGGTTGACATTGGCATACCAAGAAGGAGAAGCTCCTTCGCCAGCCAGTCGGAGTACATATTTAGGCATTGTAGCATACAATTGGTGTTGTACCATCCAAAAGCCAGTGATAATCAAGATCAAGGTAATCAATCGCCCATTGCTGCACACTTTTAACAAGGCTTGCCAGATTTGACGGAACGTTTTTCCTTCTCCGCTGTGATGAGCACTTTTGTAGAAAAACCAGATGGCGATTAAAGCCAGGAAAGTCATAGTAGCTGAAAAATAGTTTAGGGTAATCAGCCCTTCGTTTCCCAAAGCTTCCCGCAAAGGTTTCACAATGGTTTTGCCTGAGAAAGCTCCGATATTGACCATTCCATAAAAAATGGCGAAACCTTTGGCACGGGTAGCTTCTGTGGTTTCTCTGGCCACAGTTCCGGAAATAACGCTTTTGATAAAGGCACCGCCGAGGACAATCAAAGCCATGATAGGGATAATGCCATATTGCATTCCGCTTTCGGTGAGTCCTTTAAATTTGGTAGTTTGCCCGTATTCTACCAATCCTGCGCTTTCCAGCCAGGTGGGAAATAGGGCTAATCCACCATAGCCTAATGTTAATAAACTAAAAGCCAGGAGCATAGAATTTCGGAAGCCAATCTTATCGGCTAAGGCTCCGGCGAAGGTTGGCAGCAGATAAAGGAAAGCAGAAAAAGTACCTGCGATGGTCGCAGCTTGAATGTCGTTGAAGCCTAAGATACGGCTCAGATAGAGAGTGATTACAATAAAAACGCCGTAGTAGGCAGCACGTTCAAACAGTTCTACGGTATTGGCCACCCAGAATGCTTTACTGAACCTGATTTTTTCTTTGGTTTTTGCTGTCGTTGTCATACTTTTAAATTTAGATTTTTTTGCACGGCACAAAACTAAGAAAATAAAGCAGATAAAAAAATCGGTGTTTCTTTAGTTCCGTATACCATAATGTTTCGCTATTTTTGTGGGTATGGACAAACAGAAGATGAATACAGAAGTACATCCTTTGCCTCCTTTCTTTCCGGAAGGGACGAAGGTTTTGATGATGGGGAGTTTTCCTCCTAAGCGTGAGCGCTGGAAGATGGATTTTTATTATCCGAATTTTCAAAACGATATGTGGCGGATTTTTGGAATCGTATTTTTTGAGGATAAAGATTATTTTCTGACACCAGATAAAAAAGCGTTCTGTGAACAACGGATCAGGGATTTTCTCACTCGTAGAGGAATCGCTCTGACTGATTCCGGTCGGGAGGTGATCAGACAAAAAGACAATGCTTCCGATAAATTTCTGGAGATCATAAAAACGGTGGATGTGGGAGACGTATTGAGACAGTTACCGTTATGCCGGGCTATCGTCACCACCGGTCAGAAGGCTACAGATACTTTGTTGAGTTTAGTGAATGCCGCTCAGCCCCCGGTTGGTGGTTTTGTTACTTTTACTTTTGAGGGAAGGGAAATCCGTCTGTATCGAATGCCTTCCTCTTCGCGGGCCTATCCCAAACCTTTGAATGAAAAAGCGGAGATTTACAAACGGATGTTTACAGAATTAGGATTGATTTAGAAAAAAAGAAAACATGAAAATTACATTTGAAGATGTTAAGAACAACGAGGGGATAAAAAGTTATATTGCTGAAGCCGATAAAGCTTTGGCAGCCATGGGGTATACTGAGCATTCTTTTGCTCATGTTGTCAAAGCGGCAGAGACAGCGGAGAAGATATTGCTAACGCTGGGATATCCTGCGCGGCAGGCAGAATTGGCCAAAATTGCCGGTTATATGCATGATATAGGTAATGTCGTGAACCGGATCGATCACGCCCAAAGCGGAGCTATTCTGGCTTTCAGGCTATTGGATAGGATGGGTATGGAGGCGCAGGAGATCGCTCAGGTCATCAGTGCCATCGGAAATCATGACGAGGGTACCGCTGCTGCCGTCAATCCCATTGCTGCTGCTCTGATTTTGGCCGATAAAACGGATGTCCGGAGAAGCCGGGTCAGGAACCGTGATTTTGCCAATTTCGATATCCATGACCGGGTCAATTATGCTGTCGAAGAATCCCGGATTTATTTTAGCAAAGACAATACAGCCATTATACTGGAACTGAAAATCGATACCAGCATTTCGGCAGTCATGGATTACTTCGAGATTTTTCTGGGACGTATGCTGCTAAGCCGTAAAGCGGCGGAATACCTCAACATCAAATTCAAACTTATTATCAATGGTCAGTGTTTGCTTTGATCTGGTCAGATTTCTTTCTCGATCAGGTAGACATTCCGGTCGGTGGCAGAGCGGGAAACCAGTTCCGCAACAAAACCGGTGAGGAACAGTTGTGTTCCCATGATCATGCATACCAAAGCGATATAGAAATAGGGGTTATCGGTGACCAGACGTGCCCCGATTCCGCGTGAAAGACAAATTAGTTTGTCGATTCCGATCCAGCCGGCAGCGCAGAATCCGATGATAAAAAGCAGAGTGCCCAAAGCGCCGAACAGGTGCATCGGTTTTTTGGCAAAACGGGTGATGAACGTAATCGAAAGTAAGTCCAGAAATCCATTGATAAACCGGTTCAGACCGAATTTGGTTACACCGTATTTCCGAGCCCGGTGTTGAACCACTTTTTCTCCAATACGGGTAAAACCAGCTTGCTTTGCCAGAATGGGAATATAACGGTGCATTTCCCCGTATACTTCTATATTTTTGACTACTTTGTTTTTGTACGCTTTTAGGCCACAGTTGAAGTCATGTAGCTTTAATCCCGAAAAACGGCGGGCTGTAGCATTGTAGATTTTGGTCGGAATGGTTTTTGACAAAGGATCATATCTTTTCTTTTTCCACCCGGAAACCAAGTCATAGTCTTCCTTTTGGATCATCTGGTAGAGAGCCGGAATTTCATCAGGACTGTCCTGCATATCAGCATCCATGGTTATTACCACTTCTCCATGGGCATTTTGAAATCCACAATGTAATGCTGCCGATTTTCCATAATTCCTTCGGAATTTGATGGCCCGGATGGCTTGATTTTTTTGTGATAATTCTTCAATCACCTGCCAGGAACGATCGTTACTGCCGTCATCGACCATTAGGATTTCATAAGAAAAACAGTTTGCCGCCATCACGCGTTCGATCCAGGAAATCAGTTCCGGTAGCGATTCTTCTTCATTATATAAAGGAATGATAACTGAAATATCCATGACATTGAATTTAAATGCTCTACTTTTTTTCTTTACGAAGTAATCCGGCTAAAAATAAGGAAAAAATAATTCCCGTCAGCAGTTGGCTAAAAATATTGGCCAAGGCTAAAAATAACGGAGTAATCAGGGTTTGCAGCAGATTATTCAGGTTCGCGGCTGGATTATTTTGTCCATATATCTCCTGGAAAGCGGCTTCCAGTGTTGTAACATAACTTTTTACCAGTTCTGGATGGGCACTGTATAAAAAATAAAGATATACCGAATAGCTGACAGCAGCAACACCGATGAGGTATAGGCAACATCCCAGAGCATATCCATACGATAGTTTTCCTGCTAAAACTTCTTCCCGGTATTTGCGGGTACCGATAAAAGCTCCTGCAATGGACAGTAACATCAGTAGATTGTTGAACCGGGGATTAGTCGTGATATCCCGTCCTGTTTTATAGTAAAGGTAAGAGATCACTATAAAACTAAGCCCTATACATAAACCGAATAAGGTATTTTTTTGCAGAAATATATTTCTTTTCGTATTTTCCATAGAATTGCTCGATAGATCTAATAAAGCAGATCAGCTTTTTTCCTTAGGTATATTTTTTCTCCTTTGGTCAACGGACTATCGGCAGATAGATAATTATAGCGAATCAGCTTTTTCAGTTGGACCCCGTATTGCTGGGAAATGCTATGCAAGGAATCGCCTGCTTTCACCCGATGGAATTCGTATCCTCTGGCTGCTTTGGCTTTTTTCTTTTTCAGAAAGACTAGGTCGCCGGGTTTCAGTGAAGCATCTTTTTTGTCATTGTATTGCATCAGTTTTTTCAGCTTGATACCATAATAACTAGCAATCTTGCTGAAGGTATCGCCCGATTGGATTTCAATACAGATAATACCGTTTCTCATTTCCTCCCGGTTACGATAGTTGGTATTTTCCGGACCTTTTTGTGCAATGCCCGTGTTGGGGGTAAATTCTTCCGCCGGAATGCGGTGAACCTCCTGGGGGGTATGTTGGATGAGCCGATCGTATTTATATAGTTCTTCCTCTTCGATGATTCCGATCAACAGGTCGGCATAGCGGGGGTTTGTGGCATATCCTGCGGCCTTCAATCCTTTAGCCCAAGCTTTGTAGTCTGTGGTTTTAATATTAAAAAGTCCGGCATACCGGGGACGTGAAGTGAGGAAATCACTATGATCGATCCACGATTGTTCCGGAGTTTTATATTTACGGAAACATTCGTCTTTTTCGTCGTCGTCCATGGTGTAAGTATCTCCCTGCCATTCCTGATGACATTTGATGCCGAAATGATTGTTGGCATTCAACGCTAGTTCCGAACAGCCGCAACCGGATTCTAAAATGCCCTGGGCAAGCGTAATACTCGCTGGAATGCCTGTCCGTTCCATTTCCCGGATGGCAATGTGTTTATATTTACGGATAAATTCTTTTCTCGATTGTGCTTCAGCTGAAGGAAATACAAACAGGAACAGGCACGATAACAATAGCTGGAAAATAAATTTATGATTTTTCATCTTTCACTTTTCTCTTATCACTACTTCTTTTATCTTCGGGGGGTAAAAATAATAAAAATAAGTGATGGAGAAAAGAGAACTCAAACTAGATTATTGGGTATATACAAAAACTTATCCTGTGGAGTATCGGGAAATTTGTGAAAAAGCAGTGGAAGCGACAGGGCGTTCCTACAGTATATATTCGGGTTTTTCGGTTGGGGCAGCTGTTTTGTTGGATTCCGGTGAGGTCTTTACGGGAGCAAATCAGGAGAATGTCGCTTATCCGAGTGGTCTTTGTGCGGAAAGAACTGTTTTATTTTATGTTGGGGCCAACCGACCGGATGTGGCTATAAAGGCTATGGCAATCGCTGCTTGTTATCGGGGAGAACTGACCGCAGACTATATATCTCCTTGTGGGGCTTGCCGGCAGGTGATGGCTGAAGTCATAAAACGGTATGGAAAGGATTTTGATGTAATTCTAATCGGCAATCAAGAGACGATTCTTTTGAAAGCCTCCGCTTTATTGCCCTTTGCTTTTGACTTTTAGCGACGACGTTTATTCGTTGAAGCTGAATTTAACCCGGTTGACGATCGAACGTCCCAGGGTAAGCTCGTCGGTATATTCCAGGTCGTTACCGATCGAAATGCCTTTGGCGATGGTACTGATCATAAGGCTTTCTTTATTTTTTAATTTTTTGAATATATAATAACCCGTGGTGTCTCCTTCGATAGTAGCACTGAGGGCGAAAATAATTTCACGGACCGGCTCTTTTTCCACCCGTTCGATCAGCGTGGGAATGTTTAAGTCTGCAGGCCCGACGCCATCCATGGGCGAAATGATTCCTCCTAAAACGTGATAAAGCCCATTGTATTGGGAAGTGGCTTCAATAGAAAGAATATCTTTGATGTTTTCCACTACACAGAGCAAGCTCTTGTCCCGGCGTTCGTCCGAACAGATTTCGCATAATTCTCCGTCTGCGATGTTATGGCATTGTTTGCATTCCCGGATATTCTTTTTCAGTTCGTCTATACTTCGTACAAAAGCGGTGACCTCTTCGGTATTCTTTTTTAGTAAGTGTAAAACGAATTTTAAAGCAGTTTTTCTTCCGACTCCCGGTAATGAGGCAAACTGATCGATAGCCTTGTCTAATAATCTGGACGATGAATTCTGCATAACGACAAATTAAATCTCCTGCTCTTCCTTGAAATGAATATCTTTCAGCATCATCTGAATATCACTCTTGCCCATAAACTCGTTTTCCTGCAAAGTATAACAGATGTCGAAATAGTTTCCGACATTTATTTTATCGTAAAGATGTCCCATGCCGAAACCGATACCGCTCCGGTCATTGCATACCCGTGTATCGTCTACAATGACCAGTTTCAGATGTTCATTATTCCTGCCTACCCGCTTCGTACCTATAAAGTTGATCACATTTTCAGTCATAAAAACGGGAATCGTATTATTTGGACCGAAAGGTGCGAATTTTTGCAGCATGTGATAAAGTTCCGGAGTGATGTCCGAAAGTTTAAGCTGTGCATCGATGTTGATTTGAGGTGTCAACATCTCTTCATTAATCGTTTCCCGGACGATTTGCTCGAATTTTTGCTTAAAAGGCTCTATATTTTCGATTTTGAGCGTCAGTCCGGCTGCATATTTATGGCCACCGTAATTTTCCAGGTATTCGCTGCATTGTGAAATGGCATAATATAAATCGAATCCTTCTACGGAGCGGGCGGAACCGGTTGCTAGCCCATTCGATTCTGTCAGAATAATGGTTGGACGGTAAAAAGATTCGGTGAGCCGGGAGGCTACAATTCCGATTACTCCTTTATGCCAATTGGGGTTAAATAAGACAGTAGTCTTTTTCGACGGCTCTATCTCCGAGTGAGTGATATGTCTGATCGCTTCTTCGGTAATATCGTGGTCGAGCTTCTTCCGTTGGTCATTGAAATTGTTGATATCCGAAGCTATACCGGCCGCAGAAAATTTTTCGTCAGCTGTCAGTAATTCTACGGATTTCCGTCCGGATTCTACCCGTCCGGCAGCATTGATACGAGGACCGATGCGGAAAACGATATCATTGATCGTAATTTCTTTGTCTATTCCCGAAATTTTTATAATCGTTTTCAGGCCCAAACTAGGATTAGCATTCAGTTGTTGTAGCCCGTAATAAGCCAGGATTCGGTTCTCTCCGGTGATAGGAACGATATCGCTGGCGATGCTTACGCACAAAAGATCCAGCAATTTGTAAAGTTCCCACATCGGAAGATTGTGTTTGAGACTATGGGCTTGTACCAGCTTGAAGCTGACCCCACATCCGCTCAGCCATTTGTAAGGATAAGGACAGTCCTGACGCTGCGGGTCCAATACCGCTACAGCTTCGGGAAGTGACTCTCCCGGTGTATGATGATCACAAATAATAATGTCTACTTGTTTCGTACGGGCGTATTTTACTTTTTCTACCGCTTTAATGCCACAGTCGGTGATCAGCATTAAAGAAAAGCCGTTTTCTGCGGCATAGTCGATGCCTTTGATTGAAACGCCATAACCTTCTGTATAACGATCTGGAATGTAATATTCCAGATTGTCCTGATTGCAATGATGTCTTAGGTATTTGTACAACAAAGCTACAGCCGTCGTGCCGTCAACGTCATAGTCTCCGTAAATCAAGATTTTTTCGTCCTGAGCGATAGCTTTGTCCAGTCGTTCTACTGCTTTGTCCATGTCTTTCATCAAAAAAGGATCATGGAGCATGTTCAGGGAAGGATTAAAAAAAGCCTGTGCCTGTTCGGCGCCGGCAATCCCGCGTTGTAGCAATAACATTGCTATAACGGGATGACAGTTTAATTTTTTTGATAGTTCTTGTATTCTGGTTTCCTCCGGAGGAGTGTTAATGACCCATCTTTTTTTCATTATACTTTTTTCCAATTCTGCTACAAAGTAGCGGAAATTCCTCGTGATTTCAAAGTGGAATATCGATTAATTTAGTACAATAAATTGGAAAAAAATGGATTTTTAAATTCAATGACCTCTGTCACAAAAAATTGCATGTCATCCGATTATCTGCACATTTGGGGACAAGGGTGAAGAGCACAACAAAACGTCTATGTAAAATTTTTGCCTGATGTATTCAGTACATAAAAAAATCCTGTAATTTAGCAGACCAATATTCCTGAATTAAACGATGAAAACACTTTTATCCATCTGCCTGCTGTCCGTCTTAACTGTTGCGGTCATGGCAATAGAACCAGTCGATTATGTCAATATACTGGTCGGTACACAATCAAAGTATTCATTATCCACAGGCAATACCTACCCGGCTATCGCTCGGCCGTGGGGGATGAATTTTTGGACGCCTCAGACCGGAAAAATGGGCAATGGGTGGACATATACTTATGACGCCGAAAAAATCCGTGGCTTCAAACAAACTCATCAGCCCAGCCCATGGATCAATGATTATGGTCAATTCGCCATTATGCCTGTCACCGGATCGTTGCAGTTTGACGAAGAGGAACGGGCCAGTTGGTTTTCACACAAGGCCGAAACCGCTACGCCCTATTATTATAAAGTGTATTTGGCAGATCATGATGTCATTACTGAGATTACACCGACAGAACGTGCTGCTGCCTTCCGTTTTACTTTTCCCGAAACCGATAGCGCTATGGTGGTTATCGATGCTTTTGATTCCGGGTCGGCTGTGACGATAGATCCGGCCAACCGTCGTATCACCGGTTATACCACCAAAAATTCCGGGGATGTACCTGAAAACTTCAAAAATTACTTTGTAGTGGAATTCGATACTCCTTTCTGTCATACAGCTGTCGTGGAAGATGGCGTTGTTAGACGCTCTGCGGTTGATGTTATTGCCGGACATGCTGGGGCCGTTGTGGGATTCGCGACTTCTAAAGGACAGGTGGTAAATGCCCGTGTCGCTTCCTCCTTTATCAGTCCCGAGCAGGCTTTGATCAACCTGAAAGAACTGGGAGATGGGGATTTCGGTCGTATCCTGCAGCAGGGGCGTCAGCGGTGGAATGAAGTGCTGGGACGTATAGAAATCGGGAGCAACCCTGTCGGTTTCGATCTGGATCGAATGCGTACTTTTTATTCCAACCTTTATCGCTCCTTGCTTTTTCCTCGTAGTTTTTACGAATTCGATAATCAGGGCAATCCCATCCATTATAGTCCCTATGATGGAAAAATATGGTCTGGTTATATGTTCACCGATACCGGATTTTGGGATACCTTCCGGGCCCTGTTTCCGTTGCTCAATTTAGTATATCCTTCGGTTAATGAAAAAATACAAGCCGGATTGGTCAATGTCTATAAAGAAAGTGGTTTTCTGCCCGAATGGGCTAGTCCCGGTCATCGTAATTGCATGGTGGGTAATAATAGTGCTTCTATAGTGGCCGATGCCTATTTGAAGGGAATACAGGGGCACGATATTGAGGTTTTGTGGGAAGCTGTCATAAGCGGAGCTCACAAAGTACATCCGAAAGTAAAATCCACCGGACGCCTTGGTTATGAATATTATGATCAACTGGGTTATGTCCCGTACAACGTAGGTATAAAGGAAAGTGCTGCACGTACTTTAGAATATGCTTACAATGATTGGTGCATTTATCGGTTGGGTAAAGCGATCGGCAAGACCAGAAAAGAATGGGGACCCTATGCTCGACGGGCTATGAATTATCGCCATCTGTTTGATCCGGAGCATAAACTGATGCGTGGAAAGAATAACGATGGGACTTTCCAATCGCCCTTTAATCCGATGAAATGGGGAGATGCGTTTACCGAAGGCAATAGCTGGCATTACACTTGGTCGGTATTCCATGATCCGCAAGGGCTGATCGATCTCATGGGAGGTGACGATGAATTCAATCGCATGATGGATTCGGTATTTGTAGTTCCTCCTGTATTCGACGACAGTTACTATGGCTTTGTGATCCATGAAATACGGGAAATGCAGATTATGAATATGGGTAACTATGCTCATGGCAATCAGCCCATCCAACACATGATCTACCTCTATAATTATTCCGGACAGCCCTGGAAAGCCCAATATTGGGTGCGTGAAGTGCTCAATCGTCTTTATACAGCAGCTCCTGATGGATATTGCGGAGATGAAGACAATGGTCAGACATCGGCTTGGTATGTCTTTTCAGCTTTAGGTTTTTATCCGGTTGCTCCGGGCAGTGGGGAATATATTTTAGGGGCACCGCTTTTCAAATCGGCCCGTATCCATTTAGAAAACGGCCATACCATAGAGATCGAAGCTCCGGCAAACAACGATACCAATCGTTATATCGATGCTTTGACAATAGATTCTGTTATAGTCGATGCTAATTATATGACTCACGAGCGGTTGAGTCAGGGAGCTAAGCTTCATTTTGATATGAGTGCACAACCCAACCTTCACCGGGGTACTTCCATGAAATCACGGCCTTACTCTTTCTCGCGTACGTCCGATGCAGCTTCATGCGGGAAGCAGTAAGATGAATTCTGATTCCATTATAAATTTTTCCTTTACCTCCAATGGTAAAGGAATTTCGCTCCGATCTGCCTGACTATGAACGATCACTTTTTATATAGTTGAAATTAACAGTTTATTATCGTATTACAGGATCGATTCGGTATACTTTTATGCCGATTGATTCTGTGGATTTTTGGCATATTTACCCTGCATGAACAACAAATGGTTCACATATAAAGTAAAATTGGTGAATAGCTTATTGACGCTATAATTGAATTATCCGTCTTGCAGTATTTGTTTTTACTTTCAGAAATAGTAACTTTGCAAACTTAATCTGATATACTGGATTATAATAGTTTAGAAGTGAAATAATTAAAGAATATAAACATGAGCTTTACGGAATTAAGTGAACAGGAAATTATCCGAAGAAATTCATTGGGTGAATTAGCTAAATTGGGAATCGAAGCCTATCCGGCTGCGGAATTTAAAGTAGATGCCCACGCTGCGGATATAAAAGAGCAGTTCAATGAGGCTGCCGAGTCCCGCCAGGTCGTGATTGCCGGCAGAATGATGAGTCGGAGGATTATGGGGAAAGCTTCGTTTTTCGAATTACAGGATGCTACCGGACGGATTCAGGTCTATGTGAGCCGGGACGATATTTCTGCCGATGAAGCTTCCACTGCTTACAATACCGTCTTTAAAAAGCTCATGGATATCGGGGATATTGTGGGGGTGAAAGGTTTTGTTTTCCGTACTCAAACCGGCGAAATTTCGGTGCATGCCAAAGAATTGGTGATGCTGTCAAAATCCCTGCGGCCGTTGCCCATAGTCAAAGAAAAGGATGGTAAAGTGTTCGATGCTTTTACCGATCCGGAACAGCGTTATCGTCAGCGCTACCTCGATTTGATTGTAAATCCGCAGGTGAAAGAGGTATTTATCAAGCGTACCAAAATGATCAATGCCATCCGGAATTTCTTTAATTCCAAGGGGTATCTTGAAGTAGAGACTCCTGTGCTGCAAGCGATTCCGGGAGGAGCTTCAGCCCGCCCGTTTATCACCCATCACAATGCGCTCGATATTCCTTTGTATTTGCGTATCGCCAATGAACTTTATCTGAAACGTCTGATTGTGGGTGGTTTTGAAGGGGTATACGAATTTTCCCGGAATTTCCGCAACGAGGGCATGGATCGGACCCACAACCCTGAATTTACCTGTATGGAAATTTATGTGGCTTATAAAGATTATCTGTGGATGATGAATTTCACTGAAGAGATGATCGAAACGGCAGCCTTGGCTATTAACGGTACCACCAAAACGGTAATCGGGGAAAACGAAGTCGACTTCAAACGGCCTTTCCGTCGGGTAAGAATGGCTGATGCCATTAAGGAATATACCGGTTACGATATCGAAAAGATGTCAGAGGAAGAACTATATGAGGCTTGTGTGAAAATGGAAATTCCGGTGGATAAAACCATGGGAAAAGGGAAATTGATTGATGAGATTTTCGGGGAAAAGTGCGAAGGACATTATATTCAGCCTACTTTCATTTACGATTATCCGAAGGAAATGTCACCACTGACCAAAAAACACCGGCAAAATCCGGAGCTTACCGAGCGTTTCGAATTATTTGTCAATGGTAAAGAAGTGGCGAATGCTTATTCCGAATTAAACGATCCGATCGATCAGCTGGAACGTTTCCAGGATCAGTTGAAATTGCAGGAGAGGGGGGATGATGAAGCGATGTATATCGATTATGATTTTGTGCGGGCCCTGGAATACGGTATGCCGCCGACTTCCGGTATGGGAATTGGTATCGACCGGCTTTGTATGTTCCTGACTAATAGTCCTTCGATTCAGGACGTTTTATTCTTTCCCCAGATGAAACCGGAAAAGAAACCTGTGGTCGATGGGGATGACAAGTTCGAAGCGATAGGAATACCCAAAGAATGGATTGCGGTGCTCAGGAAAGCGGGCTACATGACAGTAGACGCTTTGAAAGCTGTGGAAAATCCCAATAAATTACATCAGGAACTTTGTGGTCTCAATAAAAAAGAGAAATTTGGTTTATCGGGACTGACTTCGGATGAGGTGAAAAAATGGTTGTGTTAATTTCAGATTTATTTTTTTTATAATGGAAATACCTGAACATCCTACTATTGGAATTGTCGGAGGGGGAAGCTGGGCAACAGCGATCGCTAAGATATTGCTTGAAACCAATGAGCATATTCATTGGTTTATGCGGAATATTGAGACTATTCATGCTTTTAAGGAACTGAACCATAATCCGCGTTACCTGTGTTCTGTCGATTTCGATCTCAGTCGTATCTCTTTCACTGATGATCTCGATCGTTTGATTACAATGGCGGATGTGATTATTTTTGCCATACCGAGTGCCTTTTTGAAAAATGTGGTTTCCAGGGCTACTGTCTCTCTGGAAAACAAAATCGTTGTGTCTGCCATCAAAGGGTTGATTCCGGATGATAATCTGATTATCGGCGAATTTTTCAATTGCCAATACCAGGTGCCGTTGGAACAGATTGTGGTTATTTCAGGGCCTTGTCATGCGGAGGAAATTGCTTTGGAACGCTTGTCTTACCTGACTTTTTCCAGTAACGATACCCGTATTGCCCGTTTTGTGTCGCAATTGTTCAGTTGTCATTATGTGAAAACGACGATTTCCGATGATATTTACGGTACGGAATATTCGGCGGTAATGAAAAATATTATTGCGATTGCTGCTGGAATTTGTCATGGATTGAGATACGGGGATAATTTTCAGGCCGTGCTCGTATCCAATGCCATTCAGGAAATGGAACGTTTCGTTGCTGCTGTACATCCCATCCAGCGGGATATTAAAAGTTCTGCTTATTTGGGCGACCTTTTGGTGACCGCTTATTCACAATTCAGTCGTAACCGGACATTCGGGACGATGATCGGGAAAGGTTATTCCGTCAAGTCTGCGCAGTTGGAAATGCTGATGATCGCTGAAGGATATTTTGCGGTGAAAGGAATCAAGGAAATCAACGATCACTATAAAGTACACATGCCGATAACGAATGCGGTCTATAATATTCTCTATGAAAAAATCAGTCCGGCACTGGAAATTAGGCTGTTGACAGAACAACTCAGATGATGGAAGGGTGATGAAAAAGATAGGGGATTGCATTAAAAAAGTATTGCCGGTAGCCTGGAGGACCTCTCTTTGGTTTTTAAAGATTATGCTTCCGGTATCCTTTTTAGTGATGTTGTTGTCATATTTCGATATCCTCCCTTATCTTTTTGCTTTCGCCGCTCCCTTATTTTCCTTGCTGGGCTTACCGGGAGATGCAGCGCTGGTATTTGTTACCAGTATATTTACCAATATCTATACCGTAATTGCCTTGATGTCCAACTTGGATTTCTCGGTGAGAGAAGGGGTGATCCTGGCCATGATGTGCCTGATATCCCACAATTATCTGGTGGAGACGATTGTCCAGAAGAAAACCGGTTCGTCTGCTGCTGCAATGGTGATCCTACGTTTGGTATGTAGTTTTCTCGGCGCTTTGTTACTCAACTGGTTGTTACCTGAATATACTCAGCGGGTGTATTCTCAACCGGCTGTTGCTTTGGGATTTGGGGATACTTTTTTGCATTGGTTGCAAAATAGCCTGGTGCTGTCGTTGAAAGTGGTTGGCATCATTTCACTTTTGATGATTGTTCAGCGGTTATTGGAGGAATTCGGTATTCTGGCTAAAATCTCTTTGTTATTAAAACCTTTGATGTTATTCATGGGATTACCTCCGTCGGTCGCTTTTTTGTGGTTGGTGGGGAATACCCTGGGATTGGCCTACGGGTCGGCCGTACTGATGGACTATGCTCGTCAGGGGCGGTTATCGGGGAACGATGCCAGCCTATTAAATTGTCATTTAGCCGTATCACATTCCCAGTTGGAAGATCCGTTATTGTTCGCTGTGTTGGGATTACCCATGCTTTGGCTGATCCTTCCTCGCGTATTGCTGGCTATAATGGTCGTATGGGCTAAACGTTTGATTGATGTTGTATGTCATCCTGTACCTCAGATGCAGGATACTAAAATTTGATAATATGTTTTCTTTGATTGAAGTGAGGACAAAGGAACAGGAATCGGCTTTTATCGAATTGCCGGTTAAATTGTACCGCGGAAACGAACATTGGATCCGGCCTTTGGATCATGATATTCGTCAGGTTTTTAACCCGGAGAAGAATCCCTGTTTCCGCAACGGAGAATGCGTCCGCTGGTTATTGCAGGATGACCGGGGAGAATGTGTTGGCCGGGTGGCTGCTTTTATTAATCGGAAAACCTGTCGTTTGGATAAATATACGGTTGGACAAATGGGTTTCTTCGAATGC
>JAETOX010000069.1 GCA_021771575.1 Bacteroides sp. | reverse complement strand
CGAAAATGGAAATAGCATATCGGCATATTAAAGGAAGGATGGTTTTAGGGATTATGTTCGTCACGGCTTTGTTGTTCGGAGGAATGTATTTCATTTTGTCTCGTTTCACCGATTCGCCACTCCCTGCCGGTGATGCTTTTACAACAGCCTTAAGTATAACAGCCACTTGGATGTTAGCCCGGAAAATTTTGGAACATTGGTGGTTTTGGGTGATTATCAACATTGTATCGGCTGTATTATATTATCAGCGGGAATTGTACCCCACTTGTTTTTTATTTATATGTTATGGAATATTGGCGGTAGTAGGGTGGGTCAACTGGAAAAGAAAAGGACTTTTGTATGATCGGAAAGTATAAATGTGTCGTCGTTGCCAATGGATTGTTTCCCTCGGGAAAACTTGCTTTGAAATTATTGAGAGAGGCCGATTTTGTCATGGCTTGTGATGGTGCTGTCGTAAAATTAGAAGAATACAGACGACCCGATATGATTATTGGTGATCTTGATAGTTTGCCGGAAGAGCTTCGTTTTCGGTATGCTGGCAGCATTCATCGGATAGAGGAACAGGAAACGAACGATTTGACCAAAGCGGTGAATCAGGTGAAAAAATTGGGTTTTCGGGAGGTATTGATACTTGGGGCAACAGGTTTGCGGGAAGACCATACTTTAGGAAATATTTCTTTACTGATACAATATATCCGGGATTTCGACCGGGTGGAAATGTTATCGGATTTCGGTATATTCACTCCTATAATGCACACGACGACCTTTGAGAGTGAACCAGGACAACAAGTATCTTTGTTTTCCTTGTTTCCACATAGAGCCCTATCGGTATCCGGATTGCGTTATCCGATTGAAAAAAGACGGTTGTTGAGTTGGTGGGAAGCGACACTGAATGAGGCGCTTGGTAAAGAATTTACGGTTATACTGGAAGAAGAAACCCCTATATTGGTGTATCGGGCAATTTAACCTCCGAATTATAAACAACAACATAAGTCGGAGGTTAAAAAAATCGGATAGCGGCATAGCGTAGAATTATTGCAGTGCCGCTACGATCCGGGGCATTAAGGACGGTAGAGTTTGTTCGCACTGAGCCGTGAAGAAATTTCCGTCTACTGTCGCTGCCTCATCGGTAACTATACCTTTTTGGATGGCCGGTTTTGCCAGTGGATGAATGGCTAATTTTTTTCCTTCCGTAATGCCCGCTATTTCAAAGATCAAACCGGCGGCACAATGCCCGATCATCAATTTATGTTTACCGGCAAATTCGCGGATTACTTCCAGTAAATCGATATTATAAGATTTGCCGGCATTGTTCTGAAATACCGGAACGGCATCTCCGCAAGAAAATACCAGTGCATCAAATTCATCGGCACGCCCCTTGAGGTTTGCAACTACCTCATCTGTTTCCAGAGGAATACCCGAATTGGTCCGGATAGTTTTCTCGTCGGATATGGCAAATACCCGGTAAGAAATTCCTTTTTCGAAAAATGTTTCCAGATATTGGAATAATCCGAATCCATTAACCGGATTAACTGCTAATACTGCTACTCTTTTAGACATAATCGTAAATTTATAAATGAAACAATAGTTATTTTCAGTAAGTTTATTACTTTTGTATTGCGAAAATAAAAACTGTTTTCAGAGAAAACAAGAACGTACATGAAAATTAGTAGGTTACATTGATGTAACTAATGTTGAAAGGTAGATAATTAGAAAAAGTTAAAATAATGAAAAATTTTCATCATGTCGATTATTGCCCGGTTCGGGATATATTGAGCCGGTTAAGCAGCAAATGGGCGATGTTAATCCTGATAACGTTGAATGCGAATGGAACCATGCGTTTCAACGATATTCAGAAAAGTATCGGTGATATTTCCCAGCGTATGCTGGCCGTTACTTTGCGGACACTTGAATACGACGGACTGGTTGGCCGGAAAGTATACCCGGAGGTCCCTCCACGGGTAGAATATAATCTAACCGAAAGAGGTCAGGGATTAATCCCTTATCTGGAAGGGTTGATCGGTTGGGCGATAACCAATATGCCGCAGATTTTGGATGAACGTGCAAAAAAAGAAATGATTGTATAATATGGAATTAATTATGCTGGGTACGGGTAATGCCATGGCAACCCGTTGTTATAATACTTGTTTTGCTCTTCGGAATGGGGAGGAATATTTTCTGGTAGATGCCGGAGGAGGGAACGGAATTTTCAATCAACTGGAAAATGCCGGAATACCATTGGGACATATTCACCGGATGTTTGTAACACATGCTCATACAGATCATATTCTGGGAGTAATCTGGGTGATCCGCAAGATAGCGACTTCGATGTCTAAAGGAAAGTATGAGGGTGAGTTTGTGATTTATGGACACGACGAAGTGGTGGAAGCCTTGTCGGTATTTTGCCGGTTGACTTTACCGGGGAAAATCGTAAAATACATCGGCGAGCGTATTCACTTCTGTAAAGTGAAAAACGATGAGCGGGTCAGTATCCTGGGAATGGAAGTGCAGTTTTTCGATATTGCTTCTACCAAAATGAAACAATTCGGATTTCGGGCTGTTCTTCCGGATAGCAGGATACTGGTGTGTCTGGGAGACGAGCCTTATAACGAGATTTGCCGGAAATATGTGGAACAAGCCGATTGGTTGTTATCGGAAGCTTTTTGCCTTTACAGTGACCGGGAGCTTTTTTCTCCTTATGAAAAACATCATAGCACGGCTTTGGACGCGGGGCGGTTGGCACAGTTGTTGGGAATAAAGAATCTGCTTCTATATCATACCGAAGATGAAAATCTGGCCGTGCGGAAAGAAAAATATACGAAAGAAGCTGCCTCGGTATTTTCGGGAAATATAGTTGTTCCTGACGATTTGGAGAGAATTTGGCTGTAATATAAACGCAGATAAATGTGGCAATATACCAATGGGTGGATGTTCTAATGATAGTGTAATTTTTATAGTTACATAATTATATAGGCACATTATTTTTGGAATTATATTGCTATTTTTGTATAAGTTGGATGATACTGCTAAAATTAATTTAAAAGATACAATATGAAAAGAGTGTTTGTATTACAGGATGCTGAATTACCAAGATTTTGGAGCGCTGAGGTACAGGGGACAGATTTGGTGATCAATTACGGGAAGTTAGGGACAGAAGGAGAGATTCAGGTGAAAAATTTTACTTCGTCTGAAGAGGCAGAAAAGGCGGCTGAAAAGCTGATAGCCGAAAAAAGTAAGAAAGGATATGTAGAGATCGATGAGGAAATTGTGAAAAAAATGAAAGCAGATGCTAAAAAATTTGCTCTTAGCTATGATGAATTCGAAGCAGGAGTAAATTTGCTCGATAAAATGTTGGAGGATAGAAATCTGGATACTTACAAGCAACTGACGATCGGATGTTGGGATTTCGAATGTGAAAATTGTAGTGAGCTGGTAAACGGGATTATAGCACATCGGGATCGGTTTCAGCAATTGGAAGGATTGTTTTGGGGAGATATAGACAGTGAAGAATGTGAAATCTCCTGGATTAATCAAACCGATCTGGGCGCGATGCTGGATGTTTTACCCAATCTGAAGTCATTGAAGATAAAAGGTACTAATGAATTATCTATTGGGCGGAAGCTGCGACCTAACCTGACCTCTTTGGAGATTATCAGTGGAGGAATGCCTACTGAAGTGGTAGAGGATGTCGTAAAGTCCGATTTTCCGAATCTGGAAAAATTGGTTCTTTACGTTGGTGTGAACGACTACGGTTTTGATGACGACCTTGAGATTTTCCGGCCTTTGTTTTCTAAAGACAAGTTTCCAAAATTGAAATACCTTGGAATTGTAGATGCTGAAGGGGAAGATCAGGTTGTCGATATGTTTCTGGAGTCGGATATTTTGCCCCAGCTCGAGGTGATGGACATTTCGCAGGGCATTTTGACAGACAAAGGAGCTCGAAAACTATTGGAGCAGGCTGACAAACTCAATCATTTGAAACTGATCGATATGCATTATCATTTTATTTCCAGGGAATTGCAACGGCAATTGCAGGAATTACCTATTCAGGTGAATTTGAGTGATGGACAGGATTTTGATGCCGAATATATGTATCCGTATATTACCGAATAAATGTGTTTTTTTGTTGTTAGTAATCTGGAATCGCGCAGGACAGATTATTTTATAAAAGCGGGAATACACCTGGGGGTGGATACCCGCTTTCTTACATACGAGGAATTATTGTGGCGTTTACCAAAAATGCAGAGGGCAGTCGTCAAACTGGAACCTTTGATCTATCAGGAAGTCGGTTTGGCAGCTTATGCGGAATTATGTGCCGGTGACAGACGGATGTTGGAAGATTTGGAAAATAGGCAGAAAGCCGTAGACGTACATTTTTTGAATTCTCCTCGTTCGATAGCGCTGGCTTGGGATAAACTACGCTGCAAAGAGGCTCTGCTGGCAGCCGGGCTACCGGTGACACCTTTGCTGGCGACAGAAGTAACCGATTTCGATACTTTGTCCGAAATTGTAGCTGCTACTCCGAGGGGAGTTTTTTTGAAATCCCGTTATGGTTCTGGGGCTGGAGGTATGATGGCTATTCGTTATCAAAGTCGGAGAAATCTCTGGGTCGCTTATACTACACTGGCACATCATGGGACTTGGGTATACAACACGAAAAAGATACATCGGTTGACAGACAAAACGGAAATTGCTATTTTAGCTAAAGCAGTATTGGAAATCGGAGCCTTGGTGGAAGAATGGGTGCCAAAAGAATCTTTCGGGGGAAGAAATTATGATTTGCGTTTGGTATGTCGGCAAGAAGAGGTGGATTATGCGGTGGTAAGATATAGCAATGGAGCCATTACCAATTTGCATCTGAATAATCAAGCCGGAAATTTTGAAGAATTGGAGTTGGCACCGAGCCTGCAACACGAAATTTTTGAGTTGAGTGTAGCGGCTGCGCGGGTTATGGGATTATATTATGCTGGTGTGGATGTGTTGGTGGAAAAGACGAGTTCTCATCCTGCTATCATTGAGGTAAATGGGCAGGGGGATCATATTTATCAGGATATTTTCTATGAAAACCGGATTTACACCCGACAGATTCAGGCGTTGTTACATGCCGAAAAATACCGGTAGGAGAGTGACGGGCATACTACAAAGTGCGGAATGTTGTACTGGCTCAGCTGAATGGGGAACAGACAGAGGGTATTTGACTTCCTTGAACATCGGAATGTCACTGATATCGTTTCCTATGGCTGCGGCAGAATCGCGGGAACTTTTGGTCAGGCGGAGAAGATAAGCCAGGGCTTTTCCTTTGTCGGTGGCTTTGGAAATGATGGTCACAAGTCCTTTTTCCTGAAAAATGAGGATATCCTTTATGGAAGATAACCGATGAAAGAGGGTATCGGCATACTTGCTTTTAATGGTTATCCGGTAGGTACCTTCCGGAGTGTTGTACCTTCTGATGGTTGACGGGGAACAGGAATATTCTGACAGTAGAAGACGAATTTCTCTCACACTGGTAGGAGAGAGATAAAAATAATGTTCTGGAAAAGAACGAAAAAATCGGATATGGGCTCCTCCGGCAAAAATGCCTCCGGTGAAAAGTGGAAACAGCTTGCGGTATTTTCTCTGGACGTATGAATAGGGGAGTGCAGTAGCAAAATAAAGGTTGACGGAACCAGCCAGTAGAGAAAGTGTTTTTTCGATTCCTGGCAGGAGGTTCCCATTCGGACCAGTCAGGGTGCCGTCTATGTCTAGAAATAGATTTTTTATTCCGATCCGCTCAGGAATACGCAGGAAAGCTCCTTGACCGAAGAAAGTCTTCAAACCGATTTCCGTCCGGTTGGAATAGGCCAGATAACAGTGACAATGCTTGGCTTTGCAGGACAATGAGGAGGTTGAGATAGACCGGTGATAAATATTTCCGGAGAATTTTCCGGCGATGGGACAGAGGGCTGTCCGGCCGTCGGCTTGTACGAAAAGGGCTGTTTTACCTCCCTGACAGGTCGAGAGATCGGAGAGGTGGCTGTTCAGCTCCAGTGGGAAAAAAGGATCTAGTTCACTGAAACAGGCTATTTCCGCTGGAGTATAGGGGCGTTGGAGCCCGTCCATCCTGTTCAACCAGAAGTAAGTATGTCCCGAAAGGGCATTCCGTATTTCCCTGGCCAGGGATTCGCTGCCCGGCCGGGCAACCATACCGACACAATACCGGATACCGTAATGGTCTAGTCTGTTACATTGATAGAGAAAGTCTGTGGGCGAAGTACATTGAGGATGAAAAGAACACCAGAAAGAAATATGGGAAAGACGACCTCCCGATTGTAGCACGGCATTGGCTACCTGGTCGATGTTCCAGGAGAGATTGGTTTGGCAGGAAACACGCCGGACTGAGGGTAGGGAGGATAAATACGACAAAGCTTCGGTATAATGGGGGTGTAACATACCTTCCCCATAGGGAAGCAGAAGAATTTGTAAACTGTGGGGAGATGCCTCGAGTTTGCTGATATAACAACAGAAACGCATCAAAGCTTCCCTGTCGGCTTGCAGGACCGAAGCATCGGAACTACGTTTGGAAAAGGGACAATAACTGCAACTGTAGTTACAGGATTTCAGTAGGCCCCGATAGGAATAGTTTAGGATTCTTTCCATTGTCGCATTGCTTGTTTTACTTCTTCGGAAATGAAAGCTGCTCCAATACTGTCGGAATAGCTTATTCCGGCAGAAGTGAGATGCCAGTAACGGCCGTTATTGGTGCAAAGTCCTTCAGTGCACAGCGTGTTGAGCAATGGAAAATCTTCTTCTGCAAGTGTTCCGTATGTGGCTGTATAAAGCGAACTATCTACGCCTTGGTAATAAAGCAGGTTTTTTATGAGAAAACGACGTTTCAGTTCTGCCTCCGAAAGCAGATAACCATAATGAACTTCTGCATAATGGTTACGGTGGATATAATCCTGCAGAATTTGCTGGCAGTGGGATTGGCTTACTGCATAATGTTCCGAGAAATGTAAGTTACCGATATACGATCGGCCTCCGCATCCGACGGAAATCATATTTTCTTCACTACAGGAAAATTCGGGCGTAGAGCAGCTTATAGGTACCCTGGTGAAACGTCGCATGGAAGTTTGAAAATAACCTTCGGCAATCAGGTAGTCCCTGCCAGTTTGGTAAAGGGTATAAGTTTGCTGTTGATTTTGTTGGTTTGCTGCACCTTTTAGGTCCAGGAACGTGTGAGGGCGGATATAAAGAGGATATAAAAAAATTTCCTGCGGAGCAAACAAAAGAGCCTGCTTTAAGGAAGAGAGAAAACTTTCGTGAGTTTGTCCAGGTATACCGTAAATCAGATCGATATTTAATACCGGAAAGTCTGCCTGTGCTAATAATTCAAGGGCTTTTAAAGCGCTTTCCGGTTGGTGATGGCGGTTCAGTATTTCTAATTCCTGAGAATGAAAACTTTGAATTCCAATGCTTACCCGTGTTACCTTATTGGCTTTTAGTACGGCTATTTTATCTAAGGTGGTTTGTCGGGGAGCCGTTTCGATAGATATGGGAAGCCGGGCAGGATCTATAAAAAAATGTTCCCGGGCAATGTCGAATAACTCTTGTAACTGTTCCACAGTTAGCAAGAGAGGGGTGCCTCCTCCAATGGCAAAGGATAAAAAGCGAAAAGCTTTGGTAACTCCGGCTGCTTGCCAGGCACGGGCATGTTGCCGGAGGGCAGGTAAATAAGTATCAGGGAATGTTCCGGTCGTGGTAAACAGGTTACAATATCCGCAGCGACTTTGACAAAAAGGAAGATGCATATAGAGGTGGGCTTCGTCTCGTTTCCGCTTGTCAATAGCTTGTGTTAAAGAGATCGCTTCCGCAAATTCACGGTAAGCCGTTTTATGGGGATAGGAATATAGGTAACATTCGTAAGGATTTTCGAACAGCATATTTATTTCAGCATAAAATGTTTATAAGGTACAGTGGTAACCAGTTCATGGGCATGGCCATGATACAGATAACCGTCTTCTCCGTAATTCGTCCCGTGGTCGGAACATACGATCGCAAAGGTTTCGCCCCGTTGGCGGAAAGCTTCGAACAAGGGCGCCAAAGCTCGGTCGACATAACGGAGGGCGGCAGCATGGGTTTCGACCGAGTCAGCCGAAGCTCCGGGTACATAATAGTGATTTGGATAGTGGATAGCACTGACGTTCAGATAAAGGAACAGGCGCTTGGAAGTAGGATATTCCTGTATTTTTTTCAGTATAAAATTGACTTGATGGGTTGTACTGTTTTTGACCGGACATCCGAATGTCGTCCGCCAGTAGCTTTTCTGGAACAGAGCGGGGAGTACTTTTCCAATATCCGAACGTTTGGGATTGAAAAAAGAAACACCTCCGATACAGATCGTTTCATAACCTTCTTTGGCCAATGATCCAATAAAATCCGGTCCCTTAAATTCATAACTACCTTTCGGAGCTTTCTGCCCTATGCCAACACTGCTTGGATAAAAAAGCCACTCCCGTTCGGCCAGCGATTTCGGAACTGCCGGTGAGGGCAGAAAACCAGCAAACATAGCTTGGTGGGAAGGATAGGTGAATGTTCCGGGTGCATGCCTTTTTTCCCATTTTCCGTATCGGTTCAATACAGGAGTGGTTCCCCGCTGCTCTTCTTGTACGGCGATGTCATAGCGTAAAGCATCCAGACAAATGAACAGAATGTCACATGTTCCGATGATGTGCTGCATGTCGATCACCGGACATTCGCGTTGGTAGCCAGACGAATAACAGGAATTAATCGGTAATTCTTCTATGGGACAGATGTCTTCTTGCATCGGTTAGATTTTTAAGCGAAGTTAGTAGATTTCCAGAGATTCGGAAAAAAAATCGGGGATACCGACGTACCCCCGATTTGCATATCTATGTGGCAATATTATACTCCGAGGAAAGAGAGCAAGATACCGGCAGCAACAGCTGAACCGATAACACCAGCCACATTGGGCCCCATAGCGTGCATCAGCAGGAAGTTACCCGGATTGGCTTCCTGACCTACTGTTTGAGATACACGGGCTGCCATCGGAACGGCGGATACTCCGGCAGAACCGATCAGCGGGTTGATCTTGTTTTTCGTGAACAGGTTCATGAATTTTGCCAGCAAAACACCTCCCGCACTTCCCAGAGCAAAAGCCAGAATACCGATCAGCAGAATAGCCAGTGTCTGATAGTTCAGGAATGCAGAAGCAGTTGTCGTAGCTCCGACGGAAATTCCGAGGAAGATGGTTGTGATGTTCATCAATTCATTTTGCACCGTTTTGCTCAGACGTTCTACTACGCCGCTTTCACGCATCAGATTACCTAGCATCAGACACCCGATCAGGGGAGCTGCCGAAGGCAATAACAGCGATACAAAAGTAGTGACTATGATTGGGAAAACAATTTTTTCTGTTTTACTAACTTTCCGCAATTGTTTCATAACGATTTCCCGTTCTTTCTGCGTGGTCAGCATCTTCATGATAGGCGGCTGTATTACGGGAACCAAAGCCATATAGGAATAAGCTGCCACTGCAATAGGACCTAATAAATTAGGTGCTAACTTAGAAGTCAGGTAAATGGCTGTAGGTCCGTCAGCACCTCCGATGATACCGATAGAACCGGCTTCCTGATTGGTAAATCCCAGAACAAGCGCTCCTAAGAAAGTTGCGAAGATACCGATCTGAGCTGCTGCTCCTAAAAGAAAACTTTTAGGATTAGCCAACAACGGACCGAAATCAGTCATAGCTCCGACACCGATAAAGATAATACAGGGATAAATTCCCAGTTTCACACCCAGATAAATGTAATCCAATAAACCTACATTATTCGCATCAGCGAAATTTGCCCAATGGATATGTCCTCCCTCGAAAAGTTCCGAGTGGAAATGTCCTGCTCCCGGCAAATTGGTCAGCAACATACCGAAAGCAATGGGTAATAATAACAGAGGTTCGAATTTTTTGACAATAGCCAGATAAAATAGCAGACACGCCACTAAAATCATAACCAGACATAGCCAGTTGCCATCGACGAGCCGTGCAAATCCCGTATCATTGAGGAATTTGCCGATGTCTCCTCCCAGATCGACATCCTGGGAGTGAGCAGCAAACGGTACGATCAATAACCCTAAAAATGCGGCTACTCTGAAGAGATATTTCTTTATTTGTTTCATTGTTCACAATTTTACGGTAAATTATACCAGGTCGATCAAGGCATCGTCCTGAGCTACAGATTGGCCGGCAGTTACATGGATGGCTTTAATTTGGCCGTCTTTGTTTGCCATAATGTTATTTTCCATTTTCATGGCTTCCATAACAATCAGGGTATCTCCACGTTTTACCTGATCTCCGACTTTTACGTTGATAGAAGAAATAGTACCGGGAAGCGGAGCTTTGACACTGCTTTTTCCGGAGGGAGCTGCAGATGGTGCGGATACATGTACCTGAGGTGCTGCCGGAGCTGTAGTTTTGCGGGTAACCGGGGCAACCGTATTTTTAGTTTCGTAGCGTACATCGTAAGCAATACCGTTTACTTCAACATTTGCTTTGTTATGATCCGTAACATTCACTGTGACTTCGAAATCAGTACCGTCTATCGTGATTTTAAATTTGTTCATATTTTGTCAATTTGTTTACTTGATAAGATTTCTCATGCTGTAAATTTTGGAACTCCACGGAGAATACCGTCTTTCCACTTCTTCGATCGTAATGACGTGAGGTTCTTCGTCATGGGCGTTAAAATACAGATGCATCGCCATGGCGATAGCAGCCTGTTCATGTGGAGTCGGATGCATTTCCGTTGTTCCGACAGTTGTTGTTTGGGCTACTGTTTTGGTATTGTTGGTGGCAGCATTGATGATTTTGCTTTGCAGACCGATAACTCCGATCAGTACAATCAAAAGTAAAAATACTGTTCCGATACCCATACCTGTCACTAAAAGTGCATAGCCCCAATTAATAGCTAACATGGTCATATCTTAAAATTATAAAGGTATATTAGAATGTTTTTTCATTGGATTGGTGACACGTTTGGTCTGTAAAGACTGGAACGCCCGAATGACGCGGAAACGGGTATTACGCGGTTCGATTACATCGTCGATATAACCATAGGAAGCTGCCTTGTAGGGATTGGCGAATGCATTGTTGTATTCTTCTTCTTTTTCGGCAATAAATTTAGCTTTTTCTTCCGGATCGGTGATGGCGGATACTTCCTTACCGTATAATACTTCGATGGCTCCCTTAGCTCCCATCACAGCGATTTGAGCTGTTGGCCAAGCATAGTTGAAGTCACCACGCAATTGTTTACAAGACATCACGTCGTGAGCACCTCCGTAAGATTTACGCAGGGTTACGGTTACCTTGGGCACGGTAGCTTCTCCATAAGCGAACATCAATTTAGCTCCGTGAGTAATGATACCTCCGTATTCCTGTACACGTCCCGGCAAGAATCCTGGTACATCGACCAACGTCAGGATTGGAATATTGAAACAGTCGCAGAAGCGAACGAAACGAGCAGCTTTGCGAGAAGATTCGATATCGAGTACCCCGGCATAGAAACTAGGCTGGTTGGCGATAACACCGATAGAACGTCCTCCCATCCGGCAGAAACCAACAATGATATTACGGGCATAACGTTTGTGAACTTCCAGGAATTTACCGTTATCTACAATCGATTCGATGACTTCCAGCATATTATAAGGAAGGTTCGGATTGTCCGGAATCAGGCTGTTCAGTTTGTCTTCCAGACGGTCGATTGGGTCGTTGCATACAAGCATCGGGGCTTCTTCCAGATTGTTCGACGGCAGATAAGAAAGCAGGTCACGAATCAGTGCAATACCTTCTTCTTCGTTTTCAACCATGAAATGTGAAACACCGGATTTGGTTGAGTGTACTTCGGCACCTCCTAAGTCTTCTGTACTAATATCTTCACCAGTAACCGTTTTTACTACCTTCGGACCGGTTACAAACATATATGAACTCTGATCGGTCATCAGAATAAAGTCGGTCAGAGCAGGAGAGTAAACGGCACCTCCGGCACAAGGACCAAAAATAGCGGAAATTTGTGGAATAACTCCTGAAGCGAGGATATTGCGCTCGAAAATTTCAGCATAACCGGCCAGCGAATTCACTCCTTCCTGAATACGAGCTCCTCCAGAATCGTTCAAGCCGATGATCGGTGCACCGACAGTCATGGCTTTGTCCATCACTTTGCAGATTTTTTGAGCTAACATTTCGGAAAGTGCTCCTCCGAATACGGTGAAATCCTGTGCAAAGACAAATACAATCCGTCCGTTGATGGTTCCTTGACCAGTCACGACGCCATCGCCCAGAAATTTCGTTTTCTCCATACCGAAATTGCTGCAACGGTGAGTGACAAACATGTCGAATTCTTCGAAACTATCCTCATCCAGCAACATCGCAATTCTTTCACGTGCCGTATATTTTCCCTTTTTGTGCTGGGACTCGATACGTTTTTCTCCTCCTCCTAATTTAGCTTGAACTCGTAAGTCAATCAGTTCTTTGACTTTATCTTGATTTGTGGCCATAAATGATTAATTTAATTTGAAAATTTGGGAATTTGGAAATCGAAAAGGGAAGATGTGAAAATGAGATTCCGTTCCAGTCAGGCTTTTCATTTTCACATCTTCAGTTTTCGTGTTTTCAAATGACAATTATTTTTTACCGCAAAGTTCTGTCAGAACCCGGTTAGTGGATTTCGGATGCAAAAAGCCGATTTGTAATCCTTCAGCTCCGGCTCGCGGTGCTTTATCAATTAATTGACATCCGGCTTCGGCGGCTTCGTTTAATGCCTGTGCAACATCTTCTACGGCAAAAGCCATGTGATGCATACCCCCACCGTTTTTCTCTACAAATTTACCGATAGGACCTTCCGGATCAGTTGATTCCAGTAATTCGATCTTAGTCTGACCTACCTGGAAAAAAGCAGTTTTTACTTTTTGATCTTTTACTTCTTCTATAGCATAACATTTTAAGCCGAGGACATTTTCGTAAAAAGGAATGGCTTCGTCGAGACTTTTTACAGCAATACCGATGTGTTCGATATGAGTTGGTTTCATGATAATTGAATTATGTGTTAATAATTTATTTTTTAAAATATTTGATATTCACGCTTTTATGTTGTAAAACATATAATATCACCTTGCAAACCCTGTTTTCGGAAACGTTTTTATCGCAAAATGCGACCCAAAATTACAGATTGTTCTTGCGATTTTCAAACAAAATTGAAAGATAATTTAAAGTTTTTCATGTTTAGATTTGTTATAAATAACAGTATAAACTAAACCGGAGATCGAAAAATTTTTCAGTGAGTTTTTCCCAAAAAAAACAAAGAGAGGAAAGGATTCCCTAAAAAACTTTTTAAACTGAAAAGGCGTATAATCACTAAGATTTGATATTACCTTAATTTATAATAAGGAGAAGAACGAACTTTAAAATCAAAATTATGAATAAACAAAGATTTGCTATCATTATTATCGCCCTAATCGGGATGATCGCTACATTTTTACCTTGGTACCGAGTAGGACAGTTGGGTGTTGTGGCTGGAACTTCTGCCTTGGGATGGTTCACTTGCCTTCTTTTTATCGTTGTCATTGTATTGGCTTTATTGAAAAATTTGCGGGAAGATATGACGATGGGTATTTCCTGGAGTGTAACGGCTATCAGCTTATTGGCTTCTTTTGTTGTTATCTGGAGAATGATCAATGTTTGGTTTGCCGATGAGGGCATATTGAATCTGGGAGGAGGTCTTCTCGGTAATCAGGTGAGAATCGGTTACGGGGCTTGGATCGTAGTCCTTGCAGGAATATGTATACCTTTGGCTGTCTTTTTATTTCGTAACCGGCAGTTTAGACGCGTATAAAGGGAAGAAATAATTGCTTTCTGTTTTTTAGTTTTTTACTTTTTTTGCTTATCTTGTGACACTTTTTAAACCGTACTTATTAAAAATTGAAAGATATGTTTGAAACAAGTGTTTACAAGAACAGACGGAATCGTCTGAAAGAGAAAGTTGCTCATGGATTGATTCTGATTTTAGGAAATGGAGAGGCTCCCGCCAATTATACGGACAATACCTATAAGTTTCGTCAGGACAGTTCTTTTCTTTATTTCTTTGGTTTGAATTTGCCGGGTTTTGCCGGAGTGATCGATGTTGATTCTGGTGAAGAATACATTTTCGGTAATGACGTCGATATGGACGATATTATCTGGATGGGACCGCAACCTAGCGTCAAAGAAATGGCAGCGGGTGTCGGAGTTAGTTGTACGGCTCCCTATGCAAAATTGGCCGATTGTTTGAGACAGGCTATCAGTGCCGGACGCCGGGTGCATTTTCTGCCTCCTTATCGTTTTCGGAATATGATGTTGTTGGAAGATTTATTGGGAATTCATCATACTCTGGTAAAAAATTATGCTTCGCTCGAGTTGATCAAAGCAGTAGTTGATTTGCGTTCGGTAAAAGAACCTTGTGAAATAGAGGAAATAACCAAAGCTTGCAATATCGGTTATGAAATGCACACTGCCGCTATGCGGCAATGTAAACCTGGGGTAAAGGAACAGTATATTGCCGGGTTGATCGAGGGAATCGCTGCTTCCTACGGTAGTATGGTTTCTTTTCCTGTAATTCTGTCACAACATGGGGAGACTTTGCACAATCATGATCATAGTCAAATCCTGCAGCGGGGACGTCTCATGCTGACCGATGCCGGGGCGGAAGAAACTTCCAATTATTGTTCCGATTTTACCCGCACGATACCGGTAGGAGGAAAATTTACTGATCGGCAAAAAGATATCTATAATATTGTGCTGGCAGCTAATAACAAAGCGATAGAGAT
>JAETOX010000068.1 GCA_021771575.1 Bacteroides sp. | reverse complement strand
TTTTTCTGTAAAGCTGCCCATTCCTGCGAAGTATAAAAAATGTGTTTAAAGGTATTCTGCAAAAGTACTCTCCGGTTTTCCGTAAGATAAAGCAGATATTTATCGGTATTAAAACCGGCAGGACGATAGCGCCGAGCCAAATTCAAAGTGAAAGAACCGAGCGGACGGGGCGAAACATCGGCATAACTGTTGGCAGCCACCAGCACACTCCACACTTCATCGATCGCAGCAGAAGCTTCCTCCGGCAATGAAGCATTTTCCTCCGTTTCCATCCGGAGAGAGACAAAGTGATCTTTTACTGTATCCCATCCCCATACAGTAGCAAATAAAACCAATATGCCAAAAATAATATGTTTCATGTCTCTCCGTTCCGTGTGCAAATATACGATATTCCAGTGACAGAGGTGTCAACTTTCATCTTTTTATTACGTACAAAACGGATGAAGCAGTTTATCGGATAATTTAACCGTTTTATCCGCTTTATCTGTTTTTATCCCCATTACGAAAACTGAAGTACCATGATAACTGTTATGATTCTTTTATTTGTCCTTGGCTATATGCTTATCGCCCTGGAACATAAAACCGGTATTAACAAAACAGCCGTAGCCCTGATCCTGGGAATTTTGCTATGGACACTATACATATTTTCCAACAGCAACCTTGTTATCGGCGCCGATCCGGAGGCTTTCCACAATTTCGTAACCCAACATCCGGAATATGCCCGCCTTTCTCTGGCCGAGCGTGTCAGAAAATACATTGTAGATCTACAAATCATTGATCAGCTGGGAAATACCTGTGAAATCCTGTTTTATCTTCTGGGAGCCATGGCCATTGTCGAAACCATCGATATCCATCAGGGCTTCACTCCCATCACCCGGGCAATCAAAAGCCGGAACAAGAAGAAATTGTTATGGCTGGTCGCCCTCATCACTTTTTTCATGTCTTCCGTACTGGACAATATGACTTCAGCAATCGTCATGATGATGATGATCCAGAAATTACTCAGTGAAAAACAGGATCGCTGGATTTTCGGCAGTATTGTGATTCTGGCAGCTAATGCGGGAGGAGCCTGGACTCCCATCGGTGATGTCACTACCATCATGCTTTGGATCAACGACAACATCACATCGGGTAATATCATGAAAACATTGTTTCTCCCCAGTCTGGTTTCTCTGGCCTTACCGGTCTGGTTACTCTCTTTCCGGTTAAAAGGAGAGCTGGTTGCACCCATTGGAGACACGCAGGTAAACACCCTCTTGTCCATCAATGCGCAGCAACAAAAAAGTATCCTGATCATCGGTATTCTGTGTCTGCTGACAGTTCCGGTATTCAAATCCCTAACAGCATTACCCCCTTTCGCCGGCATTTTATTAACCCTTGGAATCTTGTGGATGTACGTCGACATCTTGTATAATCATAAAAACGGCATACCGACGAATGCACAATTCCGTTTGCCTTCTGTACTATCCCGAATCGACCTGTCCACTATTTTATTCTTTTTCGGAATATTGATGGCAGTAGCTGCTCTAGAAGCAATCGGGGTACTCCATAAATTATCTGTTCTGCTGAATTCAGGCATCCACAATGTATATATCCTCAGTGGCATTATCGGCCTCTTATCTTCTGTGATTGATAACGTTCCCCTCGTCGCTGCCGCCATGGGTATGTATCCCACTCTTACTCCCGGTGCAGCAGCGGGCATGGCCGATGCTACTTATATGCTCAACTTCATTCCTGACGGGGCGTTCTGGGAATTGCTGGCTTATTGCGCCGGCATAGGCGGAAGCATCCTTATTATCGGATCGGCAGCAGGCGTAGTTGTGATGGGTCTCGAAAAGATCAATTTCATCTGGTACCTGAAAAAGATCACCGGTATCGCTTTATTAGGTTTTCTGGCCGGTATAGGCATATATTACCTCCAGCATCTGCTTTTTTAAGGTTAGCTTTTGTTTTATTATTTTCTGACTGATCGGACTTTGCCAACGATTATTTTCATTTTTATCTTTACCTTTGCCGGCAAACAGAAAAGATATGCGACTCACCCCGGAAGTAAAACAGTTTATTCAGGAGCATTTTTCGGAAGATACGGACAAACTCTTACTGACAGCCAAACGTTTCACGGGTATCGATGTCCCGTTTGCCGTTGATCAGATCCTAGCCAGACGCCGGATCAAAGATAAATTGCCTTCCTGGTATAATAATGAAGATTTAATTTTCCCTTCCCGTCTATCGGCAGAACAATGTTCTTCGGAAGTCACCGCACACTACAAACAACGATTGATCTTAGGCCCCCACGTTTGTGATCTTACGGGAGGATTGGGGATAGATACCTGGTATCTATCGCAAAAGGCCGCAGAAACTTATTATGTTGAACGATATAGCGAATATTGTGAAGCCGCACGCACTAATTTTCATACTCTGGGAGCCGATTCCATCCGGGTGATCTCAGGAGACGCTTCGGAGGCGGTGCAACAATTGTCTGTAGATACTTTTTACGTAGATCCGGCACGTCGTGGCGGGAGCAACAAAAGGGTTTTCGCCCTGTCCGACTGTGAACCGGATATATTACAGCTAAAGCCTTTATTATTGGAACGCTCCCGACGGGTGATCGTGAAAATTTCTCCGATGGCTGATATTGAAGAAACGTTACGCCTCCTGCCTGAAACCCGGGAAGTGCATATTCTGGCCGTCCGGAACGAATGTAAAGAATTATTGTTTGTTCTTGAAAATCCACTTTCTGCCACTATTATTCCGCCCCATATCTATGCTGTCCATATTATATCTCAGGAAGAGGAACGAGTATTCCATTTTGACTTCCAGGAAGAAAAAGATACCGCACTAATTTTAGCTTCTCAACCAGCTACTTATCTTTACGAACCGAATGCCGCCCTGCTAAAAAGCGGTGCATTCAAGCTTATTGCACAACGCTTCGACCTGGCAAAATTACATCGTCATAGCCATTTGTATACCTCGGATACCTACCGTCCTGATTTTCCCGGGAGGATATTCCTCACCGGGGAAGTTTTCGATTTTTCGGGTAAGGTTTTAAAGCAACTGAGCAAACAGATCCCAAAAGCTCATCTGACAATTCGGAATTTTCCCCTGACAGTAGCCGAACTCCGACAACGCAGCGGTATAGAAGAGGGTGGCGACATCTATTTATTTGCCACCACCCTTTCTGATAATTGCAAAGTGTTGATCCAAACACGTAAGGCAGAAAAAAATTAAAGCGTGAGTGCCTTTTCCGGATGGTTGGTTTTCTCCTGATGCTGAATTTCGATATTCTGGTTTTCGGGACGACTATACCATAAATGGTCGGCTACTTCTCCCCAGTTCTCGGCTGTATGGGTACATTTTCCGGTTAATTCGTCCACATTTTCCGGTTTCAGCATATCCGTAGAATAAGCTTCCGATACATGTACCACTTCTTTGAGACTCTTCGGATTGTCGAGCAGAGGACAGGGGCGCAAATGGTTTTTATTGAAAGGCTGGCGCTGTTGATAAGCCTTGAATAAAGGAGATTTTAAAGCCTCCAGCAGTGAAACATTCTTTATATTGACAGTCGAATAATGAATAAAGGCACAAGGTTCAACATCTCCGTTGGCATTGATATGGAAATAATAGCGTCCACCGGCTATGCATCCGCGAACATATTCTCCGTCGTTCCAAAAATCCATCGCAAAGATCGGTTTGGTTTTGCGGAACATACGCACTTGTTCGTACATGAATTTCCGTTGTTCGGAAGTCACCATCAATTCGGGAACAGCATCACTTCCTACCGGCATGTAGGTGAAATACCAGACAAAAGCCGCTCCTTTATCGATCATAAAGTCCATATATTCGGACGAACCTACCACGTCCACATTCTTCCGGTGATAACAGGTAGACATTCCGAATAAAAGACGTTTTCTTTTCAGAATTTCCATGGCTTTCATCACGGCCTGAAAAGTTCCCTTTCCACGCCGCATATCCGTTTCTTCTTCATAGCCTTCGACACTGATAGCAGGAGCAAAGTTTCCTACCCGCAGCATATCATCGGCAAAAGCTTCATCAATCAGTGTCCCGTTGGTAAAAGCCAAAAAATAACAATCAGGATGTTTTTCACATAATTCAATAATATCTTTTTTACGAACCAACGGCTCACCACCCGAGAAGATGAACATATATACCCCTAATGCTTTCGCTTCCCTGATAATCCGGTCCAGCGTTTCTAAATCCATCGACATTCGATGACCATATTCGGCAGCCCAACAGCCCGTACATTTCAGATTACAGGCTGAAGTCGGGTCCATCAGAATAGTCCAGGGGACATTTACACCATACTTTTTGCTGGTTACTTTTATTGCACTGTTGCCGATGATAGCAGCATTACAAATTAAGGATTCGAATAGTTTTTTCCGTACATGCGGGTCCCATTCGGTATATGCTTTTTTCACCAGACGAGTCCAATTATTCTGCGGGTCTTGCAAGCATTTTTCCAATTCATCCCAGGAAGAACCGTAAGTGCCGTCGATATCTATTTTCCGAATCACCTTCAACGCTTTAGCAGCATTGGCCTCCGGGTCTCTTTCTACATATTTCAATAATTGCTTGATGGCAAAAGCCTGCATCTGATTTTTAAATGTTCTCATTTTTAATCGCTTTAATTTATTTTCATTAATAACGGCAAACAAGGGAATAGGTTTCAGTTTTAAATACCTTAACCTTTTCGTTTGGTTTGCGTTAAAAACGACAAAACGATATCCCTACGAAAAAACATTGAGCAATGAAGATCAAGACGGGACAAGGAAATATTACATTGCAAAAATTATTTGCTATTTATTCCATTTCTATGGTTACTTCTCTTCCCGGCCTGGCTATTTCTCCTATCTTAGGGAAATTGGAAAGTATATTTGGCCATGCCAGCGAATTGCAATTACAATTGCTGGCCTCTCTTCCTTCATTTATTATTGTGCCGTTTATCCTCCTGTCCGGGCGGCTATCGCTTCATTTCAACAAAAAGAAGATACTGATCATTGGTCTGGTTATCTTTTTTGCCTGTAGTGTGATCTATCCTTTTCTCAACACTCTAACTTCACTGTTGGTGATCAGTGCTTTACTGGGAATCGGAGCCGGCATGGTGATTCCCTTTTCCACCGGTATCGTTGCCGACTATTTTACGGGTAGCTACCGAACCAAACAATTGGGTTATGTTTCGGCCATTACTAATTTCACTTTGGTGATCGCCACCTTACTGGCTGGCTTTCTGGCGGGGATCAGCTGGCACTTGTCATTTATCGTATACTGTATTTCAGGCGTATCTTTATTCTATTCTTTCTATCTTGACGATAAACCTCCCTATTCCACATCGGGCAATGCGTCCTCCATCCCTGCGGAGAAAGAGCAAATTTCCTCCGGCCTCTACCATTTCAAATGGCCTGTAAAACTCATGTTATTTTATTATTTGATTACCTTTCTGGCTCTTACGGTGCCTTTAAATCTCTCTCTGTATATGCACAACCTTCACCTGGGAAATTACAATATTTCGGGAACCCTGATTTCCGTATTTTTTCTATCGATGACCTTTCCCGGAATTTTCATCAACCGAATTATTTACCTTTTGAAAACATACACCCATTTTACGGCTATGTTGGTTCTTGCCATCGGTCTTTTCTTCTTTACCGTGAAAGCAGGGCTGTTTTTCTTAACGTTGGGAGTCATTCTGATCGGATTCGGATATGGAATTATGCAACCGATTATTTATGATAAAACCGCCGCTAAAGTCGAGCCCAGGCATGCCACTTATGCCCTTTCACTGGTTATGGTGATGAATTATATTGCCATTATCACTTATCCATTTCTGTTACAACTTTTTGAAAGCATGTTTGCCACAGAGTCTTCCTATTTTCCTTTTCTTTTCTGTACGATTACGGCAGCCATATTTACTGTTTTCGTCTTTTTCCGCCGCCATTCGGAAACGCTGGATTAAAGAATCAGGAAGGAAACAAACAGGACTCTGTACCAGGCGGAATAGTTCGCAGCATCTTGCCGGAGGTGGTTTCCGAAAAAACACGGCAAAAGAAAACTTCCCGTGGCATTTCATAAGGAGTAAGACATCCTTTCAGTTTTTGTTTCAGCACTTCAAGGGAAAGAGCTTTGCCATCGGGCATCTCTATGACCAGAACGATCCGTTGTCCCAAAAGATCGTCAGGCTGGGAAGTGATAAAAAAACGTTCTTCCAGACAACCTTCCATTTTATGCTCGATCAGCTCGGGAAAAAACTTGATACCTCCCGAATTAATTACATTATCCCACCTCCCCAGCCATTCGAACTGCCTGTCATTGTACAGTCGGACCATATCGTTAGTCACGAATTGCTTTGTCCGTAAATGAGGGGTATGAATAATCAGACACTGTCGTTCATCTACAGTGAAAGTAACTTCGCCCAAAGCAAAATATTTCCGGTCACGATTGAGCATTCTTAAAGCCACATGCGAAACAGTCTCTGTCATCCCGTAAGTAGCATAACAGGACACAGGCAAAATTTTCAACCGGACTTCCAATTTTGCAGCAACCGGAGCTCCCCCGATAATAAGCTGCCGGATTTTTCTGAAGCATGCTGTTTCAACCGGGATTTTCAGCGTTTGTTCCACCTGCATAGGTACCATTGCCGCCAGATCGATAGTACGTCCACCCGGTATACCTTTGGCCAGAGGATGGGAAGATACGGGCAGGACGAGCAACTCAGCATCAGCCTCCAAAGCTCTGACTACCATCATTTTGCCAGCAATATAAGATACCGACAGACATAGCAAAAGCACCGAATTCCGACCGATATGGAAAAAACGATTGGTCGTATGGGCAGAAGCACGCATATCCGCCTTATTGAGCCGGATGGTTTTCGGCTGACCGGTCGATCCCGAAGTATGTCCCATGACATATTCCTGTTCTCCGAACCATTCCCGGAGAAAACCGGCTAACTCCTCTTCTCCCTCTTCGGCCAATTGTTCCCAGCCGGTATAGGTTTTCCCGTTGACATGAAATGCTTTCATTTATTTCCAATCTTTCAATATGCTTAATTCCCAATTGTTTCCGGGTTCATAAAACAATTTTTCGCCGCATAACCGCAAAGGAGAAACAAAATTGTTGGTATATAATTGCCCGGTACCCAACCCTTGGGGCATAGGATTGTCCCAAGTGGCTGTCCACTGCGCCAATGCATTCAATCCGATATCCGATTCTAAAGCTGAGGTGATCCACCATCCGATATGTTTTTGCTGTGCCGCCCTTATCCACTCCGAAGCCCCACCAAAACCACCGGTCAATGCAGGCTTCAGCACGATATATTGGGGCCGGACCAATTCCAGAAGTTCCTGTTTCTGTTCCGGAGTATCTATTCCGATCAACTCTTCGTCCAAAGCAATAGGTACAGGTGTCAGGGCACACAATCGGGCCATTTCTTTCCATTGTCCGGCGCGTATCGGCTGTTCGATAGAATGCAGGTCGTATGCTGCCAGGGCCTCCAAGCGACGCAGCGCCTCCCGCGGAGCAAAAGCTCCGTTGGCATCAACCCTCAGTTCTATTTCCTGCCGTCCGAATCGCTGCCGGATAAACTTCAACAAAGCCAGTTCTGCTTCAAAATCGATGGCCCCGATCTTTATTTTAATACAATGAAATCCGGATTCCAGTTTTTCCCGTATTCGTTGTTCCATGACCTGACGGTCACCCATCCAGATCAACCCATTGATGGGAATCCCGGTTTTACCGGCTGTGAAAGCAGAAGGAAAAATGATTCTTTTTCCGCCTTGTTTTAAATCGGCCAAAGCTGTTTCTATACCGAAAGTCAGGGAGCTCCATGATCTGAGATCCTCCGGATCCAGTTCCGCGATACCGCGGCATACTTCGCCGAGTTTTTGTTCGTATCCGGGTAGGTCCTCCCGACTCAATCCCCGAAAAAGAGCACATTCTCCCAATCCAAAACAGGCAGGATCGGCAGTATCCCATATCCGGATAAAAAAGGTTTCTTTTTGTGTCAAAATTCCCCGGGAAGTTCCGGAAGGTTGTTTAAAAGAAAGCCAATATTTTGAATACGATGCTTTTAACATAATCGTTCATTAACGACTAACTCTACAAGGGACATTACTGAATCTTAAGGAAATTTGGGGAATTGTTCGAAATCAGGATCCCGTTTTTCCAGAAAAGCATTCTTGCCTTCCTGGGCTTCTGCCATCAAATAGTACATTAAAGTAGCGTCACCGGCAAACTCCATGAGCCCGTGTTGCCCATCCAATTCAGCATTCAGGGCCCGCTTGATCATCCGGATCGCCATCGGACTCCGTTTCATGATGGTCTTACACCATTCTACGGTTTCATCTTCCAATTGTCCGAAGGGAACTACTTTATTGACCATTCCCATATCTTCCGCTTCTTTAGCTGTATACTGCCGGCATAAGAACCAGATTTCCCGGGCTTTTTTCTGTCCCACACAACGAGCCAGATAGGAAGAGCCAAAACCACCATCAAAACTCCCCACTTTGGGACCTGTCTGACCGAAACGTGCATTTTCGGAAGCAATTGTCAGATCGCAAATAATATGGAGTACATGCCCACCGCCAATAGCATACCCATTCACCATAGCGATGACGGGTTTAGGTAAAGAACGAATTGCTTTATGCAAATCCAGCACATTCAACCGAGGCACACCGTTTTCGTCAATATACCCTCCTACTCCTTTCACATGTTGGTCACCTCCTGAGCAAAAAGCCTTATCTCCAGCACCGGTCAGCACCACAACACCAATTTCGTTCCGTTCCCGGCAGATATGCATGGCATCCAACATTTCTTTATTCGTTTGGGGACGAAAAGCATTATAAACATGCGGACGATTGATGGTAATCTTCGCTATTCCTTCGAAGAAATCGAATTTGATGTCTTCGTATTCTTTAATGGTAGTCCATTCTCTCATTTTATATTGTTTTTAAATGTAATCACCTTTCAATTCCCGGAAATAGGATTTCAGGATTTCTGCATTTGCCTCCCGGGGAGTTTCCACTGCTAAAATAGCCGGGCAATCGGTCAAAGTCCAGAAATCCGGCAGGATCTCCTGTAATTCTTCCGCTTTTGCGGCATAAAAATACCGGAAATGGTGTAAACGGGCAAATCCTTCTACATCCACTTCACACGCTGTCTCAAAAAATTCTTCCAATTCGGGCAAATCCGAAGGTCCCGGAATAAACCGAAAGATACCTCCTCCTCCGTTTTTCATTACAATTATTTTAAGCCGAGGGGAAATATAGTTGTTCCAAAGGGCGTTCGAATCGTATAAAAAGCTCATATCTCCCGTGATCAATACCGTTATTCCCGGATTCAGCCAGGCAACTCCGACGGCCGTGGACACCGACCCGTCGATACCGCTGGTGCCCCGGTTTCCATCTGTTCTGCCAACTTGCGGATATTCGAATAGCTGGGCATAACGCACCGGAGTGCTGTTGGCCAACTGCAAGGTACATCCTTCCGGCAGAGCAGGCAAAATCACCGAAAAAGCTTTCCAATCTGACCAAGGTACTCGTTCTGCAAATTCCCGATGACGCTGAGTGACCTGAAGCTTTTTCCGGTACCAGCAACTCGCATAATGCGAATCCCCGGTTTCAGCTTTTCCAGCCAGCCAGGAAAAAAAATCTCCAGCTTCCAGCAATACCTGAGCCGAGAGCACTTTCAACGTATCCACCGGGTGTTCGGAGCGATCGATGCTCCAATGCCAATGAGGCGGATATTTCCGCAGAAAAGTCTTGATATGCTTAGAAATCAAAGGTCCTCCGAAGGTAATCAATAGCTCGGGAGCGTATGCCGATTTTTCTTCCTCTGCGATCGCCGCCAATACCCGGTCGATTGTTCCAATTCCGTAATCTCTCCCCACATTAGCCGGTGTCTCCCACAAAATCACCAGTTGAGGAAGAGATGACAATAACTTTAATGCCTCCTCCAAATGTTCGTCAGGCAAATGACATCCGGCCAGAATCATCACCCGGCGACATTGCCGGAATTGTTCCAGTAATTTTTGCTCCTTCTCCGATACCGGTACAGAAGCAGGCTCTACAGTTTCCATCATTCGGGGAAGTTGTACCGGATAAGATTGTAATCCATATAAAGGTTCCCGCAAAGGTACATTGATATGTACCGGTCCTTTGCGTCCCCTTACTGCCGTATCGAGAGCATCGTTTACCAACCGGTTGGCATACCATCGTTCCTCCTCCTGCAAAATCTCCCCCGGTAAAACGTACGAAGCCTTGACAATCGGCCCCAACAAACCGTTCTGACGGATGGTCTGACTATCGTCCTGATCGACCCATTCCACCGGTCGGTCGGCTGAAATGACAATCAGGGGCAAACGCCGGTAATAGGCTTCGGCAACTGCCGGCGCGTAATTCAATAAGGCGGTGCCCGAGGTACAAACCAAAGCTACCGGTTCGCCGGATTGTTGTACCATCCCCAAAGCCATAAATGCAGCACTCCTTTCATCTAATACGACAAAATGTTCTATTTGCTCTTCCCTGGCAAGAGTAATCAGTAAGGGGGCATTACGCGATCCGGGAGATACGACAACCCGTTTTATCCCTTTATGCACCAGAACGTCTACTAAAATATGAACGCCTTCTTTATCCGAGGTTAACTTTGCCATAATCTATTTTTTCAATGATATCCAACAATGTCCGGGACTTCAGTTCTGTTTCTTCCCATTCGTTCCGGGGAACGGACAAAGCAGTGATTCCACCTCCCACATATAATCTGACCTTTTCCTGCAAAAGTTCCATACTTCTCAAATTAACGAACCAATCGAAGGTTCCATTCTCCCATACAGGTCCGAGGTAACCGGCATAGTACCGCCGGTTGTTCCCTTCTATCTGCCGGATGGTTGCAAGAGCATCCTGCAAGGGTATGCCCCCGACAGCAGGGGTTGGATGCAACGCTCTCCGCAAGCGATCGACACAAGGGGTATTTAACATATCCCGATGCCGGAAAGCAGTACACAGATGCTCCACATTACCAGCCCGGTGAGAAAAAGGCCCCGTTTTCTCCCATTTCTCCCCTGTGTTGGTATGTAATACATCTGCCACATATTTGCTGACGATAGCCTGCTCTTCCCGTTCCTTAGCACCCCAAGCCCCGGTATCACCCCAAGCCCGGGTTCCGGCCAATGCCATGGTTTCACACCCCTGCACCGACTGCCGCAGAAAAATTTCCGGCGTAGCCCCCATCCAGGTCGCTACTCCCGGTACTGAAAACAAAAAAACAAAAGCTTCAGGATAATGTTCCGCCAGTTTACCGAACCATAGCGGTGCTTGTGTATATCCCGAACAGTTGCGGGTCAGCGTACGGGAAAGCACCAGTTTACGTACTTTCTTTTGCTGCAAACGGGTAATCATAGCTGTAACCTGCTGCTGATATTCTTCCCAGCCGACATCTTGCAACCTGTCATATTTCTGTTCCGGCCGAAAAAAACTTTTCTCTTTTACGCCCTCCCACTCCCAAACGGGTGAATGTCCCTGAAACGTGAAATCCCCCCGGATAAACAAGGAAGGGACTTTTGGCATGGTCGCAAAGGGTACTACGATAAATCCCTTTTCTCCTCCTTCCAGTCTGTCGAAATGCTTTACCTCGCCCTCTTGTTGGGCTCCAAAGTAATAGACATCTTCACCCGGAAGTCGGTAGGAGTAAAAAGGAATCCCCCGTTCCAAACAAAACGCTTGTGCTTCTGCTAACGTCATCTTTGACATTTCATACGTTTATAATTTTCTTTCACCGGATTAAACTTTACCTGCTGTTCTCTACCAAACTGTCATTCTCTTCAGCATTCCCAAGCATATAAAAGTTCTACCGTTTACTTGTGCAAAAATATTCAAAAACATCCGATTTCCCATCCCGAAGCGGCAGAATCCTGTCGGGCGAACGACAATGCTTCTCTATCTCCACAAGGTTAAATAATGTAAGGAGGCCGAACATTCCATATACCCGGTACGTAACTATCTCAATTCAAAAGTAAAATAATTAATTATGTATTACTCATCTATAAATTTATTCAAACTATGGCAAAAGATTTAAAAACGACAAGCACTGCAGCAAAAATCGGCGTCATGACCCTCGCGATCATGAACGTAGCGGCAGTAGTCAGTCTGCGGGGACTCCCGGCAGAAGCCGTATATGGGCTCAGCTCAGCATTTTATTATTTATTTGCAGCGATCGTGTTTTTGATCCCGACTTCCATGGTGGCAGCGGAACTGGCAGCCATGTTCTCCAATAAGGAGGGCGGAGTATTTCGCTGGGTAGGTGAAGCATACGGGAAACGTTATGGTTTTCTGGCGATTTTCCTGCAATGGATCGAAAGTACGATTTGGTATCCTACTGTGTTGACTTTCGGTGCTGTTTCGATCGCTTATATCGGCATGAACAGTGTCCACGATGCGAGTCTGGCCTCGAACAAGGTTTTTACTCTGGTGACGGTTCTTGTCATTTACTGGGTTGCTACGTTTATCTCTCTGAAAGGATTGGGATGGGTAAGTAAGATTTCAAAAATCGGAGCCATGGTTGGAACAATTATCCCGGCTGGGTTGTTGATCCTCTTCGGAATTATCTATTTGTCTACCGGCGGACAAAACCACATGGATATGAGCCAGGGATTCATCCCGGATCTAAGCAATTTCAATAACCTGGTACTCGCTTCCAGTATCTTCCTGTTTTATGCCGGTATGGAAATGATGGGTATCCATGTGATGGATGTCCAGCCACCAGCCAGTAAAAACTATCCGAAAGCCATTTTTATGGGTGCAATCGCTATTGTAGTAATCTTTATCCTCGGTACTTTTTCCTTAGGATTGATTATTCCGGCTAAGGATATCAGTCTTACCCAAAGCTTACTGGTAGGTTTCGATAATTACTTGAACTATCTGCATTTACATTGGGCCTCACCCATCATTGCTATTGCACTGATGTTCGGTGTATTAGCCGGAGTGCTCACTTGGGTAGCAGGTCCTTCGAAAGGTATTTTTACCGTAGGAAAAGCAGGTTATCTACCTCCATTTTTCCAAAAAACCAATAAAATCGGAGTACAGAAAAATATCCTGATTATTCAGGGATGTATTGTAACTTTACTGTCTTTGCTTTTTGTCGTGATGCCTTCTGTACAATCTTTTTACCAAATGTTGTCTCAACTGACGGTGTTATTATATCTGATCATGTATATGCTGATGTTCACTGCAGCTATCGCTCTTCGCTATAAAATGCCGAAAGCCGAACGTCCTTTCGCCATTGGTCGTAAAGGTAACGGCCTGATCTGGATCGTTGCGGGTATCGGTTTTTCAGGAGCTTTATTAGCATTCATATTGAGTTTCATTCCACCGTCGCAAATTGACACCGGTAGCCACACTGTTTGGTTTACCGTCCTCATTCTGGGATGTATCCTGTTTGTAGCTATTCCTCTGATCATTTATGCTCTGCGTAAACCATCATGGAAAAATCCGAATGCTGTTATTGCTCCTTTCCATTGGGAAGAAAATGCAGCAACTGCCACAGTACCCTATACAACGACCACCTCTACGGCACGCCCAACTCCCAGACCAGCCGGTAGTTCCTCCATCAGTCCGAAAAGCGGAGTGACCGGTAATCTGAAAGTATCACCGGCTTCCAACAGAACCGTTAACCCTGATAACAAAATTCCGCCCACTTTAGGTAAGAAAAATAATCCTTCGGACCCAAAATAGTTTTTAATAACGACTGACATGAAAAAAACGATCAAAACCGACGAAATATACGAAGTAGTAAAACAGGCGTATGCGGAAACCAGGAACCTGAAGGGCGGAAAAAACGCCGATTATATTCCTTTCCTGGACAAAATAGATCCTAATCTCTTCGGTATAGCAGTCTGTTTACCCTCAGGCGAAATTATCGAAGCCGGAGATACGGATTATGTTTTCGGCATCGAATCTATCTCCAAAGTACATACTGCCATCCTGATTCTGCAACAATATGGTGCAGAAAAGGTTATGCAGCAGATCGGTGCCGATGCTACGGGGCTGCCTTTCAACTCCATACTGGCTATCCTTATGGAAAACGATCATCCCAGCACTCCCCTGGTGAATGCCGGAGCTATCAGCGCCGACAGTATGGTCAAACCGCTCGGAAATCCGGAGGAAAAATGGAAAGCTATTGTAGAAAACATGACTGATCTCTGTGGCAGTGAATTAAAATTACTGGATGAATTGTATCAATCTGAATCGGAAACCAATTATAACAACCGGGCCATTGCCTGGTTGTTGAAAAGCTACAACCGTATTTACGACGACCCGCAGATGTCACTGGATTTATACACCCGCCATTGTTCAATGGGAGTAACCACCAAACAATTAGCCATTGCCGGATGTACCATCGCTAACCGCGGCAAAAATCCGATAACAGGAAAACAGGTGTTCGAGGAATCGCTGATGCCCAACATTGTTTCTCTGATAGCCAGTGTAGGTTTCTACGAACATACAGGCGACTGGATTTACACCAGCGGAATTCCAGCCAAAACCGGCGTAGGCGGTGGAGTAATGGGAACCCTTCCCGGTGTATTCGGTATTGCTGCTTTCGCCCCTCCTTTAGATGAAGCCGGTAACTCAGTAAAAGCACAAGCCGCCATCAAATACATTGCCCGTGAAATCGGAGTCAACGTTTTCAGTGGCGATAGTATTGAAATTATCAAATAAACATTTTTAACGTATCTATATGTAAAATATATTGGCATATAATCATCTTTAATTCTGAATTCGATTACGGTAAAACAAAACGATATTTCTATCGTAAAACCTAAATTACAGACCAAAATTATACAATATGGCACAAAACGATAATACACTCGTCAAATTTTTGAACATTCTGGTGCTCATCAGCAGTTTAGCAATCCTGGTCGTTATTTCTATCGAACTCCTTTCCTCTTCTGCTTTTCCATCGGAACGTTTTGTTCTCAATTTCCATTTAGTTGTCTGTTCTTTCTTTTTAGCCGACTTTTTCGTTCGTTGGTATTACAGTCACGAAGGCTGGCATTTCCTCGGC
>JAETOX010000067.1 GCA_021771575.1 Bacteroides sp. | reverse complement strand
ACCAACCGATTCAATGATTTGAAAAAATCCGATGCAAAAGTATTGAAAGATATCAAAATTAACTGGGCTGAGTTCCGTGATCAAAAAGGATGGTGTTCGATGTATAAAGTAGAATAGTAACAAATATTTCCAGACAAAACATTTCGCATTTCGTGATAATTGTTTTACCTTTGCATGGTATTTGAGAATTGAATCAGTTTGTATTAAAGCAACTTGCCTTCATGTAATGTGTATCGTTAAGTAGACTTTCCTTCAGCTATCAACCTCATTTCAGCATTTATTTTTAATTATTAAAGTTTTATACTTAATGAACATTTACATTTCAAATTTAAGTTATGCCATAAATGACGGCGACTTAAAAGATTTATTTGGGGAATATGGAGAAATTACCTCAGCAAAAGTAATCATCGATCGTGAAACCGGTAGATCACGTGGTTTCGGATTCGTGGAAATGTCGGACGATGCTCAGGGACAAAAAGCGATCGATGAACTGAATCAGGCCGAATACGATGGCAAGGTTATCAATGTTACCGTTGCTCGTCCTCGTACAGATCGTCCTGCCGGAAACCGGGGCGGATTTCGGCGTAACAATTTCGGAGGAGATCATAAAGAAAGAAGATATTGATCGATAAAACGTAAAATATTCCCGAAGTGCTATCCTTGAAAAGTACTTCGGGGATTTTTATAGAGTTACCTGTACTATTCTTCCAAATTTGACATACCAAATATATCCTTCCACCCGTAGAATACCCATCTTTTCCAGCATATAACAATAATAACGGATTTGCTTCAGGTATTTGTTTTCTTCACTTTGGCCGAATTTATAGTCGATTACCCGGACAACATCATTAGAAACGATTACCCGGTCGGGACGTATTCTGCTACCGTCCGGTAATAATATTTCTCTTTCATTGATAATTTCACAATCGTGTGTAAACCATCCCGCAGCCTGGGGATTTCTTAAATATGTAGCAATCTTCGCACAATATTCCTCCCGCTCCTGCCGACGTATCAGGCCGCTGAGATAAGCCTGCTGTACCGCTTTTTCGACATCCTCCGCATAACGGATGGTTTTGAAAATTTCATGTAAAAGCTTTCCTTCATCTATAGCCGAACGCCCCGCATTTTCAGGTTCTTCGTAGTCCCTGAAACGATATTTTACCCGAATACGATCTCCCAACTCCCACACAGGATATGTTTTAAGACTCAGGGAGTTTGTTGGTTCTGCCGCCTCCCCTTCCAACACCTGTTTACTGCCCCAGCAGAAACTGAAATTATCCGTATCAGCAAATTCCTTCGGATACCTGGATCTCCTTTCCATCAACACTTCGTACATAAAAGCACCGATATCAGCCATCGAGATACTCCCGTCCCGGTTGAATTTAGGCCGGTACGACCGTACATACAATTCCGTCTTCGCCCGGGTTAAAGCGACATAAAGTAAGTTCAAGTTATCGATATAGGCTTTTAACTGTTCTTCCAGATAATTCTCTTTATATATGGAGTCCAATAATTTAGAGGAATAGTTTAAGGGGGCATAGTCTAATTCGTTGAAACCCGGTATTTTATTGCAGCACCAAATTCTTCTGACAGGACGAACACTATCCAGTTCCCAACTGCAAAAAGGCACGATGACGTATTCGAATTCCAACCCTTTGGACTTATGAATGGTGAGGATCCGAACTGCATCTACTTCTTCCGAAGTTGTCAGTACCCGTTTCCCTTGTTCTTTTTCCCACCACTCCAGAAACAAAGTGATGCTGTTGGAATTACCGGTTTCATATTCATAGATAATATCCTGAAAAGCTACCAAATAAGGAATTTCCTCTTCCTTCGTTTTCAAGGAAAACTTTTCAATGATCGTTTCTATCGTTTCATACAGGGAATAAGACATCATACCGCTAGTATTCAGTTGAAAACCGCTGGTCAGAAGTTCAAATATATCTTGCTCCTCAACTGATCCGAAGATTTCATGTAAAGCCGGATTTTCAGCATCTTCTACAAAGACTTTATGAAAATAAAGAATTTGAGCTTTATTGATTGAATCGTATGGTTCGGTGATATATTTCAATACGGCTACGATAAATTGCACATAAGGAGATGCCCAGACATAAAGAGAATCATTAGAAATAAAATTCACCGGTGATGCAGCCTTCTTATTGTACTCCATTAAGAAATCAGCTACCGATGCCCCTTCCTTTCCTCCACGTACAAGAATCACGATATCTTTTTGATGGCCTCCCCGTTGAAGAATATCCTCAATAACTGCGACAAGCTCTGACAAGATCGTTATCTCCCCTTCTTCTTCCTTCTTTTCCGGGCCGAATAAAATATCAACATACCCTCGTTTACTTTTGCGGGAAATTTGTTGCAACCCTCGGTAAGCTTCTGCAATCACGGCACTCCGATCATTGTCATCTCCAGTATCCCGGCTATATAAAGAACTAAGGACATGGACAGCTGTTTCAAAAAAACGATTGTTGAAATCTACAATTTCAGGAGCACTACGCCAATTATTTTCAAGGAAAATATTCTGTACACCGAAATGGCTGAACTGTTTTTCCACCCCTCCTGCCAATAAGGCCCAATCTCCGTTACGCCACCGATAAATACTTTGCTTTACATCCCCTACGATCATAGTGTGACACCCCTCGGCCAGGCTGTTGACCACCAACGGACGGAAATTCTTCCATTGCATGGAAGAGGTATCCTGAAACTCGTCGATCATCAAATGTTTATAGTAATTGCCGCATTTTTCGTACAGAAAAGAGGTATCGTTGTTTTCGATCAGTAAATTCAGGATATGAGTGGTATCACTCAACAACATAATTCCTTTTTCATCACAATAGCCTCGCACCTCCTGATAAAGGTCGTTCAAAATTCCCAACTGGTATAAATTAGCCGCCAGCTGATTCGCCGATAAATAGGTACAATATTCCCGGTCAAATAACTCTATCACTTCGCTCATCATTCGACACAATGGCCCGGCAATACCTTCGATTTTCGATTTGGCGGGAGAAGTTTTGGTCGTCCACGCATCCGGATCTCCGGCACTCTTCCGCGCCGTAGCGGTAGGGGGATCGAAATTTTCACTTGCCAGCTTGTAGAAACAGGAGACACTGCCGTTCTTCCCCCCTTTAAAATCCCCTGCCTCCAGTCCTGTCTCTTCGATCAACCGAACAGCTTTGCAGCCGATAGCCTTTTGCCGGTTTTCGTAATGGCGGATCAGCTCTTCCAGAAAACGGCGGTAATTTTTCAGGAACTGTTTATTTCCGAACTTCTCCAGGATGGATTTATCGAGCAACATGTAAGTCTCCCGGAACAACTCCTCCCCCAGTTCTGCGATCCGTGCCTTTATGCTCCAACTTTTGCCTTCGTCTACACTCAAACTCATCGATTCAGCGATCCAATCCCTCAAGCCTGGCTTATCTTTTACCTGTCGCAGCATGTTGTCGATAGCTTTCTGCAATACAAAATCACTGTCGAGCTCCACATTATATCCGGGAAAAATTCCTAGCTCGCGGGTGAAATTTTTGACAATCCGTTGAAAAAAACGGTCGATGGTCGTAACCGAAAGTCTTCCATAGTCATGCAACAGCATAGTACGAAGCAATATCGCCCTGTTGCGGAGTTGATCGTCGGAGAATCCCAGTTCTTTTTTCAGTAATATCCCATAATCGCTTTTTTCTCCGCGGGCTAAGCGATGGAGTTCATTGATAATACGCGACTTCATTTCTTCAGTCGCTTTATTCGTAAATGTTACTGCCAGTATATTTTTGTATTCTCCAGGGGCCTCGAAAATCGTTTTAAAATAGGCCAACGTCAAAGCAAAAGTCTTTCCCGAACCGGCAGATGCTTTATAAATATCTAACATAACCCTTCTTTATCACTCCATTTTTACATCCTGCATTTGCTGTTCCAATACAGTCAAACGCTCTCTTCTTTGACGAATAATCTGCAAGTAGTATTCTATATAGGTTTTATCCCCTCTTTTGATCTGAAGTCGTCTAGCCAGATTCAGGGCTTTTTGTAACAGTGCTTCGGCCTGACCGAATTCACCTGCATTTTCATATACCCAAGCCAAGTTAATTCCAGCTCTGAGTGCGGTTTTATTTTCTAGTTTTATCGCATTTTCCCAAATCCGGATAGCTTCTTCTTCCCGCCCGTTTAGCAACAAGGCATCCCCGACTCTCAATATTTTACCTTGACAGTAAATCCGGCGTTCGGTATGCACCCATGAAGGCAAAATCCGCCGGGCATAGTTTGCACCCATATCCCATGCTCCAACCCGTATCCGTCCAACCATTTCTTGCTCCTCTGCATAGTAGCCCTGCCCGATACTATCTATAAGCAACAAGGAATCGACAATATGGGGAGCTTCTGCCGAATATAAACGGACCAGCCAGCGGGTACTGAAATCTTCTGCCCGTTCGGTGATGTGATAATATACTGCTTCCAGAGAAATCAGGTAATCGATTCCGAGCTTGTGACACACTTCGCAAATACTGTCAGGCGCCAAAGCATGGGGGCAAATACTATCGGCCTGCCAAAAAACTCTCCGGTTCCTCAACACTATAACCGAATCATCCGGATGAACCCCAGAATAGATGTATTTTATGCCTTTGGCAAATTCATCAAACAAATTATCCCGGTTTATCTCCGAAGAATGGTTTAGGAAGACATCCGAAGAAAGTACCTGACAGATATGCTGATCCAGAATTCCGATCTGTTTGCTTTGTTGCAAAGGATACTGTGCCGGTTCAAGTACTTCTACAGGCATAACGCGATAAGCTGTACAAGAGGCCAGCCAAAAGAACACCCAACTATAAATCAGCTTGCGAAAAATTTGAGTACAATGTTTTTGTATCATAAATAAGAGGCTCTGTTCCTTTTTGAAGAGACAAATAACCCATTCGTATCCCATTGATTCAGTATTCCATTCGTGCCAGGCACGTTTTTCAACTTTTGATTGTCCTGAATCGGGCAATATCCGTTTCCGGTCGGTCAAAATATACCCAAGAGCAATTTTTCCCCAGAGAGTTTCGACTTGACAAGTAATTCCGGTTGGCAAATCGATTAAATTTGAAAGTTTCCGGAATTTCAACCATGCTATTCCCGAAAGAAAGTACGATAACAACTAAATCCACCCACACAAGTATTCGAAAACTACAATATATGAAATTTATGATTTTGGTCTGCGACTCCGGAGGCAGACCAAAATCGTAAATATTACATATTCATTCCGCCACAGACATGCACCACCTGACCGGTTACATATCTGGACATATCGGAAGCCAGGAATATACAAACATCTGCAATATCCTCAGGCGTTCCTCCTCTTCTCAAAGGAATTTTAGCCGCCCATTCTTTACGTACGTCTTCAGACAATTGGGCTGTCATATCGGTAATGATAAATCCGGGAGCAACGGCATTGGCCCGAATATTCCGGGAACCCAGTTCTTTGGCCACACTCTTGGTGAAACCGATAATTCCGGCTTTCGAAGCGGAATAGTTGGCCTGACCGGCATTTCCGCTCACTCCGACAACCGAACTCATGCTGATGATAGAACCACTTTTCTGTTTCAGCATAATTGCCGATACCGCTTTGGTAAAATTGAATACGGATTTCAGATTGACATTGATCACTGCATCCCATTGTTCCTCGCTCATACGCATCAAGAGGGTATCTTTGGTAATACCGGCATTATTCACTAAAATATCGATTCGTCCGAATTCCCTGGCAATTTCTTCCACAGTAGCGGCGGTTTGAGCAAAATCGGCAGCATTGGATGCATACATTTTGGCCTTTACTCCGCAAGCTTCAATCTCTTTTTCCGTAGCCTGAGCATTTTCATCATATTTCAAATCCGTAAAAGCGATATTAGCTCCCTGTTTGGCAAATGCCAGAGCCACTGCTTTCCCAATACCTCTGGAAGCACCGGTAATCAGTGCCGTTTTTCCTTCTAACAATTTCATAATTAAAATTTTACTTAAACTAACATGAGGAATCACCGCCTTGTAGCAACGGTGATTTACCTGTAATTGTCAGACAAAAATAATCAAAAAAGTGACAAATGTATTACAGAGTAAGAATTAAATCTGCTAAAAGGACAGCCATTTCCGGTTCGTCTTTCGGCGAATCCTTGGGCTTCCATGACACAATGAACCGAACAGATGCGGATTTTACCTTATAGCCTCTTCTTTCCCATGTCGCCAGCGTATTCTGCATGTTTACCGACAACTTTGCTATAGGTCTATCCGTCGGGATATCGTACAAAACGGAATCTTTGTAATTCAAGGAATCTCCACTCCTCAGTGACAAAACCTCTCGCTTAAGTTTTTTGAAGAATTCCAAATACACATCTTTATGAGAAAGTTGCAGAACAATTTCTTCGGGCATAGCATATTTTTTCTGGTCGATAAGGCACCGATCTGCACGTAAATAGCTAAAATTATCGCTATTCGTATGTATGAACAGTTGATTTTTGGCACGAGTCATACCCACATAATACCGACGCATCAGATGGGTATCTTTCGTATAACGGTCGGATATGAGCATATACACATTATCAAACTCTTTGCCTTTGGCTTTATGAATGGTCGATACAATAACGTCCGCTCCCGAAACATCACAGAAATCTTCTACTGACGATTCGAATACAAACTCTTTGAAGTCGCTGACATATTTTGTTTTGTTAGTTTGTTCAAAGAGTTCTACACAACGCTTCACATACATTAGACTTTGACTTCTATCATAAGCTGAAAAAGTTGCATATTTTGCATCTTCCCATAATTCTTCCGATATGAATGGCGTATTCACTCGTTTGTTTATATACCCCAGTAAATATCTTATTTCGGCCATCTTCCAAAAAGGAAAACCGTCCATAGACTGTATCAATTTGCTGTTTATGCCATGTTTTCGCAAAAGAGCCATCAGAATAACAGCTTCTTCATTGGTTTGAGTAAGTACACACGAAATGCCTTTTCCCCTATGAAGAATCAAATCCTCTACAAGCGGCCGATACATGTACTTTGATCGATAGCGTGTCACTTCAACCCGCCCTTCTTCTTCTCTCATGGAGATAATCGGTAGGCTTTTCATTCTTTTACCAATACCTTTCACAAATCCGTTTGCGAAATTCACAAGATGGCGCGCACTACGATAATTTTCGGTCATTTCGACAAACTTGCTTCCGGGTTCCTGGGCCAATCGGTACATATATCTAGAATCAGATCCACGGAATTCATAAATATTTTGATCGTCGTCACCTACAGCTATCACACGCATTTCTTCATTGTTGGTCATTAGAGCCTCCACCAAAGCATGCTCTTCAACTCCCATATCTTGAGCTTCGTCTATAACCAACACTGTCTTGCCGATTTTATTCGGTTCTACTTCTCCCCGATTAATCATCCTGGCAGCCTTGGCAACGACATTTTGAGCATCTTCCAGATTGCCTATCCGTCCCAAAAGATCGAAGCAATAGGAATGGAATGTCTTTATCTCGACAAAATGAGCCGCATTACCTATCAGTTCCATTAATCTCTGTTTGAACTCCGTAGCAGCTGCTCGTGAAAATGTCAACATCAGAAGTTGCTCGTGCTTTACGTCTTCGAGCAGTAGAAGCGATGCGAGTTTGTGGACCAATACTCGGGTTTTTCCACTACCGGGACCTGCTGCAACAACAATACAACGTGAATCTTTATCAGAAATAATTTCCATCTGGCATTTGGATAACTGCCCGAACAATTGTTTGTATTTCTCTGGGGTCAAGTTACGTTGTATTTCACTTGTTCTTTCCCCTTTGAAATATTTGGAGACAAATTTTTTGTAGTCCATCCGAAAATAGTCCTGAACATAGCGCAATGCTGCATCATAATCCTTTACCATCAAATTGGCATATTCACCTACAATATGAACTTGCTGAATCTTCTGTTTATAGAATTCATTCAACATCCGGTAATCCTCCAGCTTATATCTCGATTTGTTGTCCTTTATTCTTTGAATATCCATGGCGTTGTAAAGGACTAAAAAGCCGCCTTCGAGTTTGAGCGCACCGATTTTTGACAGATACAAAAGTGCTTCTTCCACATCTTCCAACTGTAGGTTATCTAGTCTGCTAAACAGGTCGCGAGGGCTTGACTTTATTTGATTCAACAGTTCTACCACAGAAAATTGAACAGTCTGTTTTTCTGAATCTCCTTTTCCCGTAACTGCCACTAACCGATATAGCCATTCTATTGTAAAACGACTGATCTCCAATCGTTTTTCAAAACGATGAATGGTTGTTTCCAAATCTGCCTGACGACTAATTTCCATATTACAGACCGCATCTTCTTTCTTGCAGGTATATCCCTTGACAGTAAGGAAGTAAAGCAACGTCCGGATGTCCTTTTCCCTAGAGGTATCAATTCCGTCATTTACCGCATCATCATTCAGTTGTTTGTACGATATTCGCAAAGATTCATCAGGAATATGATTGAGGATGTATTGCTCAAGTTTGGCAAAACATTCAAGGAGTATCCGCGATTTTCGCTCCGAGTCACCGGCATCCAGCAAATAAGCAGATATATCCTTGCTATCTGCCAATATGCCTTCCTGGCGCATTCGCTCCACAACGGATACGACTTCTTTTTTGCTCAAACCCAAAATATCTGCCAGATAATCGACCCGCGACTCTGCTTCTGCATTCTGGGCCTTGGCTATGTACTTTTGTGAAATCAGTGATTTAATAATCCGGACAGCCTTTTCTGTTTCATTACGATTGAAGAGCAGTGACGACGATATACGTACCCTTGCTTCATCCATATCCTTCACCGTAATCCCCGTGGCATATACATGAGGCATATTGTTTCCTCTCACTAAGTATCCGCTTTGTTCCAAAGCTGCCAAAGCCGTCCTCACGCGGGTTTCAATGTCAGATACCGAATCGTCCCATCCAGCCTGCCTGGCTATTTCCAATGCAGAACAACTCACCCTCATACGTTGACGGGTAAGGTCTTTTACCGCTTTCCACACTTGCTGTATTTCGCTGATACTTAGCTTAGTTTGGTTTAACAATATGAAATGCTTGTCTAAATCGTTGTCGCTATAAAGCACATAGCAACAGGCACTGAGATTGGGGTCGCGTCCAGCTCTGCCCGCTTCCTGCACATAATTCTCCAACGAATCCGAAATATCGTAGTGTACCACTAGGCCGACATCTTTCTTGTCAACCCCCATTCCGAAAGCCGATGTAGCCACAATGATCCGAACCTGGTCATTCATGAAAGCATCCTGATTGACAATCTTTTCGTCGGATTCCATTTTACCATTGAAAGGCAATGCTTTATAACCATCACGAGTCAACCTGCTTGCCAGATCTTCCGTCCGTTTGGTACGTGATACGTAAACAATAGTCGGACAATCGGATTCAGCGACCAGTGTCCTCAGCTGTAAATATTTATCATCATCCGTTTCGGCATGGATGACAGAATAATGCAGATTGGTTCTTGAAGCGGTCGAGGCAAACAATTTTAAATCCAAATTCAATGTTTGCTTGAAATAGTCACAGATATCCTGCACCACTTTCTGTTTGGCCGTAGCCGTGAAGCAGGATACTGGTATCGGATTACTATATCTTTTCTTTTGCTGGTATTCCCGGATAAATTTCCCTATGTAAAGATAATCCACCCGGAAATCGTGTCCCCATGCAGAAAAACAATGTGCTTCGTCTATTACAAATCTAACAACGTGACGTAGCATTAATATTCTCTCGATAGTTCTTGAGCGAAGCATTTCAGGAGATATGTACAGCAATGAGGCCTCCCCATCCTGTACTCTTTGTATGGACAACGCCCTTGTAATTGGGTCCAACAGCCCATTAATGGTTACCGCATCCGTAAGACCCCGATTGGCAAGGTTGTCTACTTGGTCTTTCATCAGCGACTGTAAAGGCGAGATAACAACTGTCAGTCCATGCACAGAACGACCGGCCATGAGTGCAGGCAATTGGAAGGTAAGTGACTTCCCTCCACCGGTAGGGAATATCGCCAATAGCGACGTGCCTTTTACCGCAGCCTGGACAGCTTGCTCCTGTAGAGGTTCACCTTCGTATGTGCGGAACTCTTCATACCCGAAGAATGTTTTCAAGTTATGAAGCACATTTAGTTGGGTATTGCAATAATCACAGCCTTCGTTACAACAAGTATGACGCAGCATTTTCACCACAAATTCCACTTCCGGATAATGGTGAAGTACCCATCCGGGAGTAACAGAACGATAGTCGGTCGTGTCAATGAGAGCCAATGCATATGCCAATTCGCAAGGATATTGTTCGATTAACATATTAAGATTTGCATGCTGGCAAATTTTTTCTTTATAAAGGTTTTTTATCAACTCAGCCTCCTCTTCTTCACTAACCTGACCCGCACCCACCATGCAGAGAAATCCTTCAAATTCTTTCTTACCCTTTAGCAAGGAAGCAAATAGCTTGCGCTTTCCCTCCGGCAACGAATTCCAACGTGCAATTTCGTCTAACAACAAATCTTTGGCTTTTTTGCAATCATTCACCGGATTATTTACCTGCTCACTTATCAGTTTGTCGTCTTTCACTAGTCTGTGATAGGGGCGTTCTGGAAACAATAGTGGCGAAACGTACAGCGTATCGACTAAAAGCCAGCGACATGTTGTACCGGCAAACAGATATTGGGCATCATGATGAATAATATTGTGGCCGCAGACATATTCTGTTGCACTAAGAAATTCCAATAGTTCTTTTTTCGAAGCCTTGTGATAGGTAGCTCCGTCGTAACGAAGTGCCCCAATATCATGGATTTTATGATCCTTTAAACCAACTTCGACATCTATAATGGCATAACGTAAGGTTTTATATAATACAGATGTGATTTTATTACCGACGATGTTATTTGTATTTTCAGTATTTTTGATTCTTATAAGTCTATTCCATATCGACATATATTCAATATAATAACAAATTGGTTTATAGTTTGGAGCTTTCTTAAAATACTGTATATTCTATTGAGATAATAAGCATAATAATCTAATGTCTGCCGCAAAGATAGTCATAATGTAACTAAATTTGTTAAAATGTCGATTTTCTTTTGATTTTTAAGTGTTTTCTATCTGTAAAAAAACTAATTTTGTAAAACTTTTTTTAATTTTATTCGATGGAACAATCACAACTCAACAACCATAACAAGCAGGAGTATCCTCCTATGCATACGGCAGAACATATTTTAAACCAGACGATGATCCGGATGTTCGGCTGTGAACGTTCAAAAAATACCCATATCGAAAAACGTAAATCCAAATGTGATTATCTATTGCCGGAGGCCCCTACCTCTGAACAAATCGAAGAAATAGAAAATCAGGTTAACCAAGTGATTCAGGAAGAACTTCCTGTGAGCTGTTCATTCGTAAACCGCAAGGAAGTCCCCTCCGGGGTCGACTTAAGCAAGTTGCCGGAAGATGCCAGCGAAACTTTACGAATTGTCACAATCGGAGATTACGATATCTGTGCCTGTATCGGTACACATGTAGCAAACACCGGAGAAATCGGATATTTTAAAATCATTTCCTGGGATTATGAGGCCAATCGGTTACGATTGCGTTTCAAATTAGAATAAAAGTGATTCTTTAACGAATTTTATCGATAAATCACAGTCCGAGTATGTAAGAGGCAACAAACAAAGAATTAGCGAATATTGCAGGCTGAAAATGTACTATCAGGAAATTGTCGCACCGAATTTAAAACAGGTTTTCATGGATGATGATTTCAATAAAGGCGCAAAAATGTATTTGGTTAAAGCCAATACTCTTTATCCTGAACTGATAGCATGTTTCAATGCTAATACCTGTGTAACGATTTACAAAGAAGGAGAATAATTACAGCCCTTTTTCTTTTTAGTTATTTTATTCCTACTTTTGCAAAGTTTAATGGATACTCGATTCAAAAATCAAATACGATGGAACTTTTAGAACAAATCAAAGAAAACGCCAAAAAACAGAGTAAAACGATTGTGCTCCCCGAGGGAACCGAAGAACGTACAATTCAGGCTGCCGATCAACTGATCGGTGAAAGAATTGCCAACATTATTCTTATCGGTAAACCAGCAGAAATTCAAGCTCTAGCTGAAAAATACCAGCTAAAAAATATCAGCCAGGCAACGATCGTCGATCCGGAGGCTCATCCCAAAAAAGAACAATATGCCGATTTGTTGGTAGAACTGCGGAAAAGTAAAGGCATGACTAAAGAGCAAGCCCTGAAATTAGTAACAGATCCGCTCTATTTGGCCACTTTGATGATTAAAAGCGGCGATGCAGACGGCGAAGTAGCTGGAGCCCAGAATGCTACTGGCGACGTTTTACGTCCGGCTTTACAAATCGTTAAAACACTGCCTGGAATCTCGGTCGTATCCGGAGCCTTTCTGTTACTGACCAATAAACCGGAATATGGTGAAAACGGTTTGATTGTATGTGCCGATTGTGCCGTGCTACCGAATCCTACAGCAGAAGAATTGGCTCAGATCGCCATTTCTACAGCTGCGACAGCCCGGGCTATCGCTAAAATCGAACCACGGGTGGCCATGCTGAGTTTCTCCACCAAAGGTTCTGCCAAAAACGAATTGGTAGACAAGGTGGTAAAAGCAACAGAACTGGCTAAGCAAATGGCTCCAGATGTAATGATTGATGGAGAAATGCAAGCCGACGCTGCTTTAGTTCCCTCTGTAGGTGCCAGCAAAGCCCCGGGAAGCCCGGTTGCAGGAAAAGCGAATGTCCTGATTTTCCCGAGCCTGGAAGTCGGTAACATCAGTTACAAACTCGTACAACGTATTGCCGGTATAGAAGCAGTAGGACCTGTATTACAAGGTATGGCAGCCCCGATCAACGACCTCTCCCGTGGCTGTTCGGTAAGCGATATTGTCAATCTGGTTGCCATTACGGTCAATCAGGCTGCTGGTTTAAATTAATTTCAGAATTCTAAAATATAAACAGAGAAGAAATGAATGTATTAGTGCTGAACTGTGGAAGTTCATCGATCAAATACCAGCTGTTGAATATGGATGCAGAACCCATATTGCTGGCAAAAGGAATTGTAGAGAAGATAGGACTTACTTACGGTAGCTTTACCTATAAACCTGAAGGAAAAGAGAAAGTTGTATTGGAGCAGCCGATTGCAGACCATAGTGTAGGAATGGACCTTATTCTGAAAGCTTTGGTAGATCCGAAAAACGGCGTTCTGAAATCCCTGGAAGAAATTAATGCCGTAGGCCACCGGGTGGCTCACGGAGGTGAATATTTTTCGGAAAGTGTGAGAGTCGACGAAGAAACGAAAGCCAAAATCAAAGCTTTAGCAGAAATCGCACCGCTTCACAACCCAGCCAATCTGAAAGGGATCGAAACAATGGAACAATTGTTGCCGTCTGTACCTCAGGTTGCCGTATTCGATACTTCTTTCCATCAGACATTACCCAAGAAAGCTTTCATTTACGGTATTCCTTATGAATTCTATGAAAAATACGGAGTAAGAAGATATGGTTTCCATGGAACTTCCCATAAATTCGTTGCTGAAAAGGCTTGCCGTTTATTAGGCTGGAATGTCGCAGAAAAGAAAATCATCACCTGTCACCTAGGGAATGGCGCTTCCATTACGGCCATCGACCGCGGCCAGTCGGTCGATACCTCCATGGGATTCACACCCGTTGCAGGTTTAGTGATGGGAACCCGGGCCGGAGACCTTGATTTGGGAGCATTGCTTTATATCTGTGAGAAAGAGGGCCTGGATCTGAATCAAGCCAATACTTTAGTAAATAAAAAATCAGGAGTACAAGGTATTTCAGGAGTTTCTTCCGATTTCCGCGAACTGACCACGGCTTCCGAAGCTGGTAACGAAAGAGCTCAACTCGCTTTGGATGTCTTTGTTTATAATGTAAAGAAATATATTGGAGCTTACGCTGCCGTCCTGAATGGTGTCGATCTGGTCATTTTCACCGGAGGAATCGGCGAAAACGATCAACCTGTACGCCAGGCCGTATGCCGGGACATGGACTATCTGGGTATACGCATCGACGAAGAGCTGAATATGGCTACAAAAAGTAAAGACGTGATACTCAGCACCGACGACGCCGCAACAAAAGTTATGGTGATTACCACCGACGAAGAACTGGTGATTGCCATGGATACCATGAGATTATCACGGTAATATCCGGCATTCCACCTTAAAACTACTACGAAAACGAGATTTCTGCGGAAGTCTCGTTTTTGTCATTTTACTGGAAAGCTTATTGGTATTGCCCCCCCAAGGAAACTTAAAGTGGAAGAAGAGTAACTACAGACAGAAACAAAAAAGCTGCGCCCGAAAGCGCAGCTTTATTATCCTACAATGATAACTTTATTCTGTATCGGTACCTGCGGTAATCGATAATGAACGGGAAATTGTGATAATACTTTTACTTTTATTTATTGCTCCTATCGCAATATCACATTTAGCTCCATTTTCTAAAGGTATGGAAACCGAACCAGAAAGTTCGTCACCACTACCAACGGAAATTTCCTTATAGGGAATAAACATTTTACTATTCTGGAGTTTGATCATCAAACAATATCCAGACGCATTGTCCACCTTGTTCCATTTTCCTTCCACTTTATTGCTATTTCCTATATATTTCAATTCCGTTACATTGAAAGCTCCCAACTTCGGTCCGGCTGTAAAGCTGAAACTTGTCTGAACAGTGACAGGAGTTTCTTCGGCAGAAGTGGCGCTAAGCTTGCAAGTCCAGTCCATTATTGTATCGGTAGAGTATTGATATGATGGCTCTATTTCCATATAATAGGGATTGTTAGCCTCGACCTTGGAGAAACGATAAGTTTCTCCGTCAAGCTGACACGTTGCCGACTGTAAAGCTCGGTTGCCCATTAACCGGATTGCAGGCATAAAACGTACACTTGTTCCTGAACCTTCCTGTAGAATATAAGCAGATTGTGTACCGATAGCAAAATCCGGATCGTCATTTTTTAAACATGAGCTCATCCCCAGCACGATGAGTGCAGAGACAGCTGCTAATTTCAATTTTCCAAATGTTTTCATTCTTA
>JAETOX010000066.1 GCA_021771575.1 Bacteroides sp. | reverse complement strand
ACACTTTACCACAGTACAATTCTACAAGAAACGTGCATATACGCACAAAAATTGTTCGTTTCCGCACATACAACCAAAGCATATTCCCCTTATCTTTGTCCTATCACGACAAGACTAATCGAAACCATGGAAGGAAGGATTCTGATTGCAGACGACAATGAAGATGTGCTTTTTGCTCTCCATCTTTTATTAGAACCATATGCAGAAAAAATTAAAGTGACAACTTCTCCGGAGCGGATCGAACATTTTATGGACACTTTCGACCCGGATGTTATTTTGCTGGATATGAATTTCAGTCGGGATGCCAGCAGCGGTCAAGAAGGTTTTTTATGGCTGGAAAAAATCCTCCGGAAAGATCCTCAAGCGGTGGTGCTTTTCATTACAGCATATGCCGACACCGAAAAGGCGGTCCGGGCTATCCGGGCCGGAGCTACCGATTTCATCCCTAAACCCTGGGAAAAAGAAAAACTACTGGCCACACTTACTTCCGCCATCCGTTTGCGCCGGTCACGCACCGAAGTAGCAAATCTGAAGCAGCAATTGACGGCTTTGTCGGACACTGAGGCTCCGGTAGAACTTATCGGCGAATCCGAAGTCATGCAAGAAATCGTACATACAATCCATAAAATCTCCCGTACAGATGCCAATATTCTGTTACTGGGAGAAAACGGTACGGGGAAAGATTTGATTGCCAAAGCGATATATCAGCATTCTCCACGGGTAGGCTCCCCCTTTGTTCCGATCGATCTGGGGGCTGTCCCGGAAAATCTTTTCGAAAGCGAACTATTCGGTTATGAGAAAGGAGCTTTCACAGATGCCCGCCAGGCTAAAGCAGGACGTCTGGAAACAGCTTCGGGAGGTACACTGTTTCTGGACGAAATCGGTAATCTTTCCTTACCCATGCAATCACGTTTACTGACAGCCATCGAGAAACGACAGATTTCCCGTTTGGGCTCTACTCAAACCAAAACGATCGATATCCGGCTGATCTGTGCAACGAATGCCGATATTCACAATATGGTGGGTAACGGTAGTTTCCGTCAGGATTTACTTTACCGGATCAATACGATCGAAATCCACATTCCCCCTTTACGGGAACGAGGCAAAGATATTCTTTTACTGGCCGATTATTTTCTAAAGCGCTATTGCTATAAATATAAAAAAGGGATCCGGGGATTTACCCGGGACACCCAGCAGAAATTACTTCAATATTCCTGGCCCGGCAATGTCCGGGAACTGCAACATGCTATAGAGCGGGCAGTCATTCTCTCTACAAACAACATGCTGCAGCCGGATAATTTCATGCTCCGCCCTCCCCGGCCGGCAACCGCCGGATTCGAAACCCTCAACCTCACCGAGCTTGAACAACAGGCTATTGAAAAAGCCCTGAAAAGAAGTGAGGGAAATATCAGCAAAGCAGCGGAAATGCTGGGAATCACCCGTTTTACCCTTTATCGGAAAATGGAAAAATATCATTTATCCTAATGCGAAGATCCACGATACGCCACCGGCTTTTTTTACCCTTGCAATGCGTTGCACTGGTATTACTATCCCTGTCATTGGGTTTTTGCCTGTGGCACAAATTGTGGTTTTGTTCCCTTCTCCTCGTTTCGGTAATCTTGCTATTTATTCTGCAACTTGTTCACCAACAAAGGAAATCGGAAGAAGCCCTAAAGCGTCTGATCGATGCCATCCGTTTTTCCGACTATTCTTTGTCTTTCCGTCCGGGCAGTCCTACCCCAAATCCTACCCTCACCCAAGCGCTGGAACAAGCATTGGAACAATTCCGGAGTAAAATGTATGTATTGGAAGCACAGCATATTTATTACGAAACCCTACTCGGTACCATCGATTCCGGATTATTGGTTTTCCACCGCAACGGACGGATCGAATGGTATAATAAAACTGTTCTTCAGGAATTAGGAATAAAAAATATCCGGGAATTATCCGATTTAAAAATTGTTCATCCGTCTCTACCGTCTCTGTTAGGAGAGCTGACTCCGGGAATTACCCGGATTTTTCGCATGGAAAAAGCAGGACGCATACAGGAGATCGCCCTGAATCTGGTTATCTTCCACATACAAGGCAAAGAACTTCTGCTCGTCAGCCTGAAAAATATTCATTCTGTACTGGAAAACAAAGAAATCGAAGCATGGCAAAAACTAATCCGGGTGCTCACACACGAAATCATGAATTCGCTGGCTCCTATTATTTCCCTATCGGAAACGCTGGCAGAAAGAATAAATGAATCCAGCCCAAAGAATCAACTCCCCCCCATGACAGTGCAGGCCCTACAGGCCATCCATCGCAGAAGCAAAGGGTTACTTGATTTTGTCCAGAATTACCGCAAACTGACCCGCATACCCGCTCCCCAGTTTTCCATGATAGCGATAAAGGATTTATTTGCAGAAATCCAGAAACTACATTTTGCTTCCGATATCCGCTATCATTTCAGTTGTCCGGATGATTCCTTGCAAATTCTGGCCGACCGTTCCCAGATTGAACAAGTACTCCTCAACCTCATTCGGAATGCCGAAGAAGCCTGCACAGAAATCCCGGAACCAGCCATTCACCTTTCCGCCTGTATGCTCGCGGAAACCAAACAAATAGCGATTACCGTCGAAGATAACGGTCCCGGTATCGTCCCGGAAGCCCTGGATAAAATTTTCGTCCCTTTCTTCACCACCAAACCCGGAGGTTCGGGCATCGGCCTCAGCCTTTGTAAACAAATCATGACGCTACACAAAGGAAATATTGCAGTCCGGTCGCACCCTGGTCAAGGCAGCTGCTTCACTTTACTTTTCTAACCCTCTTCAACCGTTTTAACCGTTTCGACTGTTTCAACACATTATTTTCCAATCCTCTACCGTGCCGGTCTCTGAAGAGAAACTTACACCAATGCAGTAAAGTTTCCGGGAATCGTTTATGTAGGGACGAGCCTATCCCTTCTCTTCGATCTGGCGAAGAACTTCATCGGCAGTGCTGTCCAACTTGAACTCGAAGATGTAAATATATTTGTCCGTTTCGACAATGCAGTCTACCCGGCCTTCGCTCTGCTCTTTCTCCGTGTAAACCGTATAGACGCTGATAAGGCGCATGATCAGGTAAAAAGTGTAATGGAAATAACATTCCTTTTCGCGCTCGTTTTCCTTGCGGCGCATGGTGTAAGGAATGTCACTCAGAAAAGAAGTCAGCAGAAGACAGAACTTTTCGGGATCCCCCTGCTTCAAAGCCGCAACGGTTTTCCTAATCCAGGAATCCATATCGACAGAAGGTTGCAAATAATTGGCAGCTACCATAACCAAGAAACCGTTTTTCACTTCATTGTTTGGAAAATCAAGAAGAAATGTGTTTTCTTCCCGATCATAATCCTTTATGGTGAGGTAACCGCTCTGGTAGATCATCGGCAACGGCTTTTTTCCACATCCGCTTTGTAATCGATAAATTGCCGCGCTGCATAGAAGCGCCCCGTCAGTTCGTCTAAATCCTCGTTGGTATGATTCAGCAGAGTGAATAAATCAAATCGGTTTTATCAACATAAACATAACCGCCTTCCCTGATTTTCTCTAAACTCTGGATGCCTATCGGGTATTTCATCATAACATTGTGTTTTAACGTCATCTGATACAGAGGATAGCAAAAAAGGAAACAGATGAAACGGATAAAGCGGAGGACGAAGTTGAATTATCTTATAAACTGTTTATCCGTTTCATTTCATATTCAAAGATAGAATAATTTACAAAAAGTAAAAAGGGGCGAAGAGGTCGGGGAATTTTTCAGTATATGGCTTTTCACGATCGGGTGTGACTGACTGTTATCATTCTGTCCGCAGCATGTATGGTGCTCTCTTCGATGCCGAAGATATTCAGTTATATTCACCCGAAATGATCTGGAACCCAACATTTATAATTCGATCAAATAAAAAGTGCGTCTGCAAAAACAAACGCACTTCCATTCAACAAATATTTCTCTCCGGCTTTATAACCATTTCACCAAGGCAAAATCCTGACGATGTGGCAAAAGTTCGCTCTTCGGATAAATTCGGATAGCGAGCATTAGCAGCCCCGGAGCGTCAGCCGTCACATCGATGCGATATTTGGCAACACTTCCTTCCTGTTCAACCGGACTGAAATCATACTTTTCACGAATGACCTGTCTTCCATCCTTTTGCTCGGCAACCACCAATTCTACCCCTACTTCATGCATATCCAAGTCGCCGATTTCTAATTTTACCTCTCCGTAATAAGATTTTCCCAGGGCGATGATTTGTTTGGAACGATTGGGAAGGTCAAGGCCCACGAGTTCGATGTTATCCCATTCGTGGGTGATGCGTTTTTTCCATTCGGCAATCTCCATAGCCATCGCATAGTCGTCGGCAATGATCTTTTGATAACGGGCAGCCATCGGTATATAATATTGTTTTTCGTAATCTTCCAACATCCGGTTGGTCGTAAAGTTAGAAGCTACTTTGGCGATCGTATTTTTGATGTAACCGATCCACTTCGGTGACAAACCATTCTGATCCCGTTCGTAAAACAAAGGCGCAATTTCGTCGTCGATAATATTATAAATCATTTCTGAATCGAGTTCATCCTGCATAGCCTGGTTTTCAAAGGTACGCTCTATCGGCAGCATCCATCCGGCATCGGGACGATAGCCTTCAACCCACCAACCGTCGAGCACACTGAAATGCATAACTCCATTCATCGCCGCTTTTTCGCCACTGGTCCCAGAAGCTTCCTGCGGACGTGTCGGAGTGTTCAACCATACATCAACTCCCTGCACCATCTTTTTCGCCAGATCCATATCGTAGTTCGGTAAAAAGAGAATTTTACCCAGAAACTGCGGATATTTGGATACTTCCACAATACGTTTGATCAAATCCTGTCCGGCTTTATCAGCAGGGTGAGCTTTTCCGGCAAATACAAACTGTACGGGATGCTCCGGGTTATTGACAATTTCGTCCAAACGCTCGAGGTTACGGAAGAGCAAATGCGCCCGTTTATAGGTAGCGAAACGACGAGCAAACCCGATTGTCAGGATATCGTCACGTAAAGTTTCGCGGATCTGAAGCACCTGACGGGGAGTAAAATAAGAAGCCGACACCTCGTCCTTCAGCAATTCTTTAATATGGTCGATCAATCGCTTGCGCAAGGTTGTCCTGACTTGATATATCTGCTGATCCGGCACTTTATAAATTTCCTCGAAACATTTCTTGTCGTAATGATGATTCCTGAAATCTTCTCCGAAAATTGATTCTTCGATTTTTTTCCATTCGGGAGCAGCCCAGGTGGGATAATGCACCCCGTTGGTCACATAGCTGATATGTAATTCCTCAGGCATATAACCGGGCCACATTCCTTTGAAGATATCTTTGCTGACCTCTCCATGCAACCAGCTCACCCCATTCACTTCCTGTGCCAGGTTAGCCGCCAGAAAACTCATCGAGAATTTTTCGTTCGGATCGGCCACATTGATTTTTCCCAAGCCCAGCAACTGTTCCCAGCTAATCTTCAATCGATCGGCATAATGCGAAATATAAGTACGCAACATATTTTCCGAAAAAGCATCGTGGCCTGCCGGAACCGGTGTATGGGTAGTGAACAAAGAAGAAGCCCTTACCACTTCTATCGCTTCGGCAAAAGAGAGATTATCTTCGGTAATGTATTCTTTCAACCTTTCCAAACCAGTAAAGGCAGCGTGTCCTTCATTACAATGGTAGGTTGCCGCCTGAATCCCTAATTTCCGCAACGCCTGAATACCGCCGCAACCAAGGAGCAGCTCCTGTTTCAGCCGATTTTCCCAGTCACCGCCGTACAAATGGTGAGTGATTGTCCGGTCTTCGGGTAGATTATCTTCGAAATCGGTATCCAGCAGATACAACTCGATCCGGCCGACGTCTACCCGCCAAATCCGGGCATAGACATTCCGGCCGGGAAATACCAAACTGATGGTTTGCCAGTTTCCGTCTTTATCACGTACCGGAGTTACCGCAATCTTCATAAAATCCTGAGCGTCATATTCGGCCTCCTGGTCTCCCATTGCCGATAGTTTCTGGGTAAAATAGCCATACCGATACAATAGCCCCACAGCCGTGATCTTAGTTCCTTTGTCACTGGCCTCTTTCAGATAATCACCAGCCAGGATTCCCAAACCACCCGAATAAATTTTCAGGGAAGTGTGTAACCCATACTCCATACTGAAATAAGCTACCCCTGCACCCGACATGTGTTCTTTGCCGGCCATATAGGTTTTAAAATTCCGGTATACCTCTTCCAGTTTTCGCACAAAGACCTCATCATTTTCCAATTCTTTATAACGATTCAGGGAGATTGAGTCCAGCAACATAATCGGATTATGGCCGCAGGCTCTCCATTTAGGGGTATCAATCATCCGGAATAATTCCCGGGCCTCATCATGCCAAGCCCACCAAAGATTCTTCGACAACTCTTCCAGAGCAATCAGTTTTTCGGGTATAGAGCGGTGGATCATCACGCTGACCCAACTCGGATTGTTGACCGTGAGCTGCTTTTCGATATAAGAAACTGAATCATTCAGGTTTACAGAAACGTCTTTTAAACGGTTATTCACCCGATCCAATGCTATCGTATAGGCTTGCTTATAATAAGTTATCAGATTATCCCACAAAGCGATCCGCGACACGTCTTTAGCATTTTCCCGGTCTTTCGTCATTTCTTCGGGGCCGATCTGTGTATAGTTTCGTACCCATTCTGCAATCGCATTCACCACATTGTTGTCATCACCGTCTTGCCGATGAATCACTTCGATGCCGGAATGGGTCATATTGTAATGTTCTTTGACCCATAAACCGAAACCGGCCAGGGTGGTGGTAATGGTAGGCACCTTGAAGGCAAGGCTCTCCAGCGGAGTATATCCCCAGGGTTCATAATAAGAAGGGAATACGGTTAAATCCATACCCACCAAAAGATCGTAATATGGCATGTTGAAAACTCCGTCATCCCCGTTCAAATAGCTGGGTACGAAGAAAATTTTTACTTTATCCTGCTGGCTGTTTCCCAATTTCTGCTCCCGGATCCTATTCATCACGGGATCGTTGGCAATATCATTCAAATAATGAGTCAGGTAGGCATTGTTTCCCTGGATAGCTTGATAAGGCAATTTCAGGTTATGTAATAATTCTTTATTTGGACCGTAGTGTCCGGCAGGCACTAAAATAAAAGCCAACACTTCTTTATTCAGCCCATTATCCCGGTTCAAACGGCCCATAGCATCGATAAATACATCGATTCCTTTATTCTTGAATTCATAACGCCCGCTGATTCCCAGGATCAAGGCATCTTCCGGAACGGCATATCCCAAAAGAGACTGTGCCACCTGCAAAAATTTTTCCCTGCCGGCTCTCTGTTTCTCTTCCCAAACTTCCGCCTTGGGGGTAAATACATTCTCAAAGCCGTTCGGTGTCACCAGATCGACTTCTCTATCCAAGAAATGAGCACATTCGGTAGCCGTGATTTCACTAACCGTAGTAAAACAATCGGCATTCCAGGCAGCCGCTTTTTCCAAGGATTGCTTAGAAACCACATTAAAACGACGGGCCAGCTCTTCGGGCACATAATTTTTCATTTCGCTATATAACGGCAAATTGTTTCCGGCGACGCAACGTCCCAGAACTGTAGCATGCGTCGTAAACACACAGCCGACTTGCGGCATAGCATATTTGAGATACAATAATCCGGCTCCGGTCATCCATTCGTGAAACTGGGCGATAATGCGCTGGCGTAAGGATGAGTTGAAGCGGACGAAGCTTTCGATCACTTTACCGGAAGCATAACCGAACAAGGCGGGCTCGATGTAATCCCATTGTCCACTGATGGAATCCAACTTATATTTTTCCCAGAAAGAAGCAAATATCTCATCTTTCTGAGTAATAAAAGTACTGAAATCCACCAGAATCACGATAGGTTTCCCGGCCACATTCCAACGCCCCACTTTGATTCGTAAACCTTCCTGAGCTGCTCTTTGCCTCCAGGAGCGGAATAAACGGGCATCATCGATAAACTCAGGATTTTGTTCGGTATAGCGCCATACATCAGGACCGATCAAGATATGACTGTTACTATATTCCTTTTCCATATTCAGGGCCTTGGTGGATATCACCGTGTGTATGCCCCCCACTTTATTGCAAACCTCCCAGCTTACTTCAAATACATAAGCCGGATTCTTCAATTTATTGTTATCCATATTATTATTGTGTGTTAAAACGAGCCCGAAGGTAATCAAATTTCCGCAAAAACGTGATTATCAAACCCTAAAAAAACAAAATTCAGGAATGTTCGTTCTCTGTCGGCTCATTCCTGAATTCCATTTTCATTCTTAATTATGGCACTATTCTCCTGTTTTCATTTTTCCACTGTTTTTTCTGTCAGTTTTAGCCGGTACGGATTTTCGCTCTCTTTTTATTTCTTTTCTTTCGACAGTTTTCCGGGTCATCGGTTCTCCTGCCGGCAATTCTTTCTTCTCCTTCTGAACGACAACTGGTTTCCCGGCTTTGCGGCTTTGAGGTTCCTGATTTTCTGCAATAGTCTGATTTTCTGTTGCGTTGTCTACCCTCAGTATAAAGTCGCTCAATACATTCATATAATTGATAAAGGCCGTATAAGGCGAATCATAGGGGGTAAAGTACTGATGAATGACCCCGTCTGAAAACAATTTGGTGCACATATAATAAAAATGATCGCTAGCCTGCAAACAATCGAAATCGTGGTTGAGGACCGGATCGTTCAAAGCGTCCACCTTTTTCCTCATTTTATATAATTCTTCGAAAGCTTCATTTTGTAATTCATTTCCCAGCCAGGCAGTCAGGTCCCGTTCTTCGTCGGCCCAGGATATGGGATAAGGAACATGCAAGGGAGCTACCGGCTGATGCTTGGCAGCTGCTTCTTTAGGAGTGAGAAATTCGAAGTCAGTGGAACCAAATACATGCTCGGGTAAAGCTGCCAGAAAATCGAATATACCGGTTTCGGCTGTCTGATGCTCTCCAAAAGTTTCGTAATCCATGAATAAATTGACCAGCTCTCCATCGGCCGAATTCAGCCATGAGGCATATTTACTGGCAGTCAAAGGCCACTGATCCCAGGAACGATCCGAGAAACGAAAAGCAATATCGTCACTCAACCGGAAGTTTTTTAACAGTAGTCTCAATTTCGGATTGATGGAATTTGTATAGACATAATCCGGACTTTTCCATCCCAGGATATGCCGGGCACCTTCGGTCAACATAGCCGTATATCCCATCCGGGCCACCATCTCTCCGATTTCGTCCGAATATACCAACTCAGTATTGCGGAAAGTCACTGGCCTCACCCCGAACAACTCTTTCATCAAGTCTGCATGGCGCTGTACCTGCCTTTTGAATTCTCCTTCGTCTACCAGTGAAGCTAACGAATGAGAATAAGTTTCTGCCAATAATTCCACACATCCTGTAGCCACTAATTCTTTGAAACTATCGATGACTTCGGGAGCATATAATTGGAATTGTTCTATCGCCATGCCGGAGATAGAAAAACTTACTTTAAAATTACTACCGTATTTCCGAATCAGCTCTAACATCACCCGATTGGCAGGCAGATAGCAATGCTCCGCCACTTTCCGGGTAATTGTACGATTGGCAAAATCATCATAATAGTCACTGTTTTTGCCAATATCGAAAAAGTGATATTTTCTTAGACGGATCGGCTGATGAACCTGAAAATACAAACATAACGTCCTCTTTTTCATGATTATAAATTTATTGTTATTTTTTTCAATTCTTCGTATAATAATTTCAACTGATATGCAGCATTTTCCCATTTCAGAGTATTTACCTCATTCAATCCGTATTTAGCGGTAAACCTGGATAGCGCCGGATAGGCCAAAAGCCCGTATATAGCATCTGCCAAGGCATCGACATCCCAGAAATCTACTTTAATTGCATGTTGTAATACCTCTGCAACACCCGATTGTTTGGAAATAATGGTAGGGACCCCCGAACGCATCGCTTCCAACGGGGAGATCCCGAAAGGCTCCGATACGGAGGGCATGACATACACATCACTATGGGCAAACATTTTCTGAACATCCTGCCCACGTAAAAAACCGGTGAAATGAAACTTGGTCGCAATCTTCAGTTTAGCAACCCGACGAATAGAACGGTTCATCATATCTCCGCTACCGGCCATTACAAAACGCACATCCGGATAACGCTTGAGTACCTTATTCGCTGCTTCGATAAAATATTCGGGTCCCTTCTGGTAGGTGATCCGTCCCAGGAAAGTAACCACTTTTTCCTTAACTCCTCTTTCGACCTCCATCTCTGAGTAGGATTGAAAATCTACAGCATTATGTACTGTCACTACCTTACCAGGATCGATCCCATAACGGTTGATCACGATATTCCGGGTCAGGTTGCTTACGGTCACTACCCGGTCGGCTTCCAACATTCCCTGACGTTCCAGGTTATAGACCGTTTGGTTGATATTTTCCCCACTACGATCGAATTCTGTGGCATGGACATGCACCACCAAAGGTTTTCCGGAAACCCGCTTGGCAGCAATGCCGGCAGCATAGGTCAACCAGTCGTGTGCATGAATCACGTCGAACTGCTGCTGTCCGGCGATCGTCGCGGCCACTAAAGCATAACGGGCCACTTCCTCCATCAGATTTGCCCCATATTTACCGGAAAACTGATATTTATTTTTAAAACCGATGTGGGTTTCCTTACCCTTTTCCCGGATACTTTGGTTCACCTCTTTTTCAAACCGTTCCGGTTCCATATAAGGCATCAGGTTCGACCCGATTTCCATGAAGTTGATATTTTTCCAATATTCTTCTACATCGTGATATTCGTAGAACGACTCCACATCACTCGCATCGATGATGCGTGCCGAACTCTGATCTTCATCTCCGCTTGCCTTAGGCATGACAAACAAAACTTCGACACCCTGCTTAGCCAGCCCTCTTGTCAGGCCGAGACATGCTGTCCCCAATCCCCCGGCAATATGAGGGGGAAACTCCCAGCCAAACATTAATACTCTTGTCTTCATATTTTATTATATATTGCAATTATTCTGCTTTTTCATACTTTTCGACCATCGCCATACTCCGGAGAATCTCACCAACACTCCAGGCTTGTGAAATGGACCCGTTGGGGGCATAAGGAGGATTTCCATCGTAGATTTCACCGATGGAACAAACGCCATATACTGTCATATCTTCTTCAAATCCAGCCAATATTTCTCTGGCCGTTTTAGCGAATTTTTTTCCATATAAACGGAAATTCGCCTCTATATAATATCCGATCAGCCAGGGCCATACCGTCCCCTGATGATAAGCCCGATCGCGCATAGCCTGATCCCCTTCGTATGTTCCTTCATACAAAAGATTTTTGGGCGCCAGGGTTCTCAGTCCTTTCGGTGTCAGTAATTCCCCCTGTACTACATCCAGGACGCTCCGCTTCATCTCGTCTGTCAGCGGACTGTATTCCAATGCACAGGCCACTACCTGATTCGGTCTTACAAATAAATTTTGTCCTCCACCATCGACGTAATCGGCCAAATATTCTTTTTCTTTATTCCAGAAAACGCGGACAAAACTTTCCTTTACTTTTTCCGGCATGCCTTGCCATTCTTTCACAAACTTCAAATCTCCTGCTTTTTCGGCCAACTTTAAAGAATAGCAAATGGCATTGTACCACAAAGCATTCACTTCAACCTGATATCCTCCCCTGGGGGTCACCGGAATGCCATTTATGACAGCATCCATCCAGGTCAACGCTTTGCCCGGCTCATCAGCCCAGATCAAACCGTTGTCCATCATTTTTACGCATTCGTTCACGCCTTCGCGATAGGCTTTCAACACAGCCTTCATCTTGGCTCCGTATGCTTTCCAAACGGCGGCATCGTTGCGAATCGCTTCTCCGTATTCCTGAAGCGTTTTGAAAAACCACATCGGGGCATCTACTGAATTATAGGCTGCATGCTGATTTTTACCGATATTCGGGAATAAACCGTTGTTCAACTGCCGCATCATCGTATCCAGCACTTCTTTACAGGTTTTCGTATCTCCTGCCGCAGCCAAGGTTATTCCCGGCAAAGCGATAAATGTATCCCGTCCCCATCTTCCGAACCAGGGATATCCGGCAACGACTTCAGTGTCCTTGCCTTTGCGAACGATAAACTGGGCAGCCGAATATTTCAAACAATTGACAAAACTATTCCGGGGAGCCCGTTCTGCTACCAGTTTCTGAAATTTAGCCTTCAGCCGGGAGGTGGCAACCGATTCTACAGAAGCTGAGAATACAACGGATTCCCCTTTGCGAATCGGAAATTCGAAATATCCGGGAACGAACAGGTCTTCGCGGAAGTCATACCCCCTGTTCCGCTCTTCCATGTATTCGATATTATAATACCAATCCGGGGTTGCGATGAAATCATTTTTTTTACTCAATTGCATATTCAAAGCGGGAAACCCATTGTACAGTTTGGAACGAATACCGTTTTCTACCTCCTGGTATCTGGTATTGGCCATCATATTGGCTTTCGAAAGGTGATGGATATGACGGTAAGCTAAAAAAGGTTTCAGGCGTAAAGTAGTCGCCGAATGCGCATCTACCAAGGTATATCGTATCAATACCTGAGGTTCGTTATGCACCAGCACAATTTCTTTTTTCAATACGACCCCACCCACCCGGTAAGTCAGGGTATAGACCGGTTCGTACTCGAAATCGATGATATATTTATGTCCACGGGGCTCGTAATTTCCGGGATATTTATGGATACCCAGATTAAAAGCCTGATCGTGTTGAATAACCGTTTCGTCTAAATTCGATAATAGCACATGATTTTCGTTGTCGAATTCCTCAACCGGAAGAATCAGTAAGCCGTGATATTTGCGAGTATTACAGCCGATGATCGTAGAAGACATGTAACCGCCAGCCCTGTTAGTCGCCAAAACTTCGCGTTTTAATGAATACTCCAGATTCACCAATTCGTCCTTATTAAATTTTAAATAAGCCATAGTAAATTATTTATGTTATCTCTTCACTTTTTCATTATTCAGCCTGCCATTGCAGTACAAAAGCACTTCTTGCAGGTATATATAAACTGAGCAAATTACGCCCGCCTTGATAAAGCGTAAAATGTTCCTGGCGGTCGTCAATGCGGTTGAAACCATCGAAGCGTTCGCTGTCGGTATCCAGGACGTATATATATTTCCCCGGCACCGTTTCGAATTTATAATCGGCAAAGGATTGTTGCGGATTAAAATTAAAGACGAACCAATATTTACCTCGTCTGAATACCAATATCTGTTTCTCATTATTTCTTACGATAGGCTGCGGAATAGGTTCAAAAAAACCGTCTTCCTTCACCAGGGCAATCATAGCCTTATCAAAATCCTGCAGGAAATGAAAGCGCAGATCCTTATCATCAACGAGACTCCATAAGCGTCTGGCATGTTCGTAACTCCAATTGTTACCTTCCCGGGGGAAATCGATCCATTCAGGATGTCCGAATTCATTTCCCATAAAGTTGAGGTATCCATCACCTGCGGTTGCAACAGTCAGCAACCGGATCATTTTATGTAAAGCAATTCCCCGATCGACACGCAAATTATGATGAAAAACGCTCATCGAAGTATAAATATCTTTATCCACCAACCGGAAAAAAATTGTTTTATCTCCCACCATTGCCTGATCATGACTTTCTGCATAGCTGATCGTATGTTCTTCCGGACGTTTGTTTGTCAATTCGTAAAACATGTCTCCGACATGCCATTCTTCATCTTTTTTATTTTCGATCAATTTAATCCAATAATCCGGCACTCCCATGCTCATGCGGAAATCAAAACCGATACCTCCTTTTTCCACCGGCAAAGCCAGCCCCGGCATACCGCTCATGTCTTCGGCGATGGTGATCATCTCCGGATTTACCTGATGGGATAATTTGTTGGCCAAAGTGAGGTAAGTAATGGCATCCTCATCCTGCGCACCATCATAATAAAATTTATACTCCGTAAAATCACGCCCTAAACCATGATCCCAGTAGATCATACTGGTGATGCCATCAAAACGAAATCCATCAAAATGAAACTCGTCCAGCCAGAATTTACAGTTCGACAGCAGAAAGCCGATCACTTCATTTTTCCCGTAATCGAAACACCGGGAATTCCATAAACGATGTTCTCCTCTTTCACCACTATAAAAATATTGGTTATAATCCCCGGCAAAACAACTCAGTCCCTCGGCTTCATTTTTCACCGCATGGGAGTGAACCAGATCCATGATTACCCCAATTCCGTATCCGTGCGCCTCATCGATCAGGCGTTTCAGGTCTTCAGGCGTGCCGAAACGAGAGCTGACAGCAAAAAAATTCGATACCTGGTAGCCAAAAGAACCGTAGTAAGGATGTTCCTGAATTCCCATCAACTGGATCATATTATAACCTAAATCGACAATCCGGGGTAATACATAAGCCCGGAATTCATTGAAAGTGGATACCCGGCGATTTTCCATGCTCATACCAATATGAGCTTCGTAAATTAAGGGATGATCCACACGCTTCATCCGGGAGTAACGCCAACGGTAAGGTTGCTCCGGCGCCCATACCTGAGCAGCAAAAATTTTGGTTATATCGTCCTGCACGACTCTCCCTGTATATGCAGGCAAGCGCTCGTCACCTCCTCCCGACCATTCGACCCACAATTTATATTCCATACCATGCCATAAAGCCTTTTCGGGCAATTCCAGTTCCCAAACTCCCCCCTCCAACTTGTTCAGACGATACTCTTCCCTTTTCTGCCAGTCGTTGGTTTCGCCGATAAGGTAAATTGCCGTCGCAGCAGGAGCCCATTCGCGAAATACCCATTCCCCACCGGAAAGATGATGCAATCCAAAGTATAAATGATTATTGAAAACATCAGCCAGTTGTTTCTCCCGGTTCGTGAATTCCAATTCTTTCAATACGCTCTTCTCATGCCGCCGCCGAATGACAGGAAGATAAGGTTCCAATAAAGGATCTTCAACCGTTATATTAAATTTCATCTTTTACACTTTAAATATTTTATTGAGTAAAAACTCTGCAAGTATATCATGATCAATAATCATACCGTAAACATATTTTTTATC
>JAETOX010000065.1 GCA_021771575.1 Bacteroides sp. | reverse complement strand
ATTTTTGATTTCGAATCGTTCTTTGCCGCAAAGTGTGAACACATTCGGCATAAAAGACGGACGGGTAACGACAAAAATCAGATCGCCGTATTTCAGTTCATCGTTTCCCCGGGGGATAATGGTACGGTTTTGCCGTTTGATCGCAACGATTCGGAATTGATCGGCTCCGTAGATTTCTGCCATTTTGATCAGGGTGTGATTTAAAATGAGAGCATTATCCCAAAGTTTGATCCCTACCAATTGTAATCTTCCATCTGAGAATTCGTGTAATTGTCGGGAACCGATCTGCTTTAAAGAAGCTACGATTTCTTCTGCAGCCAGCCGTTCCGGGTAAATGAGCGAATCGATTCCGATGGAGCGCAGGTATTCTGCGTTTTCGGTTTCCAGATATTCACTGTTGTTGACCCGGGCAATAGTGCGTTTGGCCCCTAACTTTTTGGCCAGCATAGCGGAATTGATATTCTGGTCTTCCTGAGGGTTTACTGCGATATAAAGATCACATTTCCCGACTTCTGCATCTTTCAGGGCTCCGATGGAGGTACAGGAACCAACTATGGATAAAATGTCGATCTGACTTTCCAGATCTTCCAGTTTTTCCTGATTGTTGTCGATCAGCATAATGTTATGCTCCTGGCGACTTAACATTTTTGCCAGATGAGTGCCTACAGCTCCTGCTCCTGCTATGACAATATTCATTTGAGATGAAGGGTTTTTGTGTTCTGTCTATATGAACCGCAAATTTAGGGAAAAATATAGATTATATCAGACAAAAAATAATTATTTTAAGCGAATCCGAATGTAACCGTTTTCGGCTGTATTGTGGAAATCCGTTTGATGGGTCCGGCAGAATTCTGCCCATTTCCGGACAGTATACGGGGCATTGGAACCATCGCAGATCAGAAGCCGGGGCATTGGCCCTGAAGGAGCCCGAAACACTTGTTCCGGGGTTACGTTGTCAGTTACGATGAGGATTTGACAAGAAGCAGCCTGTGTGAATCCCTGGTCCAGGATATGTAAACTGTCGTGTGAAGTGTAAAGACGATTGGTATAACTGTATAAACCGCTCTCTAATAAACCGGAATGAGGAGGTAAAGTCTGTAATTTGTGTAGGTACAGATAAGGAGCGGTTTTCTCTGCGGTGGGGGAAGTGTTTTTTAGAAAAGAGGAATAACCGCATTGGTTGAATAAGACGGCACTGTAATGGGGAATATGAAATACCACTACTTCCTGACGGCAGGAATGCCAAAAGTTTAAACAGATCATCCATAAAAGCAGACTGCTACACAAAAATAAAACCCTCCATAGCCAACTGGCATGACGGGTATAAATGTACAGGCATAAACAGATCAGGCCGGCATAAAGCAGACATAAGGTAAACGGGTGAAAGTAGAGTTGGGAGACATGAAGGCTAATGGGAGCGAAAATTGCCAGGAAACGCATCAGAAGGCGTGCCAGAAAAATGGGGATAATAGCCAGAATGTGGCTGATGGCAGAAGGGAGGAGCAGACAAATCGTAGCGCTATAGAGCAAGAAAGTAGTCAGGGGTACGGCGAATAAGTTGGCCAGAAAACTGTTGATATTGACGGTGTGAAAATAGAATGCACTGATAGGGAGAGTGAGGAGCTGAGCAGAAATGGTCAGGCAAATGCAGGCATACGGATAGGAGAGCCACCGGGGTAAAGTTCCCGGAAGATGAAATAGAAAAGGATAGAGGAGCAGAATCCCGCAATAAGCGCTATAGGAAAGAAGAAAGCTAAGAGAATAAAGCAACGATGGACGAATCAACAGGGTGAAAAAAGCAGATGCCGCAACAGAATTCAGTGGGGTATAAGTACGTTGAGCCAGTTTTCCTATAGTGATGAATGTTAGGATGGTTGCAGCCCGTACTACAGAAGGAGACAGACCGGTGAGGCAGGCATATCCCCAGAGTAAAGGCAAGACGGTTAGCTCCATTTTCTTGCCTTTGAAACCTGTGGTTTTGAGTAAGATGACAATCAGCAGGTAGATGGCGCCGGTATGGAGTCCGGACACGGCAAGTAAATGTACAGTTCCTGTCGTGATAAACAGGGTTTGGATTTCCTTGTCGAGTTCATGTTTATAACCCAGACAAAGCGCATCGATCAGCATCCGGCTTGTTGTATCGGGAAAAAGACGCGAAGTTTTATGCAATAGTTTTTTTCTAAGTCGGTCGAAATAAGAGCCGATATTTTCTGAAAAACCTATCCGGTGGATGTCAGTAACCGGCACTACCTGAAAAACCGTATTTTTTTGTTTCAGATAACGGGCATAGCTGAATTCTCCAGGATTCTCCAGTTGTTTCAGGGGGCGGATATAAGCATAAAAACAGAGAGAATCTCCTGAATTGTATAAGGTATCGGTATAATAGTGGTTAAGGTATAACGATCGGTTATGGGAGGATAGAATATAATGATTACCTGATAAAACTTCCTGGCATCTGCCTTTTATTTCGTAAAGATGATCGGGGGCAGGGCGAAAGTTATCTGGGGCTGAAAGAAAAGATCCGCAACTAAAAATGCCGGTAAGCAAAAGAAAGTCGGTGATTTTGCCTGAAATGCTGAATGCCAAAGCCAGGAAAGAAAGAAGCAGACAGGCATAAAGTAAATATATCGACAGGGTTGCCTGGCCGTCGAATAGAATACCTGCTACCAAAGCTATGAGCAGATAGAGAAAAGGATACTTAAAATCGAAATTTACACCTTCATCGGCAATTGAAAATTATTTCCGTAAAAATTACGAAATAATTTTCAATTATCAATGACCGGACCGGAATTATTTGGGAAGAATCACCCGGTAAGCGGGTTTGTATTTGCCTGTACTGATATTGTTCAGTTTATTTTTCAGGATTCTTTTCTTCAAAGCAGAAAGGTGGTCTGTAAAAAGAATTCCTTCGAGATGATCGTATTCATGTTGGATAATCCAGGCTTTGATGCCGGTGTATTCTTCCTCGTGTGCCTGTCCGTTTTCATCCACATAAGAAATACGAATAGAATCGGGACGTTTCACATCTTCGTGTATGCCGGGAATACTGAGGCATCCTTCGTTGCGGCTAACTTCTTCCCCCCAGCGTTCGGTGATGTGGGCGTTGATGAATGCTTTGCGGAACCCTTTGCAATCCGGGTCCATTTCTTCGAAAGCATTACTGTCTACCACAAAGATACGGACGTTCCGACCTACTTGTGGAGCTGCGAGTCCGACACCGTCGGATTCATCCATCGTTTGGAATAAATCCTTGATGAATTTTTCCAGATCAGGGTAATCCATCGGGATGTCTTCCGATATTTTACGTAAAATGGGATGGCCGTAAACTACAATAGGTAAAAACATATCTGATATAAAATTTTAAATTGCGGTTGTACTATTATCTGTTTTTTAAATTTCTTTGTTGCTCCATGTAAGAAGTCAGGATAATGGTGGCACTCATGGTATCGATCAGTGCTTTGTCCCGACGTGTTTTTTTCTTTGCTCCCCCTTCGATCAAAGCCTGATGAGCCATGACAGAAGTAAACCGTTCATCATACATCACGATCGGAATGTCCGGAAATTTACGTTTCAAACCGATGAGGAAAGGACTGATATATTTCATACTCTCTGAATCGCGATTATCCATTTGTTTCGGATGGCCCACTACAAACAGGTCTATTTTCTCTTGTGCTATATATTGTGCCAGAAATTGAAAAATTTCGTTTGGACCTACTGTCTTCAAACCCGTTGCAATGATTCCACACGGATCACTGACAGCTATTCCTATCCGTTTTTTACCATAATCGATCGCTAATATTCTTCCCACCTCCCTTATTCCTTAACAATGACAAAAATATCCTCGTTTTTGTTTTTCATGAGGTATTGTTCTCTGGCAAATTTTTCGAGGTTATCTTTATTACTGAGTAATTCTTTCATTTTTCGTTTGTCATCCTCTATTTTAGCTTGGTAGTAAGCCTTTTCTTTTTTCAACGTTGTAATCTTGCCCTTCAATTGCATTTTATCGACCAGATTATTACGGTCGAAAAAAGCAAGCCACACCAGAAAAATGAGAAAAGTGATGATATATTTATTTATCAATTTGCTTATTAACGGTTTGGGTGTTGTATTATGATCCTGCTCTTTCATAGTTTAAAAAGGATGAAAAAGATAAAGCAGATAAAATAGTTAAACTACCCGATAAACCGTTTTGTCCGCTTTATCTGTTTTATCCATTTTATCTTCCGTGCAAAGATAGAAAAAAACTTTGACTATTTTATCCGGTAACCTGCATATCGTGATTTTACGCCGCATAATTATAAAAATTGGTTGAATAATTATACATTGCATTGGTTTTCAGTTTTTTATATTTTCAAAAAATCGTATTTTGACTATTTTTCGGACCTCTTAATTTTTTAAATTTGTACAGCAGGTTATGAAAATAGAAAATAAGCTGTAAGAGTAAAAATTTGAATCATTTAAGAAGTATATAATGGAAGAAAAGAAATTAGCTGTAATTGCTCTGGGGGGGAATGCCATTCTTCGGGGTAATCAAAAAGGAACGGTGGAGGAGCAGAATCAGAATGTCCGCGAAACCTTGGAAAATCTGATTTATTTGGTGCGGGAAGGATATAATCTCATTATCACTCATGGTAACGGTCCTCAGGTGGGAAATTTCCTGATGAGTGACGATGCAGGGGTAAAAATGTATGGATTGGCTCCGTCGACATTAGATATGTGCGTAGCCTACTCGCAAGGACAGATCGGATATATGATCGAACGGAATCTGCGGAATATCTTAAAAGAACATGGGTTGACAAGACATGTCGTATCCATGATTTCTCAGGTAGTGGTGGATGAACATGATCCGGCACTGAAAAATCCCACCAAACGGGTTGGAAAAATATATAACCGGGAAGAAGCCGATAAATTGGCTGCAGAACATGGTTGGATTTTTAAAGAAGAAATAAAAGTAGAAGGTGGCTGGAGACGCGTCGTGCCTTCTCCCGCTCCTGTCGATTTTAAAAATGCAGCTTTAGTAGAGCGTATGGCCCGTTCCGGAAGTATTGTGATTACTGGTGGTGGTGGCGGTATTCCGGTCTATGTTGATGCTGACGGTATGTTACAGCCGCTGGAAGGTGTGATTGACAAAGACTTGGCTTCGGCTATGATCGGTGCCCGGGTGAAAGCCGATGAATTGTATATCTTGACGGATGTGCCCTATATCTATAAAGATTTCCGGAAACCCACACAAGAGATTCTGGAATTTTTGGATTATGCTGATGCGATGAAATACCTGGAAGACGGAACCTTCGGCGAAGGCAGTATGGCTCCGAAAATCCGGGCTTGTCTGTCGTTTGTAGAAAAAGGAGGACAAAAAGCGGTGATCACCGAGGCTACAAAGTTAGAAGATCGTCGTTATGGTTCCAAAATCACCATGCACTATGATTAAAATTTTGAATAATTTATTATACATTTGTGCATTGTCTTAAAATCTGATATCTAAAATTTACAATTTAAAATAATACAGAGATGGCTTTTAATTTAAGAAACAGAAATTTCCTGAAGTTGTTAGACTTCACTCCTGCAGAGATTAAATACATGTTGAATCTGGCTGCTGACCTGAAAAAGGCAAAATATGCCGGGACTGAACAACCGCGTCTGAAAGGTAAGAATATTGCTTTGATATTTGAAAAAACTTCTACCCGTACTCGTTGTGCTTTCGAAGTTGCAGCATATGATCAGGGTGCACATACCACTTATCTCGGTCCTACCGGTTCTCAGATCGGTGTGAAAGAATCGATGAAAGATACGGCTCGGGTATTGGGACGTATGTATGATGGTATCGAATATCGCGGATTTACTCAGGAAACAGTGGAAGAATTGGCAAAATATGCTGGTGTGCCGGTATGGAACGGTTTGACTAATGAATTTCATCCCACGCAGATTCTGGCAGATTTTCTCACTATGTCGGAACATGTAGACAAACCTTTGAATAAAGTGACTTTTGCTTACCTGGGTGATGCCCGCTTCAATATGGGTAATTCACTGATGGTTGGTGGAGCTAAAATGGGGATGGACGTACGCATCGTGGCTCCCAAAGCATTACAGCCGGATGCAGAGCTGATCGCTACCTGTCAGGAAATTGCCAAAGAAACCGGAGCTACCGTTACCGTTACCGATGACGTTGCTGCTGGAGTAAAAGACTGTGATTTTCTGTATACCGACGTTTGGGTATCTATGGGTGAACCGGCAGAGGTATGGGCTGAACGGATTAAATTGTTGATGCCTTATCAGGTGAATGCCAAAGTAATGGAGATGACCGGAAACAAGAATTGTAAATTTATGCACTGTCTGCCTGCTTACCACAATCTGGAAACTCAGGTTGGGCGTGATGTACATAAACAATTTGGACTCAATGGTGTCGAAGTGACTGAAGATGTTTTCGAATCTCCGAATTCTATCGTATTCGATGAAGCAGAAAACCGGATGCATACCATTAAAGCTGTGATGGTGGCTACTTTAGGGGACTAAAGTTTTTACCAACTATATAAAAAACGTCGGAGCAGAAGTTTCGCTCCGATGTTTTTTTTGAAGGGATCCTGCTTATTTTTTTGCTATTTTTCCGGAATTTATAAATAGTGAAGGGGTAGGGCTTATTTCTGTCTGTAAGCTTGGCCTTCTACCCGTACTTTTCCTTAGGTTATCGAAGGAGTGCCGTTGGCGAATTTGATCAGGTCGAATGCTTTCTGGATATAACCGGCCAAATCGTCTACAGCTACATGGGTCAAAGCTTTATCGTTCTGATATTGGTAGGCTAAACCATAATTCAGGACGGGAAAAGGTTTCTTTTACTCTTGCTTGTCCGAACGTTTTCCACCCTATCAGGGATTGAGGAAATTCGAAAGAACGGTTTTTGATCAATTTGGCATATAATCCATCGTCTGCTTCGTAATTGATATCTTCCATAAATGGTTGGCTGAATACAAGCTCCTGCTTTGTTAGTTTCTATGTTTATGTCATGGATTTGTCTTTGAGAGCCAGGCCGGAGATTACCAGTAGGTCTGTAAAAAGTTGGTTGAATTTGATCATCATTTTATTTGATTAAAATTTTACACAATATTACATTCGATATTTATTTTGGGGGGTAGAAGTTTGATTTTAAGAGGTGGATAAATAATTAAAAGTATATAAAATGTAGGTTTTACGCTTATCTTTGTAACGCAAGAATAATAATCTGAAAGTTTCCGGGAAAGTGTGGAACTTTATTTGTTTGAAATAAAATCAGGAGAAATGTTATGGCTACTTCGAAAGAAATGACGCAAGGTGCGGCGTTGCCGTTGATCTTTCGTTTTACGATGCCGTTGTTGTTGGGAAACTTATTGCAGCAGACTTATTCGCTTGTCGATGCAGCGATCGTGGGTAAATTTTTAGGTATTGATGCGCTTGCTGCTGTGGGAGCGAGTAGTTCCGTTATATTCCTGATCCTAGGATTTTGCAACGGCTGTTGCTGTGGGTTCGGAATTCCGGTGGCGCAGAAGTTCGGCGCCCGGGATTATCGTCTCATGCGTAGATACGTCACGGTCAGTTTGCAATTGGCTGTGATCATGTCGATTCTGATCGCTGTGGTGACGAGTATTTATTGTGCCGGCATATTGCGTCTTATGCGGACCCCGGAAGCTATTTTTCAGGATGCTTATCTATATTTGCTGGTGACTTTTATCGGGATTCCTTGTACCTTTTTTTATAATCTTTTATCCAGTGTTATCCGGGCTTTAGGAGATAGCAAAACACCTTTTGGGTTTTTGTTTTTCTCAACCGTTTTGAATATTGTACTCGATCTTTTTTGTATTCTGGTATTACATTGGGGGGTACTGGGAGCGGCTGTAGCTACCGTATTTTCACAAGGTGTTTCTGCTCTTCTTTGCTATGGGTATATGTACCGTCATTTCGATATGCTGAGAAGTGATCCCAGTGACCGGAAATTCGACTGGAAGCTGGCTCGCACTTTATTGAATATCGGAGTACCAATGGGACTTCAGTTTTCGATTACTGCTATCGGCAGCATTATGTTACAAAGTGCCAATAATGCTTTGGGGACGGCATGTGTCGCTGCTTTTACTTCGGGAGCGAGGATAAAAATGTTTTTTATCTGTCCTTTCGAAAGTCTGGGGATTGCGATGTCTACTTATACCGGACAAAATTACGGTGCCGCTAAGCCGAAGCGGATCTGGGAGGGGATTAGGGCTAGTTCGCTGCTGATGATTGTTTATGCAATTCTTACTTTTGTCATATTGATGGCAGGCTCCCGATGGCTGGCTTTGATGTTTGTAGAGGCTTCCGAAACGGAAATTCTCCGCAATACGGAATTGTTTCTGCATGTTTCTGCTTATTTCTTCCCGATGTTGGGGTTGTTGTGTATTTTCAGATATACCATACAGGGAGCCGGTTATACGAATCTGGCTATGCTTTCCGGGGTATCAGAGATGATTGCACGGGCACTGGTTAGTCTTTACGCGGTCCCTGTCTTTGGATATCTGGCCGTTTGTTTCGGTGATCTGGCAGCTTGGATTGCTGCAGATTTATTTTTGATACCTGCTTTTATCTACGTTTACCATCGTTTGAAAAAGATAGTTGGGGAGGTTTAGGAACAGGAGATAAATCCGATCTGTTTCCGCTCTGCTGTTAGGGATGAGGGCTTGTTGAATCTTATCTCGGCAGCCAGGATATCTTCTTTTGTAACAATTTGATAGGATTTTTTATTCAATGGCTCCTGTGTCAGGACTCTTTGGGTCATGGCGGGTAGAATAGCATTGAAAATGAATTGCTTCATCCACCGGGCATTACTGAAAAAACGATTTTACCTCCTTACGGTTTCGGTTACGACTCGGGTTAGTTCCTGTCTGGCTGGGACTGACAGGACAAATTCTTTCGTTTTAAAAAGATGATCTGCAATTTGTAATAATTCTTCTGCTGTATAATCTTCGAAATGAAATTTGTGAGGGAAACCACCTGTCAAACCCTGGTTTGCTTTCAACATTTGGTTCATTTCTTTTTCATAACCTGCCAGGATAACCAGCATATCGGGTTCGTTGGCTGAAAGTAAAGCCAAAAGACATTCGATTGCCCTGAAACCAAAGTCTTTACGATCGTCTGCTCCATCGTATAAAGTATAGGCTTCGTCGATGAAAAGGACATTGCCTCGGGCTTGTTGGAGAATCGTTTGCATGTTCTTTTCTGTTTCACCTATGTAGCGTCCCACCATTTATGCACGCTCGGTAACGATTACATCGCCTTGGGACAGCAAACCTAACGAATGATAGATTTTACCGATCATTTGGGCGACTGTGGTTTTTCCGGTCCCTGGATTACCTGTGAAAATCATGTGATGGGCATGTTGGGGTGGAACGGAGAATCCCATTTTTTTTCTGTTGTTTTCGAAACGAATCCGGTCGAAGGTAATTTGCATATTTTCTTTAATACTTTGTAAACCGATCATTTCATTCAATTGTTTGATGCTTTCCTTGAAAGAGCCTGTTTTTGGGACAAAATGGATTGCCGGACAAATAAAGCGACTGATCTGTAGGTCCAGTTATACAACAAACCGTTTTTCCAGGCTTTTTGCATACTGGCAATCAATTTTCGTTGTGCTTTTTGGGATAGGCATAAGGCATATTTGTTTAATTCCTGTTGTATGAGTAACAGCCATTCCTGTAGAGTGACCGTATCTGTCTGATAGCGGTTTTCGACTGGAAAATAAGAGGCGAATCCGGAAGATAATTCGAGCAATCTACGGAGCTCTGCTTGAGTGCCTATCAAAATAAGTGACCAGGGAGTTCTTTGATCTTGCAGGGCTTCTTCCAGTTTATTGAGGATGATGTGGCTGTTGCCAGATAATAGAGCACTGAGTTGGGATAGGCCAATGACGGAATGGCTCCGTTCGCTCAATAATTGAGTGAGCTCTTCATAAGGGTCCGGACTGTTTCGGGGTTCGAGTAGCCTAGCCGCATTGACGAATTTGAATTCCTGTGAAGGCAGATTCAGCAAATCGGCTAAAGATTCAGCCAATTGTATACAACATTCAGGAATCGGACCGGTTATGGTAAAATGTTGGTTTTCTTCGATGGAAGGCAGATGGTGTTCAGTGCGTAGAGCATCTAGTTCTTTCAGTCGGAATTGTCGGATTAATTCGTATTTCACGGTGCTCATGCCTGGCAATTCTCTAATACACTCTCTCCAACTGTTGTTTTTTTCAGTTTTTCTCCTATTCCTTTACCCATGAAGTGCAAATTGTGGGAATAACACCAGATGGTGTATTCGTGTAATGAGGTTACGGCTGTGTCCAGTTCAATTTTTAAAGTGAGCATCTTATCAGATTCCTCTGTATTTACCTGCTCGATAGCAGTTTGCAAAATAGTAGGATGGGGTAAAATTGAACCGTCGGTTAGGAGATGGAATGGATATACCTGCCATTTTTTGATCTGCTGCATTGGTGAAGTCTTTCCAGCTTCAACGTTGTTTAAGATCAGTAAATATTCTCCGGTCTTTAACAAAGATTTGGGAAAATTGAAAAAAATACTGATGTCCCCATCGTTATCCAGTAACTCCGAGAACATAAAAAGCGCTTTTTCTTGTCTCTTACGAAATACAGCCAGGCAAATGTTTCTGTCTTTCTGAGCGTTTAAAGGGATGGAGACAGATAGCATGATGTTGAAATTATTCCTTGTTTTCGGATTTCGGAAAAGCTTTTGGGTAGAGCTAAAAAAATCGATCTCTTGTTTTTCAATGGACAGGGAAATATTACTGACTGTATAATTGGGCTCTACACTGGTAAAAGGGACCTTGTAGGTAAATGCTTCAAATCGTGAAGGGGTTGTTCGTTCCGTTTCTTTCTGGACAGAATCTGTCGGGACGGACTCTAGTGTACGGGCGATGAATTGGTCTAGTGCTTGATCGAAGTCGTCTTCTTTTATATATATTGTTTTATCTGCCATGGTTATATCGTTTTTTAATTATCAGAGATAAAGTTATTCCATTCCTTAAAAGAAATGGAGCTAATGAGTAGATTCTAATTATTGGTTGAAAAATCACGGCAATCGGCTTTCCGGCATATTATTTACCAGATTATTCCAATACGTCAAAGAACTCTATGCAATAAATCCCCCTTCCCGTAAAAGGGTTAGATATGATCTTTTGTATAGTAAATCTTTGATAATCGGAATGTTAAATTGTTGATTTTCATAAAACAACTTATACTATTCGAAAAAGCATGCTGCGAATATAGAAATAAAAAGCAGAAAAAGGTTATCCATTTATTAAATGTGCATGGCTGACACATCTAATTTTAGTTTATACATATTTACACTTATAAACGTAGGTTTATTACTTGTCCGGCACTCAATTACGGGAGCAATACAAGAATCACCAGAGTGATTTTCACACCTGGTCTCAACTTTCTCACGCTGAAGATTGGGTTCTTTTTCCGATAACGTAGGTCCGTTCTTGAGTATCGACGAAGCGGATGCCGGGGATCTTCGAACAATCATCACCAACAAGCAGGTTCACGGTCGTAAGGGCAGCATTGTGGCAATAGTGAAAGGACCCCACATAGAAGACGTGTCATCGGTATTGTTGAAGCTTCCCCGGTGCCTTCATTACCGGGTGAAAGAGATCACGCTGGACATGGCTCCAAACATAGAAAAGATCGCCTGGGAATGTTTTCCGCCGCCCGTCTGGTGACGGATCATTTTCATGTTTATTAGCTGTTTCACGGGGCAGTACAAGATATACGGGTACAAAATCGCTGGGAAGCGATAGAGAGGGAGAGCGAGGCGATTCTCCAGGCGAGAGAACGCGGAGGTACGTACAAACCGACAGAACTGGAAAACGGAGACACGCTAAAACAACTCCTGGCAAGAAACAGGTACTTGTTGTACAAGAAACCTTCCACCTGGCCCCCTTCCCTAGAAACGAGAGCTGGTATCCTGTTCGAACTTTACCCCGATATTAAACAAGCTTATTACCTGGCTTTGCAGTTGGGACACATATTCCAGCAAACCAGGTGGAAAGATGTCGCTTACAAATGGTACAGGAAAGTCGAGCACAACAACTTCAAGGTTTTCGCCACCGTGGCCAGAACGATTGAGCATCACTATCAAACTATCCTGAATTATTTCGACAACAGGAGTACAAATGCTGCGGCGGAATCGTTTAATGCCAAAATTAAAGAATTCAGGAGTGTATTAAAGGTGGATTAGGGATATTAAATTTTTCTTGTTTCGATTATGCAAAATTCATACTTAATATCAAAAAAATATAGGTTTTCCGATTGAGTCAGTAAATTTTTCTTATCTGGGTAGTATCTCTCCCGGACAGTTTTTTTATTTATTCTGGATTTTGGGGATCAGTTCATTTTTTTCTGGGGTTTGGCTATGGTTTGGCTATGGTTGCTCTGGCTTATCGGTGTTTCGGTACCGTTGCAGAAGCGTTACAACTGTATTCCCAGGCGCTTCTGATCCGCTTCGGCATTGCTATTGAAACGGCTAGTAGGTAGCGAATCCCCGGCGAATCCCTAGCGGAACCTTAGGTATTCTCCTGAAAAATAGAACAAATTTTCCAGTTGCTCCCTAAAAGAGGTTTAAAGAGATCAACAGGAAAACCTGTGTTTTTGATAGCGCCCCCCAAAGTGTTTATATTTTTAGTTTAGTTTTATTTCTGATGTTATTTTATGGAATACCACTTGGGAATACCCTTTTCCCGACATACCATATGCCATGGCATCTATGCAATAAGTCAGTCTCCCCATTCAATAATGAAAAACTGCTCAACGTCAGTTGCAAATTATAGTAAGTTTTTGCTACTTTTTCCACTTCTCGTATTCGTGTACTTCATCAAACACCAACAATTTACTTCCGCGTTTACAGAATCCTTCTGCGACTTTCAAGATAGAATACTGACCAAAACATATCTAATCCAACATCTCTTCACTATTCATTTCAAAATACTGTTTGATGTATTGCCGAAAAAGAAAAACAATATCCATGATTATCCCGAAGCTACATTTTCAATATAATATTGACAAATCCAAGATACCTGAACTTATTTCTAAATAAAAATTATTTTTCTTCACTTTTTATTTGGAGAACCAAAATAAAGTTGTACCTTTGCATCCGAAATCAACAAAACAAGGATTTCTACAAGTTCTGAAAGTAAATGGTGCGGTAGTTCAGCTGGTTAGAATACAGGCCTGTCACGCCTGGGGTCGCGGGTTCGAGTCCCGTCCGCACCGCTTAATGAAGACGAAAAAACACGAAAAGTCCTGAAGTTTAATACTTCGGGACTTTTTCTTTTTCTACTTACCCCTGCAAAAAGTACTCGAATCCGGCAGTTCCCACTGGCTTAATCGTTGGACTTTTTTCTTCTCAGAAAAGTCCAACGATTAAGGTTCTTCTTCTCTGTTTTACAACGTTTTGCGTATCGACGTCCGGAACAAAGAAACCTAAGTTTGTACCATTAAAAAAGTTTAAAACATGGGAGAAGAAAAAAGACGTTCGACATTCAGCGTTTTGTTTTACATCAAGAAGCAGAAACTGCTGAAAAACGGTGAGGCACCTATCTGCATGCGCCTTACAGTGAATAAACAGAAGGCGGCAATCATGATTAAACGGAGTATTCCGGCAGAGCTGTGGAATCAGACCAAGGAGTGTTCCAAAGGGAAAGACCGGGCTTCTGTGGAACTTAATTACTATATCGGAACTGTACGGGCTAAAATATTGCAGATTCACCGCGAGTTGGAAATAGACGGCAAAGAGGTTTCGGCTTCCGTTGTACGGGACAGGTTCTACGGACGGGATAAAGTGCAGCGTTCACTATTAGAAGTATATGCGGAGCATAACGAAAAGTGCAGGGGATTAATCGGAAAGGAGTATTCTACTGCTACCGTGGAGAAATTTGAAACCTCTATCCGGCATTTAAAGATGTTTATCCGCTCGCAATATCATCGGGAGGATGTGTTTCTGAATGAAGTGAACGGGCAGTTTATCCGGGATTTTGAATACTGGCTCAAGACTACCATGAATTGCCGGAATAATTCCGCACTGAAACATTTGAAGAATCTGAAAAAGGTTATCCGGATTGCCTTAGCCAATGAGTGGATGACAAAGGACCCTTTTTACGGCATTCATTTCAAGATGGACGAAGTGAATATGGAGTTCCTTACCAAGGAGGAATTAGAGGTGTTGATGAACAAAGAGTTTACCATTAAACGGCTGGAGCAGGTACGGGATGTTTTTGCTTTTTGCTGTTTTTCCGGCATGGCGTTTTCAGATGTATACCGACTTAGCCGGGAGCATCTTGTAAAAGACAATAACGGAGCATTATGGATTCGGAAGGCAAGGCAGAAAACGAAACAGATGTGTAATATCCCTGTCCTCTCCCCTGCCCGAAGGTTGATTGAGAAGTATGCGGATTGTCCCGAATGCGTGGAAAAGAATGTCTTGTTCCCGGTGTTGAGTAATCAGAAAATGAATGCCGACCTGAAAGAGATTGCCGACCTATGCGGGATTCAGAAACGGCTGACGACGCATGTTGCCCGGTATACGGCAGCGACAAGCGTATTTTTAGCCAATGAGGTGAGTATGGAGAATGTGGCGAAGATTCTCGGACACGCCAATATCAAAATGACGCAGCATTACGCAAAAGTATTGGACCAGTCGATTATGCGGGATATGGGAAAGAGTTTTTTTAAGGAGTGTGTATAATGAAAAGAGGGATTATTACTATCAGTGAAACGGGAACAGTCTCCGTGCCGGATGTGCCCGTGTGGATGACTCTACCAGAAATTGCCGAGATGCTCGGTGTGTTTGAGTATGATGTACGAAGGGTTATCAAGTCTGTTTACCGGAATCGGGAACTAAACGAGTTTGAAACGATGAAGTATATGAAACACTCCAATGGTATCAGTTACGATGTTTACAACCTTGAAATGGTCGTGGCGATTTCATTCAAAATACAGAGCAAAAGGAGCCGTATGTTACGGCAGTTTCTGATGAGACGGGCATATTCCGGGAAGGATAGCAATACGATACCTTCAGTGTATTTGGTAATATATAAAGACGGTTCTAACCGACAAGGGCGGGAGAAAGGAAATTGGGTATAATTAATGTAAAGTATCAATAGATACGCTACACTTTTTCTTTTCGTAGGCAAATCTTAATCCGTATCTTCGTAGCATGAAAGAAGATATACGGAAAATACGGATGCGCCAAAAATGGCTTGAGCTATACGCTGAAACGGGTTCTGTGACAAAAACTGCCC
>JAETOX010000314.1 GCA_021771575.1 Bacteroides sp. | reverse complement strand
GTATGCTTGATATTGCCGATGACCTGCGTGCCGGAGATGTCACGAACAGATTTGCCGGAAATATATTAAAGCGGTCATGGGAGCCAAGGCTTACATTGTCATCGGGGTGTATGGTCGTGATCGATTCTATTTCATCGCCCCAGAATACCACCCGGACGATGATTTCTTCGTAAGCCAGACGAATATCTACAGTATCGCCCTTGACACGGAAATTACCACGGGCCAGTTCGACTTCGTTGCGGCTGTAAAGCGATGACACAAGCTGTCGGAGAAATGCGTTGCGGGATATGTTCTGTCCTACGCGTACTTCAATCACGTTTTCATTGAAGTCGGCAGGGTTACCCATGCCATAAAGACAAGATACGGACGATACGACCACCACATCGCGGCGACCCGACAGAAGAGCCGATGTCGTGGCCAGACGCAGACGGTCGATCTCATCATTGATCATAAGATCCTTTTCGATGTACTTGTCGACTGACGGTATGTATGCTTCAGGCTGATAATAATCGTAATAAGACACGAAGTACTGAACGGCGTTGTCAGGAAAAAACTGCTTGAATTCGCTGTAGAGCTGGGCTGCCAGCGTCTTGTTGTGGCTGAGTATAAGGGTAGGGCGGTTGACCTCTGCTATGACATTGGCCATTGTGAAAGTTTTACCGGAACCCGTAACTCCGAGAAGAGTCTGAGCTTCCAGACCGTCGTTGACTCCGGCTATGAGTTGACGTATAGCTTCCGGCTGATCTCCTGTCGGGCTGTACTGCGAACTGAGTTTGAAATCCATATATGTACCTTTCAAATATTCTTACAAATATACGGATAAGTCGAGTGCAAAAGCAAATTTATTTGATTTTGCCGAGCGAAAGTATATAGGGCGTAAGCCAAATATACTAAGAGTTCGCGAAACTATGGCAAGAAATGGGGAATAAAGTAAGGTGTTGATAGTTAGGAAAGATCGGCGTTTTTCGTCCAAAGGGTGCTTTCGACGGAAAATTCTGTTTTTGGAAGGGTTGGGAGATTGAATCGCTACCTATCCGTTGCCTTTTTTCTGTACGGAATAGGCTTTCATAGAGGAAATATAGCAATTTTTTTGTTTAAAGAATATTATAAGGAGATTTTGGACGTTAATATAAAGAGATTAATCAATTCCGTTATGAGAAAACTATTAATAATCGTATCGATGCTGCTCTTGTGTTTGAATATTCCGGCACAAGAAACTGATTATGGCATTCGATTGGAAACATTAGAATGTGATTCTATTAACCTGCCAGTATACTTGGTTGATGGCGTTGAAGTTCAAAACATTGACAGCCTTCTAAAAGATGATATCGAAAAAGTAGAAATCGTAAAAGACCCCGCTATTACGAAATACTTTAAACCTCGACTGGGTGGAGTT
>JAETOX010000313.1 GCA_021771575.1 Bacteroides sp. | reverse complement strand
ATAAAAGAAGGCGTCTCAAAATCCATATCGGCTACCCACAACGGTAGCAGGTCAGTCCGCCCGTAAAGCCGTTTCAGGGCTTCCAGCTTTACAGCATGGGTTCCGGTGCGGTCTATCACTTTATCAAAATCATAGTTTCCCATACAACTCTTTTCAAATAGTTTTTGAATTATACAAAAATAGAGATTATACTTTACACGACCATCACTTGTGTAACAGTAAAGGAGTAAAGAGGTCTAAAATTATACAAACATTCATTAAGGAAATATACTATCATTCACCATGGCAAAACATCGGTGAAAAACAAACGTTCGTATCAAATCAAACACGAGCATGTTTTCATCAGTTCGTCCGTTCGTTTCATCAAAAACATGAGTTCGTTTTTCGACAAAAATTTTATCCAATACACAGACGCAGGTAAGCACGATCGTCGTAAGAACAGTTCCCCGGACGCACCCCCTTGGTTTCTGGATGCAGATACATACACATCGGATCTTTTTCCAATATCCGATGAAGATAAGCTTCGGTTTCATCCAATGTGAAGAACAGTTTCGGATAACCGTCGGAAGCCAGCACGATTTCGCTTTCCTCCGCTACGGAAAAGCATTTTACAAGTTCCATCGGTACCGGAAAACCATCGAATACCGCATACGCATAGCGACTATCCTCTACTTTCCGGTTCTGCAACCAAGCCTGCCGTTTCAGAAAAGGTAGAATAAACGTCCTTCCCGGGTCACAGGCAACCAATTCCTCAAACGACAAGCCGGCTGCCAACTCCGCTTCGTTGTATACAACCCGAGCTTCGGCCATAATATGGTCTACAGCCTTTTCATTCGCTGAATAAAAAGAATGAGTCAAACAACGGCAATCGCCTATTTGCCAGATTTCTCTCCGAAAGGCACTGTAGATAACAGCACTAGCCGTACAACGGAACTCCGGATGCTCTTCGACCAGCTCCGTCAGCTGATGGATTGTATAAAAATTCCGGATACGAGCGGTAATTGCCGATACTGCCTCCAGACACGTAGCCTCAACAGACAACCCCTGCAAGGCTTCCATCACACACTGCACCGCCCACAGTCCGGTAGTTTTCCCGTTTTTCCGGAAATCGGATTTGGAAGTAGCTCCGTCAATAACCGCCGCAAAAGCCGGATTGATAAAAATAGCATCTTCGTTATCTGTCTCCGCATGTTTTCCCTTCAGAAACGATTCTACAACGTCAAAAATCTCTTTTCCTGCAAAATTCTTTTGTCTCTCATTCATATAACCTGTAAAAATAATCTGTAGACACGAAGGTAATCAATTCCAGAATATTGACAGCCTAAATACCCCCGGAATGAGTTGTTTCAACGGATAATCCGCATTTTTAGTCAACAAATCGTTTACCGGACTCAACAAAA
>JAETOX010000064.1 GCA_021771575.1 Bacteroides sp. | reverse complement strand
CCTGACAATGCTTCTGCCGCATAAGCAAAACCATCCATAATATAGGAAAAGAGGGTAAATAATTGCATCAATAACGTATTGACTGCTAAAATAACGTCTCCCTGACGTGCCCCAGTAGAAGTGAAAAAAGTAGTTACAGCAATCAGGCAAAGCGTCCGCAAAAAAATATCCCGGTTTACGGCAAAAAAACGGCGCATAGCCTTCAAATGCAAGCTATCGCGTATAACGATACGAGGACGTAGATAGTCATATTTCTTCCGCCATAATACCAGAGCTATCAACAAACCCGACCATTCGGCCACCACCGTTCCCAAAGCTACCCCCTCGACTTTCATACCCAGGATGAAAACAAAACAAAGGCTACTCAAAATATTGATGATATTCACAGCTATAGCAATAAACATAGGGTAGCGAGAATTCTGCATGCCGATAAACCACCCTTTAAACCCGTACATCATAAGTACGGCAGGAGCTCCCCAGATGCACACCCGGAAATAAGCTACGGCATATCGTTCTACCTCAGCACTGGTATCCAAAAAATAAAAAGCCAACCGTTCCACCGGATATTGTAACAGCAAAATACCCAGAGCCGATAACAATCCCACCACAACAGCCTGTACTAATACCCGGATCTCACCTGCTTCATCTTCCCGTCCGTAAGCCTGCGAAGTCATTCCACTAGTACCCATGCGCAGAAAGCCGAAATTCCAATACAAAATATTGAATAATAACCCACCTACAGCTATGGCTCCGATATAGGAAGCTGCCCCCAGATGCCCGACAATGGTCACATCGACCAATCCTAATAAAGGTACTGTAATATTAGAAACGATAGAAGGAATGGTCAGCTGCAGAATCCGACGGTTCATACTGATTATTTTCTTACTGTCCACCATACACTGCTTTCGTCCATGCCAATCCTTTATATTTATTATTTAATTGCGGCCATTGAGGGTACGGAATATAGACCGAGAGACCACTGTATTTATCTCCGGGAATCGGGGTGCCGAAGAATTTTTCTGTTGCTTTCCGGTATCGAACCAGTTTTGACAATTGATGGTCGAAAGCCGTGCACTGTTCTTCTGTAGCCATTTCATGAATGTAATCGGCAAAATCGAAAAATACATCCGGTAAGCCCCCCCTGCTGAGCGGATATTTCCATACTTCCGACGAAAAAGAAGTTTTACCCTCCAGGATTTCTGACACGATCCGTGCCATATCCTGCAATTCTGCCATCTTTACCAAGGCGATAGTAGCGGATAAGTAATATCCACCATTCGGATGATTGGCATAATAATCGTAAAATTCCTGGCACATCTGAATCAGATTTTGCTCCCCACCTCCTAGATAAGGCATGATTTTGTCGTAAGGGAAACCGTCTGAAATGATTTCTGCCGGCGAAGCGATGACGTAATCCGCTTTATCTTTCAATTCATACAACACTTCGATGGACGACATGAAGCAGGCATCGAACAGGATAAATTCGAATCCACCCGGCAAAGCGTCTGCAATCTCCCGAATATCCATATAAACAGGCCCGCCTTCTGCTCCCAGATCCAGGTCTTCCCCAAAATACTTGGTCCGGGGCATACGGCTGTCCCGTTGCATCTGTAGCGAGCGCGGAGAAGAAACTCCGGCAGGCAGCCAGCCCATGCCATGGGACCAGAGTACCAACCCATAGGAATCGGCCGGATATGACCGCCGCACCTCTTCCACCACCCGGGCGAGTACCTGTGGTGAAGCAGAATTTTCTTCCTCATATACAGCCAGTGTATCCAGACGTCCCCTTTCCAGCTTCATCAGATGGGGAACCTCGTTTGCCGGATCGTAATAAATGATCACTCTTCCGTCAATCTCCTTCATCCCCTTCTCCATCAATTCTATATTTTTTATCCCATCTGTACTTAAACTATTATCGGCAGCCATATACACCAATACGGTACGATTTCCCCACTCTACTTCCTCGGGGTCCGAACTGTGGCAAGCTGCCAGCATCGACAAACAGCAGGCGAATACGAATATCTTTATTTTATCCATTATTTCCAATTGACAATCTATTTCAAATAATTGAGAGGGTAAAGTTACGAAAAAAAGATTTTTACCGTCCTTCCTCCTCCGAATTTTCGGAGAAAACATTATATTTGTCAGTTAGACAAACTATTATATTTCAAATTCTGAAAAGAATGCAACCCGTTATCTATCCAATTGAAAAAGAAAAGCTTATAGCAGAACTTACCGAAGAACGTTTTGTACGGAAAACCAATAAAGCTGGTAATGAAATATACACTTTCAATGCCCAGAATTCACCTCATCTGATGAAGGAAGTGGGACGCATCCGGGAGCTGACCTTCCGTAGCGCCGGAGGAGGTACGGGCAAAGAGATAGATATCGATGAATTCGATATAGCTCCCGAAACTCCATATGAACAGTTGATCGTATGGGACCCCAAAGAGAAAGAAATCATCGGAGGGTACCGCTATATTCTCTGCAATCATTTATCGTCGAATGCCGAAGGGGAACCCAATCTGGCCACGACTGAACTTTTCCGCTTTTCCGACGAATTTAAAAGCCATTATCTGCCCCGTATGATCGAATTGGGACGATCGTTCGTACACCCGCTCTATCAATCGACCCGACTGAACCGTAAGTCCGTCTTCGCTTTAGATAATTTGTGGGATGGCCTGGGGGCCTTGACGGTGGAGCATCCCGAAATCGAATATTTTTTCGGAAAAGTAACAATGTATACCAATTTCAATATTCAGGCCAGGAATATGATCCTGTATTTTATGAACAAATATTTTCAGGATACCCAAGGTTTGGTGAAACCGATACATCCTTTGGATATGGGAATCGATGATGAACAAATGAACCGGCTGTTTACAGGAAATAATTACGATGAAGATTATAAAATTTTATCGCGCTATGTAAGGGAACTGGGAGAAAACATTCCTCCTCTGGTTAATGCCTACATGAGCCTGTCGCCTTCAATGAAAATGTTCGGGACAGCTATCAATCCGGGCTTCGGAAGCGTGGAAGAATCTGCCATCCTAATCAAAATAGCAGACGTATACGAAGCTAAGAAAAAACGCCACATTGCCACTTATATTCCTCGGATTCTTAGGCGATTAGGAGGATATCAGAAATAAAAAAACTCTTCCCCTCATTGTAGTTTTTAGCATGGTGAGGGGAAGTTTTTCCGAAACTTTCCTATTTTTTTTAACTTCTTCTTTCCTTTTCCCAAGTTTTTGCTTTCGCCGACACGACATGTATTTAAGGCTTAAGACATGTAATAAAATATTTTACAAATTCAGCTTACATCCAATCCTGAATTAGTATAAGTAAAATTATTTTTTATAAATTGTTAATTTTGTTCTGATATAACTACAATATTTACGGAAAAATTCATAAATTTGCATTAAATAGATCCAAATTTGTAAGACATGACCATCATTGCCAATCCTATTTATGACGCTGTCTTCAAGTATCTGATGGAAGATGAAAAAGTGGCTCGCATTTTACTGACCTCTTTGCTGAAAAAAGAAATCATCAGTCTGGAAATGCGCCGCCATGAATATAGCACTGTCCATCTGGACAAAATTTCTTTATTCCGGCTTGATTTTGCCGCCCGAATTAAAAATGCCGATGGAACGGAAAATCTTGTCCTGATCGAACTGCAAAAAACCTGGCTCCCAACAGAAACTCTCCGCTTCAGACAATATCTGGGCACACAGTATCTCGATAAAAGTAATATGGTGAAAAAACCCGAAAGTCAATACGGTCTGCCGATCATTACGATTTATATTCTGGGACATCCCTTGGAAAATTTGACAGAACCGGTGATCTATGTGAAACGACGCTATCTGGATTACGATGACCAGGTTATCAATGAAACAAATCCCTTTATCGAAAGCCTGACCCACGATGCTGTTATTGTTTTGTTACCTAATCTGAAAGGCCGCATGCAAAACCGTTTGGAGCGCTTACTCAGTATTTTCGATCAGGAATACCGCATGAAAGATGAACATTACCTCGAATTACCGATCGAAGATTTTCCACAGGAAGAACAACCTGTCCTTATTCGCTTATTAAAGGCCGCGGCTTCTCCAAATATTCGCCGCAATATGGATATCGAAGATGAAATTATATCGGAAATCGAAGCCCGGGATACCGTCATTATGGTAAAAAATAAAGAAATCCAGAAGCAAGAGCAAATCATAGAAGAAAAAAAGCAGACTATCAAAGAAAAGGAAGAAATGATTGAAAAAAAAGAAGGAATTATTGAAAAGAAGAAGCAAATTATACGACAACAAGAACAAATCATACGGACAACGATACGAATGCTCTATAATCAAAATATTTCTCTCCAGGATATCGCCCGACAACTATCTCTGTCAGAAGAAAAAGTACTAAAAATGCTTTAACTTTAATATAGATCAATATCAAAGTCAACGATTCACAAAAATCGATTGACTTTGATATAATGGTTATACTTCTTCCTCCTTTACTCCTGCAATTTGCTCTACATTCAAATCACTCTCATTACTATTGGAGGCTATATCATAGTGTCTTAAAGGATTCTGGGCTAATTCAGCGTTTTGCATGCGATTGTTGAACACATCGATTGCCAGATAAAGAGCATTACGCAAACCTGATTCATCGGCAATTCCCTGTCCAGTAATATCGTATGCCATCCCATGAACAGTCGAAGTATATACAATTGGTAAACCTGCTAACAAAACAGCCCCATTGTTTCCTTCTATCGTTTTGAAAGGAACCATTCCCTGATCATGATACATAGCCAGCACGACATCGAATTTTTCAAACTGTGTACCACTAAATAAACTATCAGCAGCATATGGTCCCAACGCCATAATACCATTTTCACGGGCTTTTTCCATTGCAGGAATAATGACATTCTTTTCTTCCTCACCATACATACAATTTTCGCCGGTATGTGGATTCAGTCCTAAAACAGCGATACGCGGTTTACGAATCGTAAAATCTTTTTTCAGGCAATTGTCTAATAATTTCAACTTCCCATAGACATTATTAAACGTTATATTTCCGACCACTTCTTTAAAAGAAATATGATTGGTGACGAACCCCATTTTCATCCGTTCTCCCACCAATAAAGGCATCACCTGGCGAACATCGTAACGTTGCCTGAAGAAATCCGGACATCCTGCTGCCGGTAAAAAAGAACGACATCCCTGCGGACCGCCAACCAAAACATCGATTTCCTGATGGTCTATAGCATCCAAAGCTACTGAGAGAGAAAGCATTGCAGCCTCATCCGACTCGGGAGTTTCCTGCCCTAAATCTACTTTGATGGCATCGTCCACACAATTGATAATGTTACAACGCTTCGGGTTTGCCTCCTGAGCTTTCTGAATGCTGTTCAGGCTAAAGTTTTCGATATTCAGTGCTTTTCGATGATAAGCCGCCACTTTAGAAGAACCGAAAAGGACAGGTGTGCAAACCTCACAGATTCTATTTTCTGCCATCATTTTGATAAGCACTTCATAAGCTATACCGTTTACATCTCCCTGAGTCAATCCGACAATGAGTCTGTTCTCCATACTTTTACGATTTTTTAACTGTGCAAAGATAAAAATTAATTGCCATTTCTATCTGTTATGTTTTAAAATATTTCCCTTCTACCATTGGCCGGAAAACGTCAAAGGTCCAGTTTTACGACAGTAATACCCGCTCCCCCCAATTGGATCTGTTCATCTCCATAGGAAGCAACAAGCGGATGAGTGCTCAGGTATTGGCGAATAATCTGACGCAAAGCCCCGGTACCTGTACCATGTAGCAACCGGACTTCTTTATAATTCAACATGACAGCCTCGTCGAGAAAAGTAATAACCCTTTGCAAAGCCTCATCCCCCCTCATTCCACGCAGATCGATATCGGGCTTGAAATCCAGACGTTTTTGACTCATATTCTCCCGAATATTGGTATAAGTAACCGAAGTCTGGGCCCGACTTACCTTTTTTGCCTGAGCTGCCGAAGCTTTTTTCAATTGAGAAATCCGAATATTCGTCCGTAGATTACCAAGAGCCACGACAGCATTCTTTTCATCTATTTCCAATATTTCCCCGATCGCTTTATTAGGAAGACTAACAAAATCCCCTTTCCGAAAAGCCTGCTCTTCTATAGACGGTACACCCGACGATTCTTTTTTTACTTTATCTTTTTTATTCTTTTGCCGATTCTGCAATTTTTCCATTTTTCGGCGAATACGTTCTTCTTCAGCCACAGCCGTTTCAGAAAGGATACGTTCCTTTTCAGCTTCCATCTTTTGCCGGATGAGTCGTGTCTTTTCCTTTTCCGCCTGATTCTCTTTAATTTCGCGTATAGTTTGCTCGATGGTTTTATTCGCCGAATCAATAATGTCCTGAGCTTTTTGTTGTGCTTCCCGGATAATTTCTTTTCTCAGCCGCGAAGCTTCGTTTAACTCCTCCGTATATTTTTCGACGACATCATCCAAGCGTTTCTCATTTTCATGAATCTTACGGCGTTTTTCTTCCCAATAACGTTTATCACGCGCAATATCCTTCAGGTGTTTATCATAATTGATATGATCCTCTCCGATTTTAGAAGCTGCATCATCGAGTATTTCCTTCGGTAGACCGATCTTTTTGGCTATCTCAAAGGCAAAGGAAGATCCAGGTTTCCCGATACAAAGCTCGAAGAGCGGTAACATCCGATGATTGTCGTAAAGCATCGCTCCGTTTTCAATTCCTACAGTTTCAGCCGCAAAATGTTTTAAATTGGTATAATGAGTAGTAATCACTCCTTTCACCTGTTTCTGGTTCAGCTCTTTCAGTATCGCCTCGGCAATCGCACCTCCCAACATCGGTTCAGTGCCAGTTCCGAATTCATCGATCAGCACCAGTGTACCAGCATCCCCATAACGGAGAAAATTTTTCATATTGATCAGATGGGAACTATACGTACTCAAATCGTTTTCCAAAGACTGCTCGTCTCCCATGTCGATCAGGATCTTCCGGAAAATACCGAACCGACTTCCCTCGAATACCGGAACCGGCAAACCGCATTGAAACATATATTGCAACAATCCGGCAGTCTGCAGGCAGACGGATTTTCCTCCTGCATTCGGTCCGGAGATCAGAATGATCCTCTGCTCTTCATTAATTTCCAATTTCAACGGAATCAAAGGTTTGCCCGAATGGTGAAGACTCAACCACAAGAGAGGATGCCTTGCTCCGAACCACAGCATTTCGGGACGCTCGTCAAAAACCGGTATAATGGCATCGATATAACGGGAAAAGATCGCTTTAGCCCGTACAAAATCAATATAAGCCAAAAAATCGTATGCTGGCATCAGTTCATCAACGTAAGGTCGCAATTCATCGGCAAAACGGCGCAGAATACGCGTAATCTCCCGTTTTTCTTCCAATTCCAGTTCGCGAATTTCATTATTCGTCTCAACAATTTCGGTTGGTTCAATATACGAAGTTTTTCCTGTGGCCGATTCGTCATGGATAATTCCGCTCAGTTTCCTCTTATAAGCAGCAGGCACAGGGATCACCATCCGGCCATCGCGAATGGCAATAGTGGTATCTTTATCAGCCCATCCTTCCGTTTGTGCCTGTTGCAGCAAGGCTTGCATCCGACGGGAAATTCCTGCTTGCTTACGCTGGAGCCGATGACGAATATCAGCCAGTTCAACCGAAGCCGTATCTTTGATTGTCCCATGCCGTGACACGATGGCATCGAGCCGTTGTAAAATATAAGGAAATAACTGTATCTGTCCGGCTCTTCCCGTAAGCAAAGGATAACGGTCCGACTTACCGTTAAAGAAACGCACAATAGCTGTCAGCGACTCCAGAGAGTGTTTGAGAGCAATCATCTCCGCTACTTCTAGGAATAACCCCTCGACCCGTATCTTACTTAAAAAAGGACGAGCATCCTGAAAATGATCACCGGGAAACCCCTCTTCTTCTCCCAAAATCGCCATAAATTCCCGCGTTTCTTCCAACCATTCCTGAATCTCCCCAGTAACAGCCGAAAAATGCATTGCTTCGGTCAACTCCCTTCCCATATCGCTCAAACAGTTATTTTTTACTAACTGCCTGATTTTATCGAATTTTATTTTATTCTCAAAGTTATCCGGATAAACCATTGCTGACTTTAACTTTCTGACGGTTATTTTACTTTTATATTTCCATTAACATTCAAAATCATTTCCGGGTTTGCAGGATCATTAGTAATGACAGTAATCGATTTATATTGACGCCCTGATTTTCCAGTGGAATTGAACGTGACCCGGATTACAGTAGATTTGCCGGGAGCAATGGTATTCTCTCCCAGAGTCACAGCAGTGCATCCGCAACTAGCCCGCGTTTTCCGCACATAAAGATTCGATTTACCTTTATTGGTCAGTGTAAAATCGCAATTTGCCCTCTCCCCCTGCTTTAGCTCCCCAAAACTCACTTCCTTTTTGTCGAAATGAGCTAGCGGAGCATTCTGTCGGTCTTGCTTCGATAACTTGCTGAAGTCCTCCACCAAATTAGCACTGACCAACAACCGATGACTAAAATTCCGTTCATGATTGAAGGAAAGAATAATGGTTTCATAGCTATAACCATAATCATTTTTCTTCGGAGCATCATAAGTAACAATCAGCAATCCCTTTTCTCCGGGATTCACTTTCGCCGGAACAGCCACCGTACGGATATGCGCCTGTTGATTCTGTACACCGATCGTAACAGGCTCTTTCAACGTATTAATAAAAGGAAGTGTATCTGATACAACTTGCCAGGTATATACCGTATTGAAATTCAAACTATTGGTTTTAAATTTCACTCCATCCATGTCATATTTATATAACAATTCCGGCTTCTGAGGATTATCCACAATATTCCCGGAAAGTTCCAGCTGGAGACGGTTATTGCTACGGCTATTGGAATAAATCAATATCCGGTAATTGAATTTTTCCGACATAGATGCAGGAATAAAGCTTATTTTAATCTCTTTGGTCTTTCCAGGTAAAAGCGGTGATTTATCCCATTCTACTTTCAACAGACTGGTCATGGGAGTAATTTTAGAAATCAATATTGGTTGGTTTCCCGTATTTTTCAACATGTAAGTAACCGCTGTATACTGGTTGTCAGCCATCAGATTTTTCACAGTAAGCTGAGGATTTTTCACTTCCAATATTCCCTGAGTATAAGCTCCAGCAGAAATAAAAAGAAAAAGTAAAAAACAAATATATTTCATCATGAACTATCTTCCCATAATTACTTCAATATTCCGGTCAATTTATAGGTGATAACCGACGCTTGCGGATCATTGACCGTAAATTGAACGATTTTTATAACCTCTGGGTTATCTCCGGTTTTGAAAGTAACCAGCGCTTTTACTTTTTTTCCAGGCCGGATAACGCTTTTAATTACCTTTATCGATACATTTTCATCAGAAGTTTTCAATTTCCGAATAATCAGATCAGATTTACCAGTGTTCTGAATATAGAATTCATGCGTGTAGGAAGTGTTTTTTTCCAACCCCTCCAGCATTACCTCTTTTTCAGAAAAGACAGCCGTCGGCGCATTTTCTGGATGTTCTTCATAAACCGAAAAATCTTCCTGAATATGGGCTGTCAGTTGAATATTTCCCTGCTTCTGTCCATTAACCGTCACTTGTATATCTTCTTTGACAAATCCCCAATCGTTCTTTTTCCCGGGATCATATTGTAATATGAGCATTCCCTTTTGTCCTTTTTCCAACGTTCCGGGAGCTATACGAACTGACAATGCCGGAGACAAACTGTTTACCTGTACGGTAACAGGTTGTTTGGAGGTATTAACCAATTCTATCGTTTTTTCTTCTAACCGAGTATTTTTTACCACCCCCAGATTGATCAAATCGGTTGTAAACTTCACCGGTCCTACTGCATATTTATAATTTTCGTACGGGCCTAAGGGTGTTCGCGACACATTTCCCCGGACAGTCAAAGAAACTACCGGATTCGAAGCATTTGAATTCACCGTAATACTCTTTATAAAAGCTCCCGGACGGTTACGAGGATCATAGATCACTTTCACGCTCCCGGATTCTCCCGGTGCTACAGGTTTACGGCTCCATTCCGGGGTGGTACAGCCACATCCCGAACGGACATTCGTCAGAATCAACGGAGCTTTCCCTGTATTTTTAAACTTAAATTCCCAAGCCACTTTTCCAGCTTTCTCGCTAATGAAACCAAAATTATGAGAAGTAGTTTCAAAAGAGAGATTCGCCTTCTGTGCAAAAACCATAAAAGGCGCACACATTATCAACAAAACAAAAATTCTTTTCATTCGCACTACAATTTATCCGATGGTCTTATACACTACATTTGCCTATTTTATATACCTGAACTTTTCCCTATTTAAACTGGCAAATGTATAAAAGAATTTTCGAATTCACCACGTCTAACAAGGATTTAAAGTTCGCCTGCAGATTTCCGGCAAAGCCTCTACCGAAATTTTCTTTTTATTTTTCAGCCGGTTCAATAATAGAAGAATCATGAGCATTTTTCCGAAGGAAATCCGGACGAATCACGTAAGCCTCCATTGCCTGATCGTCAAAAGGCTGAAGTAAACCACTGATTTCATAATCGGTCAACTGGGGATAAAGCCACTTCTCTTCATCTTCTTTATGAAGCAGGACAGGCATCCGGAAATTGGTATTATGAATACAACTCATCAATTCATTCGCTTTAGTCGTGATAATTGAAAAGGTGTATACAGTCTGCCCGTTACGGGGATTCTTCCAATCTGCATAAATACCAGCCATAGAAAAAATTTCCTCCTCTTTTACATAAATAAAATAAGGTATTTTCTTATCGCCTTCATGCCGCCAGTCGAACCAGCCCGTAGAAGGCACGAGACATCTTTGCGTCCGGATCGAACTCCGGAAAGAAGGTTTCTGAAAGATACTCTCGGAACGTGCATTGTAAGTCTTTGCCCTAATTTGCCGAGCATCTTTTTCTGTCTTTACCCAGAAAGGGATCAATCCCCAGTGATATATCTGGATCTCAGGATCGGAAGTGACAATCGGATACTCCGGATTCGTAAAAGCCGAAATGTGATATTGTTCCTGAATAATTTTCTCCGCAATTTCCACCGCATTCAACTGCCTACCATAACGTACCGCCAGCTGTTGCACCGTTTTATTCATCGAATTATGAAAACACATATCCCTTCGTTTTACCGTTTCTACCTGATAAAACGTTCTGGTCTGTTTTCTGTTCCGTTTTTTCTCCTAAATTTTACTTTTTACCCATCCTTCCTGTACCAGGCTACCGTCTCGGAATATCCACCGATGCCTCCTTTTGCCCTCTAAGATGCTCGGAGAAGAAATCTACCAAACGCCAATAAAAATATTCGTCCATATCGCCGAAACTGTGTCGCTGCCCAGGGAGGATCAACATATCGAAACGTTTATTCGCCCGAATCAAAGCATTCACCACACGAATTGTATTCGCCTCATGAACATTATTGTCGATATCTCCGTGCACCAACATCAGATGCCCTTTCAAGTGTTTTACAATCTCCGGATTGGTGGCAATCTGATAAGCAAAAGTCGTATCGCCTTTTGCTGAAATCGTTTCTTTCACCCCATGATGGGTCTCGCTCCACCAACGGTTGTAAATACGATTGTCATGATTCCCAGCACACGATACAGCAGCCTTGTAAAAATCGGGATACTGACAGATGGCGGCAGTAGACATAAAACCACCTCCGGAATGTCCATGAATACCTACCCGTTCGATATCTATAAAGGGATAACGGGCAGCCAACTGCTCCACAGCTGCCTTGTGATCTGCTAACGGATAGTCGCGCATATTACCATAACCATAATTATGATACCATTTGGAACGGGCAGGGTGTCCTCCTCGCTGTCCGACAGAGATGACGATAAAACCAGCCTGAGCCAACCGATCGGTACGTACACTCATCCGAGTAAAAGGATAACACACTGCTTCCACCTGAGGTCCCGGATAAACATAGTCGATAATCGGATACACCCTGGTCGAATCGAAATCGAAAGGTTTATACATCACGCCATATAAATCGGTTACCCCATCGGCAGCTTTCACTTTGAACGGTTCCGGAAACCGGTAGCCAGCAGCCACTAACTGCGAAAAATCACTTTCTTGAAGCGTCATTACTTTTCGTCCGTTACGATCCAGTAAATCAGTACAAGGAACAGTATTTACCCGTGAAAAATTATCAACAACAAAACGGGCGTCGTCGTCCACCTTTACCTGATGGAAATAATCTCCCTGGGTAATCCGTTGTAAACCCGTCCCATCTATATTGACTTTATAAAGATGCTGATAATAGGGATTTTCATCTTTCTCTCTGCCATTAGCTATAAAATAGATAGTCCGATTAGCCTCATCGACTCCAACCACTTGTTCCACATGCCAAGGCCCCTGGGTAATACGGTTTTTCAGGTTTCCCCGGTCATCATACCGGTAAAGATGTGCCCACCCATCCCGTTCGCTCCATTGGATCAACTCCCGGCTCTGTTTCAAAAATGTCAAGGGACGAGTTTCCTGATAAGTATTCATTCTTTCCTGTATTACCGGAGTCACCGAATCCTGACCAACAGTATAAACACAAACATCGATACGGTGGAGATCCCGGCTCCTCCGGGTCAGGAAGAAACGGTCATTATCTCCCAGCCAAATAGTCGGAACACATTCCATATCCCGCTGTTTTTGTTTACGAGGTAAATATTCCAAACTAAGATTTTGATTTTTAAAAGCGGTGGTCCGGATTTCTTTTCGGCTATTATCGATCAAATCGAATAAATAAAGATGTTCTGTCGGAGCCGCCATCTCTCCCGGCATCTGATACTTATAAGTTTCCAAGGTTGGGCGAGGCTGTGCGATAGCATTAATTACCCATAATTCCTTCACTTCACGATTATCGGAGACCAAGGCAGCAAAATACCTGGAATCCGGAGACCAGCACCCCGATACCCCGCGGCGTTTTCCATTACAAAGCGTATCGGTATTTAACAGACTGTACGGTATACCATATCCAAATCCTTCCATACCGTCCTTCGTCAGTTGTATTTCGATAATTGTACTATCCTTCTCATTTTTTCTAGCTTTTTCATAATCCTCACGGCTCATACGGAAAAGGTTACAATCTTTCGCATAAACCACCGTTTTTCCATCAGGAGAAAAATTTCCCCAAGCTAATCTTTTCGGTTCTTTTTCCTTATCCTTTAAATGTGTCAGTTGACGTGAAGGATAATCGTAAGAAAAATAGAAAATTTCTTTTTCTCCTTTTTTCTTCTCTTTTTCACCCTTTTCAGTTTTTTTCTCCTGTGAAGACGTAATCTCAAAAGTAAATGTTCGCCCATCTGCTTCAACTCTCAAATGACGTATAGGAATATGCCGGGCCTCAAAGGGATCCTGGACAATTTCTGTTAGCTGTGCCGCTAATTTATCCCGGTCAAACAAGGGAGTTTTAGTACGTGCTACAGGATCAACCACATACCAAAAATTTCCTTCGCTTGTTTTATATTCAAACCAAAAACGCTTTCCCTCTTGAAACCAATGTGGATCTACGACAGTAGAAAACAACATATTTTTCAGTTTCTCACCAGTAAATTTTTCTGCTTGTAAATATTCGGGAAGTCTTTCCTGCGCAAGCGATATACCGGCAACACACAACCCAGCAATTAAAAAAAAGGGAAATCGGTATTTTCTCATATCTTTATTCTTTCATTTATTTATTACAATTATCTCTTCACCTAGTGGGGATAAAAACAGTGTTCTTTTTTAAACACTGCTAAACACATCTATCGTCTGCAAAAATATCCAATTTTTTGTAAACTTGTATTCATTTGAAGTGCATCCTAGCCAATTTTTTTAGAAGGAATTAATTTTTACCATCTTTGTGCATTACCCACTCAAGCCCTAAATTACCGGTTGATCCATTCGCTTTCTCGCTGCTGTGGTCTGAATTGCCGAAAAATAAAAAACCTTCCTAAAACATTAGTTTAGAAAGGTTGAATTTGTTTGGTAAAGTTTTATCTTACCTTTAAGTGATCCATAAAAGAAATTCAATCATGACACCAACACTTCACATAGATTTTACTGTTGAGGATATTTGTAAGGGATTTGTTTACAACAAATCTGAAGGCAAAGGATTATTTGGTTTGGATGGTAAGCTTACTATCCAACCTGAATATCAACGTAATTACATTTACAACGACGGAAAGAAAGATGTAGCTGTAATAGAATCTCTGCTTAAAGGATATCCCTTGGGCCTCATTTATTTTAATCAGACTCCAACTGGCCAACTTGAAGTACTGGACGGACAACAACGGATTGCTTCTTTTGGTCGTTATGTTACGGATAAATTCGCTATAATGCGTAACGGACGTGAGACTTACTTCTCTGGTCTTGATGATAATCTAAAAGAAAAGATTTTGAAATCAAAACTCGTTGTCTTTATTTGCGAAGGCACCGAAACTGAAATTAAGGAATGGTTCGAGACTATCAATATTGTTGGTGTTCCACTCAACGATCAAGAACGCCGAAATGCTGTGCATAGTGGATCATTTGTAACTACTGCAAAAAGGGCATTCAATAATTCACAAAATTCTGCCATACAAAAATGGAGTCACTATGTCAGTGGAGATGTCAAGCGCCAAAAATATCTTGAATGTGCTCTTGACTGGATAAGTCACTCTAAAGGAATGTCTATTGACGCTTATATGAGTACACATCGCTTTGACACCTCAATTGAAGAACTGGTAGATTATTTTAATTCTGTGATTGATTGGGTTTCAGGGTTATTTGAAACGACAGAGAATATGGCGGGTTTGGATTGGGGACGAATGTATGAGGAGTATCACAATACACCATACGACCGTGCTACACTCAATTCTCGTGTCAATGAATTATTGCAGGATGAATCTATCGGGAAACGGTCTAACATTTATGAGTATGTTTTGGGCGGGGAGGAAAAGCCGCTTCTTCTTGAAATTCGTATATTCGAGGAATCGACAAAGAAGATTGTTTACAATCGGCAGACAGAGCAGGCAAGAGCAAACGGTATTTCAAACTGTCCGTTATGCGCCCTCGGAAACGACTGCAATAGGACTCGCATATATAAACTAAAAGAGATGGATGCTGACCACGTCACCGCTTGGAGCAAAGGCGGTACAACGACCATAGATAACTGCCAGATGCTTTGTAGAATCCACAATCGCGCTAAAGGCAATAAATAGTATAGCTGTGCTATAACAACAGATTCGCTACATTAGCTTACTGAATTTTTACGCTCGTCGGGACGGGTGGTCCCGCCCCTTGGCGCTGGCCGTTCCCCGACCGATGAGTTTAAAAGCGTAAA